>CBKZPU010000253.1:0-6538 GCA_966696705.1 uncultured Verrucomicrobiaceae bacterium | reverse complement strand
AGCAGGGCTGCTGGCATTGAGCGGCAGCAGGGCTGCACGCAGTCCGGGTCTCCGATGCCTATAGCGAGCTCAACACACATTCTTCTTCCGCCGATCACCGATCACTGATCACCCGGCACTTTCCCGCATTTCCTTGGCGCTTCCTCGTTCAAAACTTCCAGACAGATCCCCTCCCCGGCGGACTTCCTAGGTGGAACTTCCGGCGGGAATTTTCATCGCGCCTTCACGGTAAATTCCGATACATCCTCAAGCATCCGCATCATTAGACCGATCTTATCCCATGGAATACGCCTCCGAAACCGAAGTCACCACCGCCGGAAAGCACGTGCGCTCGCTGTCCGCGGCGCTCAACCAGGTGCTATTCGGCCAAGAGGAACTCATTGACCTGGTGCTGACTGGCGTGCTGGCGCGGGGGCACATCCTGCTCGAAGGCCTGCCGGGATTGGGAAAGACCGAGTTGGTCAAGGGGCTCTCGAAATCCCTGCGGCTGGGCACCAAGCGCGTGCAGTTTACCCCCGATCTGCTGCCGGGTGACATTACCGGCAACCCGGTGCTCCAGGAAGTCGACGGCCGCCGCGCCTTCGTGTTCCAGCCGGGCCCGCTGTTCACGAACATCGTGCTGGCGGACGAAATCAACCGGGCCTCGCCGAAAACGCAATCGGCGCTATTGGAAGCGATGCAGGAACGCCGGGTGACGGTGCTGGGAGAAACGCACGATCTCCCCCGCCCTTTCTTCGTGCTGGCGACCCAGAACCCGATCGAGCTGGAGGGCACCTACCCGCTGCCGGAGGCACAGCTCGACCGCTTCCTTTTCAAGCTGGAGGTCACCCGCAACAACGTCGAGACGCTGGAACGGATCGTGTCCCAGCGCGAACTCGGCACCGAGCCGCAGGTCGAGGCGATCATGGATGCCTCGACGCTGGACGAGGTGCTCAATCTGGTGCGCCGCATTTACCTGCCGGACGTCGTCGCGAACTACATCGCGCGGCTCGTCGATGGCACCCATCCCGGCCAAAGCTCCGCCGCCCGCGGGATCCGCTACGGGGCGAGTCCGCGCGCCGCGCTCTCGCTGGCGTCGGCCGCCAAGGCCCGGGCGCTCATGAACGAGCGGACCCATGCCTCTTTCGAAGACGTCCGCTTCGTCGCACCGGCGGTGCTGCGTCACCGTATCGTATTGGAATACAACGCGCGCGTGGAGGGCTTGACGAACAACGACATCGTCCGAGCCTTGATCGAGGAAGTGCCGTTCCAAGGCGGCGCGACGCCCAAGACCCTCAAGACGGCCTGAGATTCGTTCTGTCCCGCTCCTCCTCATTTCCCCGCCACTCATGCGCAAGCGCCTGCTTATCCTGCTCGCCTCCCTCGTTGCTCCGCTGGGAGCGCAGGAGGTGCTCTTCAATCACGTCCCCGACCCGAAGTCCAAGACGAAGGTCGAGGCGGTGGCGTTGTTCAATCGCCCGGCACCCGGTGGCTTCCTGCCGGTGCGGGTGACGGTGAACAATCCGTCCGAACAAGAGGGCCGGATCACCCTTTCCACGGAGTCCTCGGACGGCAGCTATGGCGGGCAAGGCAGCGAACTCACCTCCTCCTTCGATTTGACGATCCCGGCGGAGCGGACCAGCGTCCATGACCTGCTGGTGCCCTGCACCACTCTCCTGAACTACCGCTATGGCGGAAACCTCAGCGTCAACGTGCGCCTTTCCGGTTCCTACGGCGGCGCGGTGGGCAGCGTGCAGACCACCTACCGGGACAACCAACCGGCGGTGCTGCTAAGCGAGCCGCTTTACACGCCGAATGCCTCGACGCTCGACAGTCATATGGGCAGCACCAGCGGCGGCGGGCATTATCGTGGCTCGGAGACTTTCGCGGGAAAATTCGACGCACGTTCCCTGCCGGAAGATTGGCGGGCGTATTCAGGCTATGACGGCATCGCGATGACCGACACCGACTGGGGAAATGCGTCCCCTGGCGCACGCACGGCCATCCTGCGCTGGAATCGCCTCGGCGGGGAATTGATCCTCTATACGCTGTCCTCGTCTTCCGACTTGGCGACGCTGGGGATCGCCGCGGAGGGCAAGGGCAAGCGCTCGGCTGACCGCAGCTTCGGCCGGGTGACGCTGGTCCCGATCGGCATCGACCTGAAGCTAGACGCGGCACCCACGGTGGACCGGTTTCATAATCAATCGCGGATGACGCCCGTGAACGCCGCGATCCGGAGTGACTTCAGCAGTGGCTGGCAGACCCAGGCGGCGTTCGGTGAACAGACTTACAACTACGGTCTCTTCATCTTGATCCTGGTCGGCTTCGGCGTGCTGGTCGGGCCGGTGAACTTGTTTGTTTTCGCGAAGTCGGGACGACGGCACCGGTTGTTCATTACCACGCCATTGATCGCGCTGGGCACCAGTCTCCTCTTAATCGCGCTCATCATCTTGATCGACGGCTTCGGCGGGCGCGGAATTCGGACGGTGCTGATGGAAGTGCGGCCGGATGATGGCGAGAACTCCGCCTACGTGCTGCAGGAGCAGGTCAGCCGCACCGGTGTGCTGCTCGGCGGGGGCTTCACCGTGACCGAGCCCGCGGTGGTCACCAGTGTCCCGCTTGCGGCCAGCCAATGGTCTCGCCTGACCGACAGCAACGACGGCGGCGGGATGCGCTACGAGGAGAAATTCGCCGACGGCAAGCTGGAGG
Source organism: uncultured Verrucomicrobiaceae bacterium (assembly GCA_966696705.1). Classification (GTDB taxonomy): domain Bacteria; phylum Verrucomicrobiota; class Verrucomicrobiia; order Verrucomicrobiales; family Akkermansiaceae; genus Haloferula. Next base: position 3,850 of record CBKZPU010000253.1, on the reverse strand, counting down.
TGGATGGTGATTGGTTCCAGAGCCGCTCCGAGCAGGGCCACTTCGTCAGGGCCATTGTCCCGACCCGCGGCCGGATCGAGTCGCGCGGCGAAAGCGGCACCCCGTCCTTCCTCTCGACCTTCGATTTCCCGATCGCGACCCTCTACTGCCGCGACCATGCCAACGGCTGGTGGAAGGCGGAGAATGTCGTTCCGGGCAAGGCCTTCACCTGCACCCCCACCAAGCCCGAGGAAGTCATGGCATTCGTCACCGAGGCATCAGGCCAGCTCGCTGAACGAAGCCGCCGGGTGTTCGGCCTGAAGAAGGACATCGCCTCGCTGCACGACCGCCCGGGGCACTTCATCGCCGCCACCGAGAATGCTCCGGCCATCGACACGCTGAAGGGCATCGATTGGACCAAGACCCGCACCTTCATCACCGGACCCATCGCCAAGCCATGAGCGAAGCAGCCATCAAAGTTCACAATCTCTACCGCTACTTCGGCCAACTGAAGGCGGTGAATGGGATCTCGTTTGAAATCCCTCATGGATCCGTCTGCGGCTTCGTCGGCGCGAACGGCGCGGGCAAGACGACGACGATGCGCATCCTCGCGTCGCTCGATTACCCGACCATGGGCACGGCGGAGATCTGCGGGATCAACGTGGTCCACCATCCGGACGAGGTGCGCAAGTTGATTGGCTGGATGCCGGACCACTTCGGCAACTACGAGCACATGACCGTGGTCGAGTATCTCGACTTCTACGCCCGTGCCTTCGGTTACCGGGGCAAGGAGCGCAAAACGCGGGTGCAGGAGGTGATGGAATTCACCGACCTGATCCCGCTGGCCGACCGCTTCTCCAACAAACTGTCGAAGGGCATGACCCAGCGCCTGTGCCTCGGCCGTGCGCTGCTGCACGATCCACAGGTATTGATCATGGACGAGCCGGCCGCGGGCTTGGACCCGAAGGCGCGCGTCGAGCTGAAGCATCTGATCCGGGTGCTGGCTCAGGAAGGAAAGACGATCTTCATTTCCTCCCACATCCTGTCGGAGCTTGGCGAGATGTGCGACTCGCTGCTCTTCGTGAATGGCGGACGCATCGTCCACCATGGCGACGCGGAATCGCTGAAGCACGGGACCGATGCCACCGGCGGCATGCTCTACGACGTGCAGGTGCTCGGCGATCCGCAGGCGGTTTCCGACTGGTGCGTGATCAACCCGCACGTCGAGTTCCTGGAGAGCCGCAAGGCCGGCGGACGCATCCGCATCGAGGCCAGCGATCCGGAACGTGCCGCGGAGATCCTCGCCCGCATGATCAAGGACGGCTTGAGGGTGACCGAATTCCACAAGGAGCAGCGCAACCTTGAGGACGCCTTCATCGACATGCTCGGCCGCCTCGACCGCGGTGAAGTCGCCTTGCCGATTCCAAGCGCGCCGAAGTCCGAGCTGCCCGCCTTCACCCCGCCCGAACCCTCGAACAACTGATGAGCGCCGCCGCCACTCCTGTCGCCGCGCCGCCTCCCGTGGCCGGCCAGCTGGATGAGTTCAGCGACAAGCTTTCGCCGATGCTGGTGAAGGAGCTTCGCCAAGGACTCCGCGCCAAGACCTTCGTCATCCTGTTCCTGGCCCTGCAAGGCCTGCTCTGCGTGGTGCTGCTGTCGGCGATCGGCGCGAGTTCCGATGGCGACTCGGGGCCGTCCGTGAGCAAGGTGATCTTCTTCTTCTTCTCGCTCGCCGCCTTGGTCGCCCAGCCATTGCGCGGCGTGGGCGCCCTGCACAATGAGATCAAGGGCAGCACCATCGACCTGATGATGCTCACCCGTCTCGGGTCATGGCGGATCGTGCTCGGGAAATGGGTGGCCATCGTCAGCCAGACGGGGCTGCTGCTGATGGCGATCGTGCCGTATCTGATCCTGCGCTACTTCTTCGGGCGCATGGACTTGTTCGCCGAGCTCTTGTTGCTCGCCTTGATCTTTGTCGGCTCGGCGATCTTCACGGCGCTCACCGTCGGGCTCTCGGCGATTCCTTCGATCCTTGTCCGCGGGCTGCTGCCGCTCGGCATCGCGATCTATCTCGGCGGCGGGATCATGGCGATCACCTTCGACAACGATCTCAAAGATGTGATCGAGTTCTGCACCTTGCAGGAGAAGGGCACGGGCTGGGCCGTGTTGAGTTTCCTCGCCATCGGCGGCTACCTCGGTTGGATGGCGCTGGCGATGGGTGCCTCGATGATTGCGCCGATGGCGGAGAATCACAGCACCTCGCGGCGACTGGTCGCACTGGGCATGGTGGTGCTCCTTGGTTTGATCGGCTGGATCGCGGAGATTCCGCGCGAGCCGATGGCGGTGATGCTGATGCTGGTCGGCGTGCCCGCGGCAACCCTCGCCCTGACCGAGCCGCTGCAACTGCTTCCGCCGATCTGCCGGCCGTTCTTGCGATTTGGCGGTTTAGGAAAACTCGCGGGCCGCTTCCTCTATCCCGGCTGGCCCTCCGGTGTGATATTCACCGGACTGATGTTGGCCGCGATCATCGGCGTGTTCTACTCCCGGCCCGGAATTGCGCGCGGATACTTGAGCGGAATCGACGTGATCGGCAGCATCATGCTGACTGCCTCGATCGGAACCCTCCTGCTGCCGGCGTTGTTCATGCGGGTCTTCTTGCGCCGGGTCCGCAATGCGCTGGGGGTTTACATCCTCATCGGAGTCCTGCTTTGCGTCATTGCCATCGCACTGGCCATGATCATGGCGGAGACCCGCGAAGATGGCTATGTCTGGCTTCTTTCATGGATCCCTCCCGTGCAGATGAATGTGGTGGCTCATCTGGAACGCGTGGCGCGTTCCCCATCCGGGGGCTTCGCCGACCTCGGCCCTTTGCAGATGGTCAGCACGATCACCGCTTCCCTCTATTTCCTTCTGCTTCTGATCTGCGCGCTGAGGAATTTCTCCGCCATCCGCGAGGTCGAGCAAGAAGCCGAAGGCCACGCAGCCACGCCATCGTCATGACCGCCGAAGAACTCACCCGCTGTCACGCCCGCGCGCTCGCCGCCGCGGGACGCCTGCGGCTGCCGCTGCGGTCGCGCGTGTGGAAAGGCCAGGCCGGCGAGTTCCAAGGCGCGGGCGTCGGCTCGTCCCTTGATTTCCAGGACCACCGCACCTACGTCCCCGGCGACGATCCGCGCCACATCAACTGGCAGGCCTATGCCCGCACCGGTCAGTACACAATGAAGCTCTACCGCGAGGAAGTGCGCCCGGTAGTGGACGTGGTGCTCGATGCCTCGGAATCGATGTTCTTCGACCCGCAGAAGGCCGAGCGAGTGGCTGAGCTGTTTTGTTTCGCCGTCGAATCCGCCCGCCGCTCGGGCGCGAATACCGCGGTCTTCCTCGTTCGTGGGGATGCCGTGCGACCACTGCCGCCGGAAAGCATCGCGCTCCACCGCTGGCTCGATGAAGCCCGCGCCATGAAGTCCGTCGATCCCGCGCTGCCGCCGGACCTCTCGCGCATCCCCTTTCACGGCAATGCGATCCGGGTGCTGGTGTCGGACCTGCTGTTCCCCGGCGATCCGGAGCATGCGGTCCGCATGCTGGCCGCCCGCCAAGGTAGCCCGATCTTCCTCGTCCCCTTCCTCCAAAGCGAGGCCACCCCGGAATGGACCGGCAACTACGAGTTCATCGATGCCGAGCGCAAGTCTCACCACCAGCATCGCATCGAGCCATCCGTGCTGAAGCGCTACAAGGAGAGCTACGCGAACCACTTCACCATGTGGAAGACCGCCTGCCGTCGCCACCAATGCCGCATGGCCCGCGTCGCCTGCGAACCGGACTTGCAGACCTCGCTCTTCGCCGAGGCCCTGCCGAGCGGGGTGCTGGAAACGGC
>CBKZPU010000252.1:0-6582 GCA_966696705.1 uncultured Verrucomicrobiaceae bacterium | reverse complement strand
TCCCAATGCGGTGACCCTGGAGACCTTCCCTTTTTCGGCTCGCGGCGGGGCGGGGCTTGGGATTGGCTGGGTGGCATGGAGACTCCCGGACCGCCGCCGCACCCGCAGGCCATGCTGGATGCGGAACATCTCAAGCTGCTGGCGATCTTCCACTATGTGCTGGCGGGGTTGGCGGCGCTGTTCGGGTCGATCCCGATCATTCATGTCCTCCTCGGGGTCATGATGGTGAGTGGCAAGTTTCCCATGGGGCCTCCTGCCGGCTCTTCCTCGGCTGCCATGCCGACGGAGTTCGGCTGGTTCTTCATCGTCATGGGCGGCGGGATCATCCTCCTGTCGTGGGTGTACGCGGGCCTGTTGTTCTATGCCGGCCGGTGCTTGTCGGCGCGGCAGAAGCGGACCTTCTGCTTCGTGATGGCCTGCATTTCCTGCCTCCATGTCCCGTTCGGCACGGCGCTCGGCGTGTTCACGATCCTGGTGCTGCAGCGGCCGAGCGTGCAGGCGCTGTTCAACCGTCCGCAGATGGGCGGCTACTTGAACACGTAGCGGCCGTCCTTCACGCCGGCATCGGGCGGCACGTGGCCGCGCTCGAAGTGGTCGTAGCCTTCCTTGAGGTTCGTCCAGAAGTCGAACCACTCGCTGCCCTTCTCGCGGGCCAGCCGCTCGGGCGTCATGCGGAAGGGGAAGAGATTCACGCGGAAATACGGCTGGCCGTTTTTCAGCGCGGCATCGCAGAGAGTGTAGATCTCCTCGATCTTGGGGTCGGTCATGGCGAGGCAACCGATCGAGACGCAATTGCCGTGGATCATGATGAAGGTGCCGGTGCGGCCGTGGTGGCGGTCGTAGGCGTTCGGGTAGCCGATGTTGAAGGCGAGATGGAAGACGCTGTCCGGCTTCATCGCCGACGGGGGCACGTGGTAGAAGCCTTCCGGCACCTGGCCATCGCCCTCGGCGAGCTTCGGTCCGGGCTTGCCGGATTGGGCGGCCACTTCCCAAGTACGAAAGTGCTCGTACTTCTTCGTGTCGCGGTTGCGCACCCAGAGTTCGACCTGGCCTTCCTCCTTGAACGCGCGCAGGAAGACGGGATCGCCGAAACGCAGGCCCTTCGCGGCGAGGGCTTTTTCAAGCTCGGGACGCACGCGCCTGGCGGCGGCCTTGGCGCGTTCCGGGCCGGGGAGCGCGGAGCTGACGGCTTGTTCCTCGGGCGCGGCGGGAATCAGTGGCGGGCGCAATGGTTTCACGAGGACCGCCTCGGCAGCGCCCGGGACGGGGAGTTCACGGCTGAAGGCGTGCTTCTCGGGCGCGGGGGAAGCTTCCGCCGGGCGCGCGGTTTTCGGAGCCGGTCGCGCGGGCTCGCTGGCAGCCTCGGCCCGCGCTGGAGCGGGGAGTTCGGAGCTGGCGGCGCGTTTCTCGGGCACGGCGGGATCTTGTTCCGTGCGCGCCTTTTCCCGGCAAGCGCAAAGGCTTGCGAGCGGCAGCAGGACGATCAAGAGGCAACGCATGCGGGGACCGCGGGTTGGAGCACCGCGCGCAATACCATACGCATGGCCGCCGGGTCAGGCGAGGAAAGGCTGTGCAGCAGCGGATGCTCCGGCAGGCCGCACGCCTCGGTGGCGATCACCGGGATGCCGCTCGCCAGTGCCAGCAGCGCGAGCCGCGGCTGGTGCTCGATCCATGCCGGCAGGACCAGCACCCGGGCGCCAGCGAGATCGGCTCTCGTGCCGGGAGAGCAGGGGATTTCCTTGAAGGGATCGGCGGCGCCCTCGGTCGCGTGGCCGAAACATTTCACCTCGACCAGCGGCGCATCCAACAGGGCGGCGGCGAGTTCGAAGGCGCCCTTCCGGCCGAGTCGCGAGGCCGGGAAGAACACCGTCTCTTTCTCCGCGGGTTGCACTTCGAGCGGCTGCGGCATGTCCCAATCGATGAGCCACGCGCGCTCGCCGAAGTGCTTCGCGATCGCGCGGTGCGGCGTGACCAAACGAGCCGCGGCAGTGAGGGCCTCGCGCTCGGCGCGGACGAGTTCCGGATCGGCGCGGAAGTCGCCGAGCGTGGTGGAGTGCGGGTGCTTCTCCTTCGCGTGATCGAGCCGGCGCTGGAGTTCATCCATCGGCCAACGCTGGATCAGCACGTCAAAGCTGCGTCCGCCGAGCGCCCCGGCTTGCCACAGGTGCGGCAGCAGGTTTTGCGAGACCACGACGTGCCGGCACTCGGGCGAGAGCATCGCGGCATAGCGCCGGGCCAGCGCGGCATCGCCATCTAACAGCGCAAGCTGGCGCTTCGCGCCCTGGCCTGGCAGGCGGCGTTGCTTCCACGAGCGGAGCAGCGCTTGAAAGGTCGCGCGCCCGGTGATCACGCCCGGTGGTGGCGACCATTGGTAGCCCGGCCGGTTCCAGTGCCGGCCGTCGAGCGGCACCAACCAGCGGTCGCCCTCGCGCGAGTGGCTGCGGCACCAGCGGTCGAACTCCGGCCAGCGCGCGTCTAACAAAAACGCCGAGTGGCCCAGGGATGGCGCGTGCGCCGCGGTCGCCGCCGGGTGGCGGAAACACGAGATCATCCCGCAGGTCAGGCAGTCGCCCGAGGGCGCGGGGCGGGGTGGTGCATCGGCCACCGGTGCAGCGGGCTTTGCCGGGCCTTCCCGCGCCGAGCGGATCCGCACGACGAGATCGGCGGCGGTGAGTTCCACCTCCACGCGCCACGCGACATCGCTGCGGAAGCGCAGATCGACGTAGTTCCAGAAGACGGTGGCATCGAGGTTCTTCTCCGCCGCCGAGCCCGGGATCACGCGCGAGTGGCCGTGGCGCTCGACGATTTCCAGGCCCGCCTCCAGCGCCGCCTGATAGAGCAAGCCGCTGAGCTGGCACAGCCCGCCGCCGATGGCTGGCACCAGGCAACCCTCGCGCAATTCGCGGCCCTCGGTGAAGCCCTTCCCCTTGGTCGTGCGGCCGAGTTGCCGCCAGAAGCTGAAGACCTGGCCGGCCGGGACCTCCACGCCATGGAAGGCGCGGGCGGCACGGCGGAGGTTCTCCACCTTGCCGGCGGTGAGCGGGAATTCGGCGGCGGAAAGCTCGCGCCAGAGCGGCGCGTGCTTTTCCGCGATGACCGGCGATTCGACCAGCAGCGCGCCGCGGTCATGACGCGGCGGCCGGGAGGTGAACTCGCTCAAGCCCCGCCGCAACTGGAAGGCACGTGACTTGAAATGAAAGGCCAAGGCCTGAAGCCGGCCGGGAACATGACGCTCGGGAGCGGTGTGGTGGCTCATGATAGCGCGTGACGCGCCATGGCATGAAACGGAAGGACGTGGGGAAATACTTCACGGGATTCGTGAAATCTTCGTGAAGACGAAAGGACGCCTCCCGGACAGGGACCTATTTAACCGCAAAGAACGCAAAGATCGCAGAGAAGCAGCCGGAGAAGTGGATCCCTGGGATCTTTGCGTTCTCTGCTGTGAGTCCTTCCCACGAGGAATGAATCCGGAAGATGGCATGGCCGAGACCACGCGCATCGAGGTTCGAGCCGAATCGTGAGGCGATCGGCCGCGACGGTGACGGGAGGGTGACAAAGCCACTTCGGGCGTGACTCGGGCGATGCTTGATTATTAACTCCGCCGCATCATGGAAGATGGCACGGATGGCAAGGCGGGAAACAGTGATTTGGAGCGTCGATTTCCCACGATGAGGCGGGTGAAATCCGCGCCGGGTCTCTTCACGATCAATGGCATCGGCGTGAGCATGTATGGCAAGCGCGACTTCGACACGGCCACGGGGACTTACATCAAGACGCGCTGTTTCTGTTTGGTGTTCATCCCGGTCTTCCCGATCGATGCCTACCGGGTGGCGGATGCGCCGGGCCGTGGCTGGTATTTCCTCGGCAAGGAGCGGGTGAGCGGTTTCGCGCGTGGCGTGCGGTGGTGCGCGCTGGCATGCGTCGCGATTTCCGTCGGTATGATCTCGTGGCAATCCCACATCCATTCTCCGGAGTATCGGGCGAAGAAGGGCCGTGAGAAGGCGGTGGCGCTTGCCGCCTCAGGCAAGCCGATCGACGCGGTGATGGGGTATCGCGGCATGCTTCAGGAAGGCATCGGCGATCAGGCGGAGTGGCGGCAGGCGATGTTGAGCCTGCTGAAGGCCGAGCTCGACTCCGGCGATCCGAAGCGCATCGCCGCCGCGGTCCGCTATGCCGATGCCAACCGGCTTGTGCCCGGCTTCAAGCAAGCCCTGATCCCGGATCTCACCGACCAGGCGCTGGCCGCCGCGGCGAAGTGCGGCGAGCCGAAGGAGGCGGAACTCATCCTTTCCGCCCTCAAGCCATCGCCCACCGATCTGGTGCGGGTTCACGAGGCCTTGCGCAAGGTGCTGGAAAGCATGCATGCGGCCCAGCCGGATGACCGCGAAACGCGGGTCAAGCTGGCCTTGATCCGCGAGGAATTCGGCGAGGTCGAGGGCGCGCTCGCGCTGCTGGAACCGGCGGCGGATCAGTTGGGCGATGGCGAGGGCGCGCGCTTGTTCGGCACGCTTCTGTTAGGCGAAGGCCGCGTGGCGGAAGCGCTGCCGCATCTCGAGCGCTACGTGGCGCCGCGGCTGGCCCAGTGGAAAGGCGTGGAAGACGCCATGGAGCGGGCCTATCAATCCGCCCAGGAGGCGGCGCTCGATCGTCTCAACAAGGACCGTGGTCCCGCTGGCTTCCGGAAACGCTATGAAGCCGCCAGCGAGGCGGAGCAGCAGCGCATGGTGCAGGAGTATCTTTCGCAGGAAGTTCAAAAGGACGGCGGCGTCATCGCGGCGCGCGACCGCTATGAGGCGGAGTCGAAGATCGTCCCCTCGATCATGGATCTCGGCGTCGCCCGGCTGCGGCTGGCGCAGGCCGGGAAAGATCCGGCCGTGCGGAAGGACCTGCTGAAGAAGGCCGAGGAAGCCTTCCTCGCCCTCCAAGGTGCCGCGGGGGAAACGGACGAGTACCGGCTCTTTCTCGGGCAGGTCTATTTCTGGTCGGATCGCGAGCCGGAGGGCCGCAAGCTCTTCGACGAATTGCTTGCCTCGAAGCAGCGCGATGCCGCCACGCTCTTCCAACTGGCCGACATTTTCCGCGACCTCGGCGAGAACAATGACGCCCGCAAGCTGCTGGACGAGGCGTTTCCGAAGGCCACGAAGGAGCAAGAGAAAGCGACGATCGTTCGCCTGCGCTCGCTGCTCGCGCGCAACACGGACGAGAAGATCGAGTGGCTTTCCAAGAGCAGTGCCGCGGACCCCCTCCTCGCCGCGAATCTGGCCGAGGCGCGCGGCGAAAAGGCGGAAGAGAATGGCAAGCCGGAAGTGGCCAAGAGCCACTATCGCGAGGCTTTGGCCAAGTATGAGAAGCTGGGCCGGACTTCGACGACCTTGAACAACTCCGCCCTGCTCTATCGCGCGCTCTATCGACTGGAGGGCAAGCGGGAGGATTTCGAGACCTCGGCACGACTGCTTTCGGAAGCCGTCGATCTCGAACCGGCGAACAGCATCCTGAGCCACAACGCGGCCGAGAGCTTGTTGACCGCCGCGGTGATCCGCTTGGCCGGCGACCGCATCAATCCGAAGCTGCTCCAGGCTGACGATGGGATCGATGCGTTGCGCTACCTCTACCAGCGCGAGGAGGAGAAGAAGCAGTTGGTGGCCGCGTTGACCTCCGACCCGAATTTCCGCAAGGCGGTGGCCCGCTACTGGGACGCGCTGCTGCTGTCGCCCAAGAGCCCGGGCCTCTACGCGTGGGGCGCGGAGGTCTTCGGCTACATCGGGGATGACGCGTCGGTGGAGCGGCTGCTGGAAAAAGCCGCCGGCCAGGAGTTCGACCATACCTCGGCGCGCGATGAAATGGCGCGCTACCATAACAAGGAGCGTGACGGTGAGATTCGCGAGGCATTGAAGACCCAGCGCGAGTCATTGAAGACCCTCGTGGCCGGTCTTGGCGATGCCAAGTCGCGCGCATGGGCGCAGGCGGCCGTGGCGACGGCCCAGCTTGGGGGCTTCGCCATCGGCGATCCCTGCGAGTCGAAGTCGTGGCTCGGTGCCTTGAGGGCCGCGGCCAAGGAGGCTCCCTGTGCACGGCTCCAGTCCACCCTCGAGTCCGCCTTGCAGATCATCGCCGTCGAGGCACTGGCCGCGGAGCACCCCGACTGTGCGGCGATCATCGAGGCGAACCGGCGATTGATCGGCCCGCAGGCCATCCTGAGACTGCTGATCCGGGCCAAGGGTGAACTCGGCGAACGCGTGCGCAAGCACCCGGCGGTGGTCGAGGCGCGCGAGGCGGCCGTTTGCGAAAGCGAGCTGTTTCCCGCGAGCTTCGGGATGGACGACTGGCTGCTGTTGGAGGGCTTGCATCCGGAGGCCGATGCCAAGTTGAAGGAACTCGCCGCGGGTTTTCGCTCGGAGCGCTTGGGCCGGAAACTGCAGCGCGAACTCCATCATGAGAACGCGGCGCTCCTGCTCGACGACTTGTGGGAGAAGGTCTTCAACGGCGACGATCAAGGCGCGAAGGAGCTGCTGCCGAAGATCGAGGCGACGGGAGCGAAGCTGCCGGTGTTGTTTTGAAGAAGTTGGCAGGGACCTTTCTCCG
>CBKZPU010000251.1:0-6680 GCA_966696705.1 uncultured Verrucomicrobiaceae bacterium | reverse complement strand
ATGCCTGCATGAACTAACAGACGAGGCGCGATCACGACGCCCTCTTCGGCCAGACAGCGGGCATCGGCAGGCATCGAGCCCGGAGCCTTGCCTCCGATCTCCGCGTGATGGGCGCGGTTCGCCACGAAGGCGATCCTCTTTCCCTCGCGATCGAAGACCGGAGCGATGAGCGTGACATCCGGCAGGTGCGACCCGCCGAAGGCGGGGTGATTCGTGATGACGACGTCGCCGGGGCCGGGATTGAGCACGCGCAGGACCTCACGGACACAAACGCCAAGCGACCCGAGGTGAACCGGCACGTGCGGTGCGCTGGCGACAAGGTGGCCGGAGGCATCAAGCAGGCCGCAGGAGTAATCGAGCCGCTCCTTGACGTTGGTAGAAAGCGCCGTGCGCCGGAGCATTTCCCCCATCGCGGTGACAATGCCTTCAAAGCGGCTGCGGAACAGACCCGCGGAGACCGCCGATGGAAGTTGGTGGATGGCAGACGAGAATTTCTCCGCCGCGATTCTTTCCAAGAGAAGCGTCCCATGATTGCCGCTGCGCATCGCCCAGCCTGCCGGGATGAAGCAGGTGGAGAAGCGATCTTGGAGCAGCAGAGGCCCCGGCACAAGTTCGTCGGCAAAAGTCTCCCCCGCGGACTCAACGGACGTTTCCTCCGCAACCACGCGCAGGGCGACAAGTTCCACGGGCCGCCCCGATGGCGGCGGATAGCCGTAGAGCTTACGATATTCGGTAATGAAGGCGTCGATGAGTTCCGCCGTGGAGGCCGTGACGGAGGATGATTCGACGGTGAGGAAGCTGTCCTGGCCGGTGAGGCGCAGATCGGCAATCCACCGGAACACGGCACCCGGGATGGAGACGGTCGAGGCGAGGGCCTCCCATTCGGACGCAAGGGATGGCACTCTCTCCAGTGGCTTCAACACCTGCTTCACCCGCTGCTCCTGGCGACGGGCGCGCTCGAGGCCCCAGGCACTGAGCAGCCCCGCGTCGGCGGGAACAAGCACGGAAGAGACGGCAAGACGCTCTGCAACCGCGCAAGCATGCTGCGGCCCGGCACCGCCGAAGGCGAGCAAGGCAAAGTCCCGCGGATCGCAACCCTCCCGGACGCTGACGCCACGGATTGCTTCCGCCATGGTTTCCACGGCGATGTCGCGCAGGCCGGCGAGCAAGCTTTCCGCATGGGTTTGCTCGCCCGCTTCAAGGAGGTCGGCGAGGAGTTCTTGAAGCCGGACCTCGGCAGCAGTGCGGTCGAGCGGAATGCCCGCCTTCGCCGGATCCATCAGTCCTAACAGCAAGTTCACGTCCGTCAGGGTCAAGGGGCCGCCGCGGCCATAGCAGGCGGGGCCGGGATTGGCACCGGCGCTCTCGGGGCCGACTTCGAGGCGACCGTTTCGCCAGCGGCAGATCGATCCACCACCGGCGGCCACGGTCTCGATTTTCAAGGCCGGTGCGAACACGCGCGCGGAGCCGATTTCCTGTTCCTGCCGCCACGTGAAGGGTCCGTCGATGCGCGCGACATCCGTGCTGGTGCCGCCCATGTCGAACGTGAGCACCTTCGCAAAGCCGGCCCTGCGGGCAAGTTCGGCGGCACCGACGAGGCCGCCCGCCGGGCCGGACAGCAGCGAGTCCTTCGGACGAAAGTCACTGGCGGGCACCAAGCCACCGGCGCTGGTCATCAACCATGGTTCCGTGCCGAGCGAATCCGCCACGCGGCGGACGAAGCGGTCCATGACCGGCGCGAGATAGGCATCCGTCACCGCGGTTTCCGCACGTGGAAGCAGGCGGATCATCGGCGCGACATCGGAGGACAAGCAAACGTGGGAAAAGCCCTCGTCCCGAAGCACTTCACCGACGCGACGCTCGTGCTCGGGATTCGCCCACGCATGGAGCAGCGCGACAGCGGCGGTCTCAAGGCCCTGCGCCCGCCATGACCGGACAAGCTCCCGGATTTCCTCGGGATCGAGCGCTTCGATCTCCTTCCCCGAGGCATCCAGCCGTCCGCCACACTCACAGACTGCGCTGGCAAGCGGACGATGATGTGGCTGCTCCAACGAGAAAAGCAATTCGCGTCGCTGGTCGCGGATCTCCAACAGATCGCCAAAGCCCCGCGTGACCACGAAGAGCACCGGCGCGCCCTTGCGCTCTAACAAGGCATTGGTTCCGCGCGTGGTGGCGACGCGGAAATCGACCGGCGGCAGGGGGTTCCCCGCAGGCGTGCCGGTGAGAAGCCTCGCCGCTGCAACCGGTGCCTCGTCGCCGCAGGAAAGTTCAAGGATGCCTCCAGCTACGAGATCCGCCGTATTTCCGGCCAGCTTCAAGCGGCGCGCCCCATCGCGACTATCAAGCACGGTGACCTTTCCGCCGGTCCAGCCAGCCAACGTGCCGTCGTCGATGGAAAGTTCGGAATCGGTGAGCCACCAGCCGTCGTCCCGTGTCGCGAGGCGGCAACGGAGCGTGCCATCGGAAAGGATCTTGGCACGGCGTTCCTCCCCGTCTGGACCGATTGCCCAAGCGTCGGTGAAAGTCCCGCCGGTATCCACTCGGATGCGCCACTGCATGCGCGCAGTGGAAAGCGCGACGGTCGCGCAGGAAAGACCTGAGTGCTCAAACCCCCAAAGGAAACTTCCGCCGTATCGCTTGAGCGAGATCCTCCGGCTTGCCATCCGCCACCAAGGCCGCGGCCAGCCCCGCCGCCTGACCGGTCGCGAAGCAGGTGCCCATGACCCGCACCGAGGCCTGCGCCCCGTGATCGCAGGAAATGCAGCGGCCTGCGACAAAGACCTGATCGAGCCTCTCCGGCATCAAGCAGCCGAGCGGGATGCCGGCCGCCCGGTCATTCTCGGGATAGCGCAATTTCGGCCCGCGATTCGTTTCGCGGAACTCCAGCGGCCATGTCGCCAGCGCGATCTCATCGTCATGCCGCACGCCACCGAGCACCTGCGCCTCGGTAAGAACGTGCCGGCCTTTCCAACGACGGCTCTCCCGAACACCGGCACGGACGGGCCAATGGGAAATGGAGGCGCGTTCCCAGCCTGCCGCTTCCTTCTTCAAGAAATCCACCGCCGCCGCGGCCACGCTGCGACCGGTGATCTCCAGCCGCGACAAGCAGGCGGCATCCAACGGATCGTAGTCGCCTTCCTCGGCGCCGCTCAAGTCGATGGTCCCGAAGATTTCCCCGGCCCGGCCGCTGACCCGGAAGTGCAGGCCGAGGGTCTCCTTCGAAAGCAATCCGCGCCGCACGCCATCGACAATCCGGCCGGCCAACGCCAGGCCCTCCTCGCCACCGGCCGCGCCTTGGACACCGAAGACATAGGCCGGTCGCTGGAGCCGGGACGACTCGGTCATCTCCGAAGCCGCCCCGAGCAAGTCCGCCAGCACGGCATCGCCCGACGCATCAATCAGGGTCTTTGCCCGCAACTTGCGACGTTGCCCGCGGCAGATCGCCTCCACCTTCCAAGAGTCTGCCTCCCGCGAGGCGGCCAAGACCTCGGTGTGAAAGAGCACCTCCACTCCGCTTTCGCGGAGCAGTTCATCGGCGATCCTCACGAACTCGACCGGATGCTGCCGCAGCACCCACAAGCGGCCCATTTTCACCGGGCCATCGTCGCCGGTCGCCCGCAGCATCCGCGCCGCCATCTCCGCGGGGAAACCCGCGTTCGCGATCACGGGAGGTCCGTCGCCCAACAGATACAGGCCGCAGAACGTGTGGACCAGCGACGCGGTTCCCATGCCGCCGGCGAATCCATACCGCTCCAACAAGACCACCCGCGCTCCCGCACGCGCCGCCGTGACCGCTGCCGCCAAGCCGGCACTGCCAGCCCCGAGCACCAGCACATCGGCGGTCATGCCCGCTTCCTCCCGATCAAGTTCGCCAGGGCCGCCGGGGTGCCGAGGCTTTCCCGCCCGGCATCTTCCGGTCCGATGACTGCGCCGAAGCGTTCCTCCGCCACCACGATGAGTTGCATCACCGCCATCGAGTCCATCCCCGCCGCGAACAAGTCGCCGCTCGCCGGGAAATCCGGGGCCAGATCGACCAGACCTTCGTCGCGCAGCATTGCCATTACCTCGTCCGCCGTCGGCGCTTGATTCATCCCGCCGCCACGGGAGCAAAGCCGGCCGATGGCCGCAAGTCCCCTTCCCGCCTGTGTTTGCCCTTCGCCGGGCGCACCGTGCATCCTGCATGCCATCTTCATGCAAGGAGCCGCATTTTCGCCCCTTTCGTAGTCGTAACCCATTGAGAATCGAACGGCACTCGTCGTGCCACATCACTTTCTAAGGCCGTTAGGCCGTTCAACCACAAACCACCATCATGAAAATTCCCATCATCCCCACGTTGATTGCCGCGGCGGCCTACACGTTCGCCTTCACCGCCTGCGACTCGCGTCACGAGGAAGCCCGTGAAGACGCTCTGGAGCAGAAGGCAGACTCCTTGGAACAGAGGGCTGACGAAGTCCGCAAGGAAGGCGAAGCCGCTGCTGACGCCACCGAGAACGCCGCCGATCGCGTCCGCGAAGAGGCCAAGGATACGGTCGATACCGAGAAGGAAACGGCGGAAGCCCGCGCCGACGCGGCTGAAGACAATGCCGATGCCATTCGCAAGGCGGCTGAGCGCAAGGCCGAAGCCTTGGAAGAAGAGGCCGAGAAAAACCGCGAAGCCAAGTGATTCCCTCCATCTCACGATAGGGTCCTGTCGGCCCCGGCTGACAGGACCTGACAACCCCTCTTGGCCATGAAAACGCACCGTCACGAAGCCCCGGTCTCGACGGCCGAAGCCGTGGTGCTTGCTTTCATCTACTCGGCCTTGGTGGCCGCCTACATTTTCTTGGCGCTCCTTTTCCAGTGAGTTCCAGCCCCACGTGATCGCGTGAAGCCCGTTCGTTGACCCTGAAACTCATGAGGGTATGATCGGCGCCGCCTCCCCGGCTCCCCTCCCCCCCATGAAGATTCTGGTCCACGATTACGCCGGCCACGCCTTTCCCACCTCCCTCAGCCGCGCCCTCGCGGCCCGCGGCCACCAAGTGGTGCATGCTTTTGCGGGCTCGCTACAAACCCCGCGCGGCGACTTGCAGCGGCATCCCGCGGATGCCCCGACGCTGGAGTTCCGCGAGATCCCGATGGATCCGAACTACCCGCGCTTCAAGTATTCCTTCCGCCGCCGTCGCGACATGGAGATTCGCTACGGCAAGGCCGCGGCCGAGTTCGTGCGCGAGTGGAAGCCCGATGCCGTTCTTTCCGGCAATACCCCGACCGAAACGCAGGAGCCCATTACCCGCGCCACCGTCGAGGTCGGCGGACGCTTCTACTACTGGGTGCAGGACTTTTACAGTCTGGCGGTCGACAAGCTGCTGCGGAAAAAGATCCCGGTCGCCGGCGGCTTCATCGGCGCGTGGTACCGGCTGCTGGATTCGCGGCAATTCAAGCGCAGCAGCGGGATCGTGGCGATCACCTCCGACTTCACGCCAATCCTGGCCGGGGAGTTCGGGGTCGATCCCGAGCGGGTCTCGGTCGTGCCCAATTGGGCGGTCATCGAGGAAATCCCGGTCCAGCCGAAGGACAACGCGTGGTCGCGCCGCCACGGCCTCCACGACAAGTTCGTCTTCCTCTACTCCGGCACCATCGGCATGAAGCACAATCCGGCGATGCTGCTGGAGCTCGCGAGGAAGTTCAAAGACGACGACTCGGTGCGCGTGGTGGTAGTCTCGGAAGGCATCGGCGCCGACTGGCTGCGCCGCGAATCCGCCGCCGCGGGCCTGACGAATCTACTACTTCTGCCGTACCAGCCCTTTGCCGAACTGCCGCAGGTGCTGGCCAGCGGAGACGTGCTGGTCGGCATCCTCGAGGAAGAAGCCGGCGTCTTTTCGGTGCCGTCGAAAACCCTCAGCTACCTTTGTGCAGCGCGACCGCTGCTGCTGGCGGTTTCAAAACAAAATCTGGCCGCCCGCATCACCCGCGAGCACGGCGCAGGCATCACCGTCGAGCCCAAGGACATGGACGGCTTCCTCGCTGCCGCCGGATTCCTCTACGCCTCACCGGACGAGCGCGAGGAATTTGGCAAAAAGGCCCGCGCGTATGCCGAGGCGACCTTTCCGATCGAAAAAACCGCCACCACCTTCGAGAAGATTCTAACGGCCAAGCCGTGAGCCCTGCGGTAAACGTCGCCCGTCCGCCATGCGCTGCCTCTGGATCACCCGGCAAGACCCCCGCTCCGTGGACAGCGGCGAGTTGATCTATTCGCTCGGACTGCTGAAGTCCTTGGCCGCCCGGCCGGGCATGGACATCACGGTGCTGGCGCATCAAGGAAAGAACGCGGGTGACGGCGGGCCGGCGGTGACCTGGGAACTCCACGGCACCATCCCGACCGGCCGGCTCCGCAGCCTTGCCTCGACCCTGCCCGGCGACGCCTTCCGGCTCGGCAATCCTGTCCAGCGCGCGGAGCTGACGCGTCTGTTAGAACGGCAATGGGACTGGATCATCGTCGACCAAGCCGCCTGCGCATGGGCGCTTGACCAGATCGGCAACGACCGCCGCGTCGCCTATCTCGCCCACAATCACGAGGCCTCGGTGCGCCGTCAGGTGGCCGCGGACGGCCGGGGCTCCCTTCCCATGCGGATGGCGCTGAAATGGGACTCCGCCAAATATGGCCGGATGGAAGGCGCCCTCTGTCAACGCGCCAGCCTCAT
>CBKZPU010000250.1:0-6773 GCA_966696705.1 uncultured Verrucomicrobiaceae bacterium | reverse complement strand
GATGGTGCGCGCTGCAGGGTTCGAACCTGCGACCCCATCCGTGTGAAGGATGTGCTCTACCACTGAGCTAAGCGCGCGTTGCTTGCCGTGCGGCGGGGCCGAGGTTGTGGGGGAATCGGCGGGGCTTGGCAAGCATTTCCGAGCGAGTCCGGAAAGGTCAGCGTCCGGCGACCGCCACGGCTTGCGGCGAAGCGGCTTGGGCGGGGGTCAGGCTACCGGAAAGGCCGAGGGCAATGC
This sequence comes from uncultured Verrucomicrobiaceae bacterium, assembly GCA_966696705.1. GTDB lineage: Bacteria > Verrucomicrobiota > Verrucomicrobiia > Verrucomicrobiales > Akkermansiaceae > Haloferula. The sequence continues at coordinate 6,536 of CBKZPU010000250.1, read as the reverse complement.
CCGTCCACGAGGCAAGCCAAGCGGTGGTCAGCAGGATGAGAGCGGCGGTTTTCATGGCGGTGCGGGGGTTGGAGGTTCCGCCGGTTCCTTGGTCGCTGCCGGCATTCCGGTAACGCGCCAGTCTCCCCCGCTTGCAGGAAATGAAGGCGCGGGGGCACGCCGGTTTCCGGAACGCCAGGGGATTCCGGGAAACTGCCCCGGGAGCGGCGGTCTTCAGGCAGGCAGCGAGGGACCGTTCGGGCCGGTCTGATTACCGGGGCTCCCGGAGTACGTTGAACTCCCGGGGGAACTTAAGTTCACGTCGGGACGTCACTCCTTCTCCACCTCGGTGCCGGCCTGGCGGGCGTCGTGGAGGACGGTGTCGCCGTTCTTCAGGGAGAGCTTGCCGCGGATGGTGGCCATCCGGTCGCGGCGGATATTCAGCAGCGACTCGCGCTCGCCGGCCGCGAATTCGCAGCGGACGGACTCGACGCCGGTCTGGACGCGGTGGCCATCCTCGGAGCGCAGCACGTAGGGCAGGTAGAAGCTGCCGGTGATGCGGTCGCCTTGCTGCCGGAGATCGCCGGCGCGGAGAGTCCAGGTCACGTCGGCTCCTTCGGCCTTCTCGCGAAAGGTGTCCCGCACCAGCGTGGTCGCCTCGGCATCGGCCCGCCAGGCGAGGAACATCTCGCGGGTCAGCGGTTGGCCGGCTTGATAGCCGGAGTAGTCGGGGAGCTTCCCCGCGGTGAGTTCCACCGGTTGCACCGCCGCCGCCGCGGCTACGGCGCGGTCCGCCTCGGCGCGATGCTTCTCGAGCTGGGCCGACACGACCTCCTTGCCGGCGATGACGCCGCGGTAAGCCAGGGTGGCCACCAGCGACACCACGCCCACCAGCACGACCACGCCAATGATCGCCGCCACCACACAACCCGAGGATTTCTTCTCCGCCATGCCGACAGGATATCACATCGATCCGGTGGAGCGGCCATTCCAATTCCACGGCCCGCTTCCACGAGCAGCTTGGAATACGCCTCCCGGTTCTGGATTGGCCCCCGTTCGTCCTTCCATTCGCGGCTTTCCGATCTCGTCCCACGTGCGGCGGCCCTACCCCGGCGGCTCCAAGTGCCGGATGATCCGCGCGGGCACTCCGGCGACGACGACATCGGGCGGCACGTCTTTCGTCACCACGGCGCCGGCGGCGACCACGACATTGTCCCCGAGGGTGACGCCGGGATTGATGACCGCATGGCCGCCGATCCAGACATTGTGGCCGATGGTGATGGGCTTGGCGTACTCCAGGCCGCTGATCCGCGTGGCGGCGTCGAGCGGATGGGTGGCGGTGAAGATCGAGACTCGCGGCGCGATCATGCAGTTGTCGCCGATGCGGACCTCGCAGGAGTCGAGCACGACGAAATCGAAGTTCGCGTAGAAATTCCGGCCGACGTGGAGGTTGTAGCCGAAGTCGCAGCGGAAGGGCGGCTCGATGAAGGCATTCGGTCCGCAACTCCCGAGCAACTCGCAGAGGATCGCCTCGCGCTCGGTGGTTTGTTCCCCGGTGGTTTCATTGAACCAGCGGCACAGGCGCTTGGCGTGCTGGCGCTCGCCGAAAAGCTCCGCGTCGAACGCCTGATAGAGTTCGCCAGCGATCATCTTCTCTTTCTCGGTGGCCATGATGGTGGGGAATCTAATGAGGCATCGTGAAGGTGCCAGTGGAGAGGTGGCCTGGGAATGCCGGCTGGCAAGGGCTCCACCGCGCCTACGGATACGATACCCCCTCAGCAGACGCACCACAGATCGCGCCCTTCCTGATAAGCGGCGGCGGCGGCGAGTTGCCGGATCTCTTCCCGCACCCCGGCGAGTCCCACGGCGGACAGCAGCACGGCCTCCCGCCAACGCCGGCCGAAGTCTTCCAAGCCGGCGACCTCCGCCCCGTGGATCTTTTCCCCGAGGCGGCGCGGATGGACATCGAAGAACCCGTGAACGGGAATGCCGAGCGCGAGAAGTTCGCGGGCCAGCGCCTTGCCGATCGACCCCGCACCCGCAATGACGACACCCCGTTCGCGGATCGAGGGGATGGCGGCCAGGTAATGGGCGCGCATGCGGTGGCGGGCTTTTTCCCCGTAGCGGGCGTCGCTGCGGGTGAGACGGCCGCTGGAATCCCGCCACTCCAGCAGGCACTCGGGGACCTTCGCGAAGCGCGCCCCGTGCTGGAGCATGCGCAGCCAGAGATCGTGATCCTCCGCCCACGGGACCTCGCGGTAGCCACCTGCGGCATCGAGCGCGCCACGACGCATCAGGATCGTGGGGTGAATCACCGGATTCTCGATGAAGCGGGCGTTGGCGATGGCCTCGTGGGATTCGAGGGAATTGGTCCAGGCGACGTAGCGGGTCATCCCCTCCCCGAGCGGATCGAGGAGGCTCACATTGGCAGTGATGATCTCCGCCTCCCCTGCCCGTTCCCATTGCCGGGCGAGGCGCTGCGGATGGCAGCGGTCATCGGCATCCATGCGCGCCACCCAGCCGGCGGACGCGGCATTCGCGGCGGTCTGGAGCGCGCCGACGATCCCCGGCGGACCCGCGTTCGCGATCAGCCGCACGCGCGAGTCGCGGCGGGCGAAAGCGGCGGCGATCTCCGCCGAGCCGTCGTCCGAGCGATCGTCCACGGCCAGCAGTTCCCAATCCGCGAAAGTCTGGGCGAGCAAGCTTTCCAGCGCCTCCGCGAGTGTGGCGGCGGCGTTGTGAATTGGAAGCAGGATGGAAATCGCCGGCCCCATCACTCGCCGAGGCCGCGGGCGTAGGCGCCGGATTCATCGAAAACGAGGATCAGCGGGCGGCAGCAGACCTCGCAGTCGTAGTCCATTTCCGCCGGCAGTTCTCCGGGCGGCGGCATCACGACCTCGAAGGTCTCGAAGCAGGTGGGGCACTGGACGAGCGCGGTTTCCATGGCGGGAGCATACGGCCGGGCGGGCACAGGGCCATCGCATTTGGAGATTTCCAACCGCGAACTGACGCGAAGGGACGCCAGTTTCGAGAAGGAAAAGGAGGAGTCGCCCGCGGATCCGACTCTTATTCACCCCGATTCGCGGTTCTCCGATCCAATGCCGAGTGCGGTGGCCCTCGGGCCGGAAAAGCACTGGTTTGACCGGTCCGCAATCGATGTTAGAAGTGACCGGCCGCGGTGTCCCTTCCCAGAGCCGCAGCCCAACCGAATCCATACCACCATGAAATTCCAGCATCTCGTGATAGCCGCTGCATTGCCGCTCGCCCTCGTCGCCTGCAAGGACGCCGAAGTGGAGAAAGCGAAGGAAGAAATGAAGGCCGCCAGCGACGACGCCGCCGCCAAGATGAAGGAGGCGAGCGCGAAAGCGGAGAACGCCGCGAAGGATATGAAGGACGCCGCCGCCGAAGTCGGCGAGAAAATCAAGGAGGGTGCCGCCGACGCCGCCGACAAAGCGAAAGATACGGCCGCCGATGCCGCTCAGAAGACCTCCGATGCCGCCAAGGACGCAGCCGAGAAACTGCGCGAAGAGTAATTGGCGCTCGCTGATTTCTCCCCGGGCGGCCCACGCGGCTCGCCCGGGGATTTTTGCACCGTCCGCTGGGACGGAGAAGGCGGTTTCGCGCCTTGCCAAGGCCCCGGGCACGCGGAACAGTCCCGGCGTCCACCGAGACTGTCATGAATTCCCGCATCGCTTGGCTTGCCCTGTTTTCCGCCGCCGGCCTCTGCCCGGCCCAGCAGCCTGTTGCCCCGCCGGTGGCTCCCAGCGGGGCCTTCGAGGTCAACGCCATCGCCGCCAAGGTCAACGGCCAGGCGATCACCAAGAGCGAGCTGAATTTCCGCCTCGCCCCGATCTACGCCCAACTCGCCGCCCAGTTCCCCCGCCGCGGCGCGGAATTCGAGCGCCAGGTGCTGGATGCCCGCGAAAAGCTGCTCCAGGAAATGATCGACCGCGAGATCATCCTGTCCGAGTTCAAAGCCCTTGAAAAGAAGGGTGCCAACCTGCCCGAGCACGTCGTGGACAAGGAGGTCAAGCGGCAGATCCAGAGCAACTTCAACGGCAGCGAGGCCAAGTTCGACGAAGAGCTGAAGCGCGCCCGGATGACCCGCGACGGCTACCGGGAAATGACCCGCGAGCAACTCATCGTGCAGGCCATGCGCGCCGAGCACTTCTCCGATGCCCCGCCGCCGCTGCCGGGCGAGATTTCCAAGGAGTACAACGAGGTGAAGGACAAGCTGCGCGACACCTCGAAGGACGTGATCACCTTCCACAAGATCTTCCTGCCCCGCTCGGACGCCGACAATCCGCTGGCCACCCCGGAGACCCAGCTCGCCTTGGCGGAGAAGCTGGCGGCCGACATCAAGGGCGGCGCCGACGTCGCCGAGTTGGCCAAGCAACATTCGCGTGACGCGTTTGCCGCCGAAGGAGGCTTTCAGAAGGACGTGCCCCGCACCGACCTCCAGCCGGAATTCGCCGCCATCATCTTCGGCAGCAAGGACGGCGACGTGGTCGGCCCGCTCGAGGATCCGGCCGGCTTCACGATCGTGAAGATCACCAAGATCAATCCGGGCCCCTACCCGCCGCTGAGCGAGGTGCGGGAGATGATCGAGGACCGCGTCCGCACCAAGAAGAACTCAGCGGCCTACGAGAAGTGGATTTCCAGCAAGCGGAAGTCGGCGATGATCGAGAAGAAGCTCTGAGCCGGGCGAACCCGCCCGTCCGCGATGCCCCGCATCCTCATCACCTTAGGCGACCCCGCCGGCATCGGCCCGGAGGTGGTGGAAAAGGCACTGGCGTCCGGCCAGTTGCCCACTGGCTTCGATTTCGAAATACTCGGCGATGCGACGGGCTGCGTCCCTGGCCAGCCCGATGCCACCTCGGCGGCACGCGCGCTTGATGCTCTTGAAGCCTCCGTTCGAATTCTAAAGTCCGATCCAGAAGCGAAGGCCGTCGTGACCGGCCCGGTCTCCAAGGCGACCCTGCAAGCGGGTGGATTTCCGTTTCCGGGACAAACGGAGTTTTTCGCGGAACGATTTGGTGTTCAGGAGTATGCGATGTGCCTGAGCGGTCGGAATCTGAGCGTGGGCTTGGCTACCATTCACATACCGCTGGCAAGTGTCTCAAGCACACTCAGCATTGAAGCAATTGTTTCAACCGGGCGACTCTTGGAAGACTTCGCCCGCCGCCGGATGCGCCGCCAGCCGCGGATTGCGGTGGCAGGTTTGAACCCCCACGCCGGGGAGAACGGCCGTTTCGGCGACGAGGAAGAGCGGATCATCGCTCCTGCCATCAAGCGCTTGAATCAAATGTTTCCAGGCGTGTTTTCCGGTCCCCATGTGCCGGATGCGGTTTTCCGCCAAGCGGCCGACAGGGAGTTCGACGCGGTTCTGGCGATGTATCACGACCAAGGGCTGATCCCGCTGAAGCTGCTGGATTTCGACACCGGGGTGAACGTGACGCTGGGCCTGCCGAAGCCGCGCACGAGCCCGGACCACGGAACGGCCTTCGGGATCGCTGGCCAAGGGATCGCCCGCCCGGACTCGATGATCCACGCCATCCGGCTGGCCTGCGAACTCGCGTGACCCAGACCGGGGAGGAAGGAAAACCAAGACGACAGGGAAACGAGCCAATTTGGCGAAATCAAAAGCCTAGGTTCCGCCGGGGTTCCTATTTCGTTCGTCTCGTTGTTCCTGCCTCCTGCCATCTGCGCGTCTCGGCGATTGCCACCGATGGTCGAAACCAGCCTTAATCCCCCCGCCCCCTTGCCTGCCCACCGATGCTCTACGACACCACCGCCGACGTGATCCGGAAGGCCCTGCGGGGGCTGGACCTCGCGCCGTCCGAAGCGGCGGCACGCTGCGGACTATCCGAGCGGGAGGTGATTTCCGCGGGCCGTGGCCCGGCGTTCCGGGAGACCTTGCTGCTGCTCGCCCCCGCCCTCGGCCTGAACGGCCCGGCGCTCGCCGGCCTGCCGGACTACCGCCCGCCGGCCTGCCCGCTTCCGGAGATCGATCGCTTGGAGCTCCCGTTTGACGATGAAACCGTGAATGCGTGGCTGGTTCAGGCGGGGCCGGACGAGTTCCTGCTCTTCGACACCGGTACCGATTCTCCCGGCATCCGGCACGCCTTGGACGAGCGGGGAATCCGGGACGTCCACGTGCTGATCACCCACGGCCACGGCGACCACGTGGGCGGCTTGGCCAGCTTGAAGGGCCGCACGCGCTCGGTGGCGATCCCACCGGATGACGTGGGCCCGGGCGACCGACTGCGCTTCGGCAAGCTCACGGTGGAGGTGATCGATCTGCCGGGGCATTGCCCAGGGGCCGTCGGCTATCGGATCGATGGCTTGGCGCGGCCGGTCTGCGTGACGGGCGACGCGCTTTTCGCCGGCTCGATGGGCGGCTGCGCCCCCCGCGGCCCGTATCAGGCGGCCCTGGAGGCGCTGCGCGCGGGAGTGCTGACCCTGCCGGACGAGACCGTGTTGCTGCCCGGACACGGGCCAGAGACTTCCGTGGGCAGCGAGAAGCGCGGGAACGCGTTTCTGGCGACGGCACCGCG
>CBKZPU010000249.1:0-6783 GCA_966696705.1 uncultured Verrucomicrobiaceae bacterium | reverse complement strand
GCGGACCGCAGCAAAGACAGTCCGATGAAGCAGCGCGCCCCCGGCCCGCGATCGTGTCAGGAGGCGGCGTGAAACTGGATCCGCTCACCGGTCTCGACGACGCGAAGAAGCCCCTGCGTTCGAAACTGCTCGCCGTGCCCTCTCTGCGCGAACGCTATCTAACAAACGTCCGCACGCTCGCAGAGAAGGATCTCGATTGGAAGAACCTTGGCGCGGTGGTCGCGCGCTATCGCGAACTGGCTGGCAAGGAGGTCGCCGCGGACACCCGCAAGACCTCCACCACCGCGGAGTTCGAGAACCTCACTTCGGACGAACCAAAGCAAGCGGAGGCTCCGCGCGGCTTCGGCCATGGCGGCATGCCGCTGAAAACATTCGCCGACCAGCGCCGGGCATATCTCCTTTCACTTCCGGAAACGGCGGCGCTCCAAGGAAAGTAATTTCATGTCACCGCGCCCGCGGCGGGTCCCACGGACTCGTCGCGGGCGTTTACAACTTCTCGATCCGGAACACCACCGGCGTGCTGTTGATGCAATCGAGCGCCTCGATTTTCGCGAGGGTCTCCTGCAGCAGCCCGAAGCGGCAGGTGTGGAGCAGGAAGACCATGTCGAGAAACTCGGCATCCGGCTGGTCAGGCTTGACCGGCGAATGGGTGCCGGAAATGCCGATGCCAGCGTCTGCCAGCACCCTCGCGACCTCGGCGATCACGCCAGGGCGGTCAGTCACGTCGAAGCGGACGTAGTAGGCCGTCTCGGTCTCCTCCACCGGCAGCAGCGTGCCGCTGTCGCGATAGGGCAGGAAACCGCGATGCCCGGTGGCTTGGCGGAGCGAACGGGCAGCCTCGACCAAGTCGGCAACGACCGACGAGGCGGTCGGGTCCTGGCCCGCGCCGCGACCATAGAAGAGCGATTCGCCCGCGGCATCGCCATGCACGGCCACCGCGTTGAAGACGCCGTGGACGCTCGCGAGGATGTGGCTTTTCGCGATGAACGACGGCTGCACGCGCAACTCGACTTCACCGCCCGGATGCTCGCGCACCACGGCGAGAAGCTTGACCACGTAACCGAGGCGCGTCGCGAAATCGATGTCGATCGGACGAACTTGCTCGATACCGGCGACATGGACCTTCGCCGGGTCGATGGGGAAGCCGTAGGCCAGCGTCGCGAGCAGGATGGCCTTGTGGGCGGCGTCCCAGCCATTCACGTCGAGCGCCGGATCGGCCTCGGCGTAACCCAGCGCCTGCGCCTCGGCGAGCGCGGCGGAAAACTCCAGTCCCGCGGTGGTCATCCGCTCGAGGATGTAATTCGAGGTGCCGTTGATGATGCCGGTGATCGAATGAATGCGATTGCCGATGAAGCTTTCCTGGACCGTCTTGATGATCGGGATGCCGCCGGCGACCGCCGCCTCGAAATGGATCGGCACGTCGAACTGCTTCGACAGGGCGAACAACTCCACGCCCCGCTCGGCGAGCAAAGCCTTGTTGCCGGTGACGACGGGTTTGCCGGCTCTCAATGCCGCGGCGACGATTTCAAACGCGTCCGTGGTGCCGCCGATCAACTCGACGACGATATCGACCGATGGATCATCGACCAACTCGCGCCACGAGGTGGTGATCGTCTCCGCGGGCAGGTTGACGGGACGGATCTTCGCCGGATCACGCACCAGCACCTTGGCGACTTCCAGCTTCACTTGGCCGCCGGTGCGGTCGCAGATGAGGCCGGCGTTACGTTCCAAAGCGAGTACGACACCCGAACCGACGGTGCCGAGGCCCGCCAAACCAATACCGAGGGAGGAACAGCTCACGGCGCGGACTGTCGGCCCGCACCCGTGCGCGGAAAAGCCCAAAGCGGGTCAAGATCCCTGGGATTTTTCCGCGGCGAGCCAGTCGCTTTCCGCACTGCCGGGCAGGCCCTTGGCCGTGCGGTTGATGTAGTTGAGGTAGGCAGCCTTGGCGACATCCTTCTCCTTGGGGGGTTTGGGCACGCTCTTTTCGGCCTTCGGAGCGGCTTCCTTCTTTGCGGTAGCCTTCTTCGCCGCCTTCTTGGCGGGGGCGGTTGCTTCTTTGGCAGCGGACGCTTGAGGCTCCACAATTTGAGGTTCCTTTTCAGGAGCGTCCTTCGTTGCGGCGGCTTTCTTGGCAGCTTTTTTGGCAGGCATGGCAAGTTAGATCAGCACAGTGGGTGCCAAGCCGCAAGATCGATCGCAAGCAGGTGATTGTCACGGTCCCGTCGCGGCGTATAGTCGCGCCGTGGACGACGGCTACAGTTGGCGCGAAATGCGCGAATCGCCCCCGCTGCGCCTGCCAGGCCCGGAAAACCTCGGCTGGTGGGCGGGCGTCGCGTTCTTCATCGCCATCATCCTCCACGTCGCCGCGTTTTTCGCGCTGGGACATATCAAGATCGGCCTCGGTTTCACCGAAGGAGTCGAGATCCAGACCGGCCCGGTGCAGGTGGAGCAGGTGGAAGTCCTTCCGCCGGACCGCGCGATGGACCCGCCGGAGGAAATCGCGCCTCCACCCCCGGACACCCATACCTTGCTCGAGGAAATCGACGTCCTCGCCAAGCTGCCGGAGGACACCGAGATGGACATCAAGCCGGACATCAACGATCCGGAATTCGCGGTCCGTCTGACCAATCCCGCACTGGAAGGCGACCCCGCCGGAGTGGTGATCGATCCGGCGGAGGGCTTCGATATCGACACCGCGCTGCCGGAGCTTGGCCGCACGCCGGAACCGATGCCCTTGGCCGCGGATTCCCAGCTCATCGTCGATCCCGGTGCCGCCGTCGCCGACGACAGTGCCCTTGATCGTTTCGCCGAGGATCTCTTGAAAAAGGGAGCCGGCGGCAATGCCGAGGCTGGCACGCTCGATGGCGTGGTGACGCTCGATGACATGGTGGGCCTGCCCGCGGACGTGCTGGTCGGCAAGATGACCATGCTGCCGAGCGACCTGCTGTTCGAATACAACAGCGCCGAGCTCCGCGAAAGCGCCCGCGTCGGCATGATGAAGCTGGCCATGATCCTCGAAAAGAATCCCGGCCTCTACTGCTGGATCGAAGGCCACTCGGACCTCTACGGCGCCGACCAATACAACCTGGAGCTTTCCAAGCGCCGCGCCGCCGCGGTGAAGGACTACCTGACCGGCACGCTCTTCCTGCCCGGCGACAAGATCGAGACCCGTGGCTTCGGCAAGACCCGGCCGATTCTCAAGCAAGGCAGCGTCGAGGAGCAGGCCCCGAACCGCCGGGTGGAAATCCGCATGCGCCGGAAGCCGGCACCGCCGCAGATTTCCATCGCGCCCAAGGAGCCATCCGACCCGCAACCGGGACCACGATCGCAGCCGCCGCCCGCCCGGCCGGGACCGCAACCACCGGTGCTGGTGAAGCCGCAGCGCGCCTTGCCGGTCGAGGAACCAGAACCTCCCGCTCCGCGCGTCACCCCGCTGCCGGAAGCTCCGAAGGCCCGCCCGGTGGAGGAAGCACCGCCGAAGGCCGAGCCGGTCGAAGAAGAACCGGAGCCACCTCGCGCCGCCGAGGTGATCGAGGAACCGCAGCCCCAGCGCGCCATCCCGGTCGAGTGACCGCTTGACCCCGGCCCCCGGGCGGCTATTCCCCGGACCGTGAAGCCGCTCGAATCGCCTGCCCTGCCCGGGGCCATCCTGTCCTTCGACTTCGACGGCACCCTCCACGACCCCGCCGGCAGGCCGCCGGTCAGCCCGCGATTCTTCGCCACCATCGAGCGCCTGCGCCGTGAAAAGGGCGCGCTCTGGGGCATCAATACCGGCCGCTCCATCGGTCATGTCGCCGAAGGACTCGCCGACTGCCGTTTCCCTTTCGTGCCCGACTGGGTCGTCGCCCGCGAGCGCGAGATCTGGCTGCCCACCTCATCCGGCCGCTGGGTGCCGCTGGAGCCATGGAACAAAGCATGCGAACACGAGCAGCACCGTTTCTTCAAGGAAGTGCGCCACATCCTCGACGCGATCCGCCACGAGGTCGAGGAACACACCGGCGCGACATGGATCGAGCAACCCGGCGATCCCGCCGGTCTCGTAGCCCGCACGAACGAGGAGATGGCGTGGATCATCGGTCGTGTCGAGGCGCTGGCTGCGGACGAACCGTTCCTAGGCTGGCAGCGCAACTCGATCTGGCTGCGCTTCGGCCACACGAAGTATCAGAAAGGTAGTAGTTTGATGGAAGTCGCCCGGCACTTCGGCCTGACCCACCTGCAAACCTTCGCCATCGGCGACAGCCACAACGACTTCGAGATGCTCAGTCCCGAGGCCGCGGCGATGTTCGCCTGCCCGTCGAATGCCGTGCCGGAGATCCGCAAGCACGTCACCTCGCAGGGCGGCCATGCTTGCCTGCTCGACCACAGCGAAGGCTGCGTCGAGGCGCTGGAGCATTTTTTTGGCACCTCGAGCTAGAAAAGCTCTCAAGTAGCGGAACGACTGCGTCGTTCCGGCGGGATGCGGACCGAACCGGCAATCGAAACGGCGATCCACCTTCCACCCTCGCCCCGCCGGAAGGGCGCAGCCCTTCCGCTACAAAAGACAACCCCTCAACCTGCCTGCGACTGGTGGATCGCGTAGCGGATCGCCCACAGCCGGATCGTCACCACGATGACCGTGGTCGCGCCGAGCACCGCACGGTCGGGCCAGCCGAGTTGATCCATTCCGAGCATCGCCAGCCCGCCGATGATGCTCGCCGTCGCATAGATCTCCTTTCGCAGCACCAGCGGCACGTCATTGCGTAGCACATCACGCAACAAGCCGCCGAAGGTCGCGGTGATCACTCCCAACGCCAAGCAGGACCACCAGGGAAGTCCCTTGGCCTCCGCGATGCGGATGCCGGTGACCGTGAAAAGCCCCAGGCCCAAGGCATCGACGATCGACACCACCCGGCGGATCTTCTTCCACCACGCCGAGCCTAACAGCGCGATCACCACACCCGCGATGGCGAGCGCGAAGGGTAGCGGATCCGTGAGCATCCTTGGCGGCACGTCGCCGATCAGCACGCTCCGCAGCAGTCCCCCGCCCGTTCCGGTGATCAGGCCGACCACGAACATGCCGAACCAATCCATCTCCTTCTCCCGCGCCGCGATCGCGCCGGAAACGCAGAAGACCAGGGTGCCAAGGATTTCCCAGAGGTGGAGCACGACGAAGGCTTAGCGTGCCGGCGGCCGCATGACCCGCGGAAAATCCCCGCCAATCTCATCGACACCCGAACCTATCCGGCCTCTTCCGCTTTAGTATTTCCGAACACATATCCGCGGGCGAGGTCCTGGTAGGCTGTGGTTTGACCAGCTTGCCACACTGCGTCCTTGCCGAGTTCTTCCGCCAAGATCGCGGCGACGGCAGGCGCAGCTTCGATGCTGGCGCGGGCATCTAACAGCAGCGCACGGCTGCGGCGGGCGAGGACGTCTTCCACGCTGCGAGCCATTTCGGCGCGGGCGTGCCAGCGGACTTCGGCAACGGTAAGGTCGAGCGCGGGATGCACGCGAGCCGTGTCGCCCATGGACCGGAGCTTGGCGGCATCGCTGCCGTAGGGGCGCAAGTGAGGTTCGGGGACTTCCTCCGTGGTCGCTCCGTGAACGGGCAATTCCATGGTGCGGCACGGGATTTTCTCAAGACCGGCAACGTCTTCGGCGCGGTCGATGACGTCCTCGGCCATCTTGCGATACGTCGTCCATTTGCCGCCGGTGATGGTGATGAGCCCGCTGTCGCCGATGAGGATGGTGTGGTCGCGGGACAGGCTGGCGGTGCTCGCGCTGCCGCTGGCTTTCACCAAAGGCCGCAGCCCGGCAAAGACGCTCAGCACATCCTGCGGCTGAGGATCGCGGCTGAGATAACGGGCCGCGTGAACCATCAGGAAGTCGATCTCCTCAGGCAGAGCCCGCGGCTCAAGCGACTTCTCCGAAAGCGGCGTGTCGGTGGTGCCCAGCACCACGCGATCGTGCCACGGCACCGCGAAGAGGACGCGGCCATCCGCAGTCTTGGGGATCATGATGGCGGAGTCGCCGGGCAGGAAGTCCTTCGGCAGAACGAGGTGAACGCCTTGGCTGACGGCGACAATCTCCGATGACGATGGCTCGTCGGCGCGGCGCAACTCATCGACGAAGACGCCGGTGGCATTGATCACGGCACGGGCGTGGATCTTGAACGAGCGGTTGGTTTCGAGATCGAGCGCTTCGATACCGCGGACCTTGCCGCCTTCTTTGAGCAGGGAAACGCAGCGGACGTGATTGGCCAGCTTCGCGCCGAGTTCGTCCGCAGTCATGGCGAGATGAATCGCCAATCGCGCGTCATCAAACTGGCCATCGTGATAGATCACGCCACCGGTGAGACCATCCGGCTCGATGGTCGGAATGCGGGCGAGGGTTTCTTCCTTCGAAAGGTGACGGCTGGGACCGAGGCCAAGCTTCCCGGCGAGGGCGTCGTACACCTTCATGCCGATCCCGTAGAATGGTCCTTCCCACCAATGGTAAGTCGGGATCACGAAGGGCAGGTCCTTCACCAAGTGCGGAGCGTTTCGCGCCAGCCGTCCACGTTCGTGCAGGGCTTCGAACACGAGCGAGACATTCCCCTGCTTCAGGTAGCGCACGCCACCGTGAACGAGCTTGGTGGAGCGCGAAGACGTGCCCTTCGCGAAGTCGGACTGTTCCACCAAGGCAACGCGATGACCACGCGAGGCCGCATCGACCGCCGCCCCGAGTCCGGTCGCCCCGCCGCCAACGACGCAGAGGTCGAAGCGCTCCGACTCGAGTGCGGCGAGGTGGTCGGAGCGGTTCATG
>CBKZPU010000248.1:0-6909 GCA_966696705.1 uncultured Verrucomicrobiaceae bacterium | reverse complement strand
GCGCGAATCGTGGCTGGGCACCTCTTCCCGGCGAATTCCGCCCTTGGCGTCAGCGATCCTGCCTCTTTCAGGCACTCTGATTGGTGATTGGAGGATTGATGATTGGTGATTCCCGATGGCCCCTCCACGGCAACCCCGACCCCCAAATGTAAAGGTTAGGTAAATATTCTCGGAGGCGGAAAGTCCATGTGGCAGAGTATTCCCGGTTCCCACAACCACCCACCCTTACCTCCTCATGTCTCCCACACCTTACCGCAAAGGTGCGACCTCGTTCGCGCTGGTTTCTTGTCTGGTCTGTTCCCTTGCCGCGCCCGCCCGGGCGGATCAGGTCATTACCGACGATCTGATCGTGCAGATGTCCGCCGCCTTCGGAATGGACGCGCTCGATGGCGAGTCCTTCGGCTTCGATACCCTGCGGCTGAAGGAGAACAATTTGAGGATCCACTTCGACGACACCTCATCCTCGGCAGGCTTCGCGGCCAACGACTGGCGCCTGATCGCCAATGACTCGGCGACCGGCGGCGCCAACTACTTCGCCATCGAAGACAGCACCGCGGCACGCGTTCCCTTCCGGGTGGATGCCGGAGCGCCGGCCGATGCGCTGCGGGTCGTCAGCTCCGGTCGCATCGGGCTCGGAACCTCCGATCCCGGGCTGCAATTGGAGGTCCACAGGAATGACACCCCAGCCATGCGATTGGCCCAGAACAACACCAACGGCTACACCGCCCAGACCTGGGACATCGGAGGAAACGAGGCGAATTTCTTCATCCGCGACGTGACCGGCGGCAGCAAGCTCTCCCTCCGCATCCGTCCGGGGGCGCCGACCAGTTCGATCGATGTCGCCGCCTCCGGCAACGTGGGCATCGGCACCGCCGAGCCGGATGCCAAGCTTCATGTGGCAGGAAACGCCCTGGTCACCGGCACCTTGGAAATCGGCAGCAGCCGCGCCATCAAGGACGGCATCCGGGACCTGAGCCTGGAAGAGGCGCATGCAACCCTCGAAGCGCTCAAGCCGGTTCATTTCAAATACAAGAACGAGACCGAGCAGCAGTTGGGCTTCATCGCCGAAGACGTGCCGGATCTCGTCGCCACCGACAGCCGCAAGAGCCTGGTGCCGATGGATTTCGTGGCGGTGCTGACCAAGGTGGTGCAGCAGCATGACCAACAGGTGGAGGAATTGGAAAAGGAACTCTCCGCCAAGGACGACGCGATCCAGGCACTTGCCGCGCGTCTCGACGCGCTCGAACGCGGCGCGACGGTCCGCGTCACCACCCCGGCGATGTCGGAGGAACTGCGGCAAGCGCGCCGCGATCCGGCGGGCCCGGCTCCGGCCGTGGCAGACGCGGCCCCCAAGCCGCAACAGGAAGTATCGGCCGAGGTGATCGACAACGGCCGCTGAGCAAATCCGCCGGAGTCGGCTCGCTTTGCCGGAATCGGCTCCCTCTGCAACCCCATCCCTTCCTCTTCATGCACTCACGCCCCTTCCTCCTCCTGGCAGCGGCCATTGCCTCGGCCCCCGGCGCGGAAATCACCATCCACGATGGCGGGAAACTCATCGTGAAATCCCAAATCATCGCCGTCGGCGACGGGGTCCTCGTGGAATCCGGGGGCGAACTTCAGCTCGACGGGACCGCCGATGCCTCGGTCGCGGTGGCAGCCGGCGGCTTGCTCACCGTGGGCGGCGATGAGGTGGCAGCGGTCCAGATCTCCCGCGGGCTGACTCTCGACGGCACGCTGCAGATGCAGATTGGCAACGTCGGCGGCTTGCCGGTTCAGGATCACATCTCGGGACTCACGTCGCTCACCATGGGCGGCACCCTCGACCTGCAACATGTCGCTGGCGATGCCCTCACCGCCTGCCAATCCTTCGACCTGTGGGATGCGGCCGCGACCGCGGGCAGTGTGCCTCAGGTCACGGGCAGCGCGCTGCCTGCCGGGCTCTTTTATCACACCTGGGATTTGCAAAACCAAGGGACCATCCACGTGAGCTGTGCGGCAGAGACCTATCAGCAGTGGGCGGACGCCTACGGCGCGGGCGACTCCGGCACCGATCTCAACAACGATGGCACGGCCAACCTCATCGAGTTTGCCCTGGCGATCGATCCCGAGGGCGGCGGGAATACCTTGCCCGATCATGAAGTGGTGCAGGACGAATCCGGCACGAGCCTCGCGCTCCTGGTCCATCTCCCCGTTCCCGCGCCACCGGGATCCGTCTATTTCGTCGAAGCGAGCGACAGTCTCGACGCGGCGGAATGGCAGGTCGTCGCGCAACGCACCGGCAACGAAGCGTGGTCCGGCGCGGCCGAGGTCACCTCCCTTGCGGCATCCAACGGCATTCAAACCTACCGCATCGTGGACACGGCTCCCCCGGGAACCTCGAAACGCTTCATGCGGCTGCGCGTGGAGTGACGGATCCGGGGATGCCGAGGGCCGCGGGGACCGCACGGACGCCGTGGGGCGAAGCCGAGGGGACTGGGGGAAGAAATCATCAATCACCAATCCTCCAATCACCAATCGAAGTCTCTAGAAGAATGAAAATGGCTTTCGCCTCGGCGGCGCGAATCGTGGCTGGGCACCTCTTCCCGGCGAATTCCGCCCTTGGCGTCAGCGATCCTGCCTCTTTCAGGCACTCTGATTGGTGATTGGAGGATTGATGATTGGTGATTCCGGACGGACCTCCCCGGCAACCCCACTCACACGGCCCACTCGCCGTCCGGCCCCCACTCACACGGCCCACTCGCCGTCCGGCCCCCACTCCTCCCGCCACTCGATCACTGGCAGGCCGTGCTTGAACACCACCGGCAGCCAGACATGCCGGCCATCGATCGCGTTCTTCGGCCGCCAGCGATCGGCCAGGTAGATGAAGGCGTCCTGTTTCCCCTGCACCGGCAGAATGAAGGTCGGCTGCGATTCAAAGCTGTTCGCGATCTGCGCGCCGGTGCCGAGGCATGGATTGCCATGCTCCTCCCACGGTCCCCACATCGACGGCGCGGAACTGAGCCGCGCGGTATTCGGCGACCAGCCGGTGCAGTCCGAGGTGAAGAGCCAGTAGCGGCCATGCCACTTCATGATCGCCGGCGCCTCGTGGAAACGGCCGGGAAAAATCCGCACGTAACGGCCCGCGGGCTTTGTGAAGGTATCGTCCAACAGCGAGATGTGCAGCGTGCCGTTGTTCTCGGCAGCGTAGAGGTGATACGCGCTGCCATCGTCATCGAGGAACAACGTCATGTCCCGCGCCATCTGGCCGCCTTCGAAGTCGCGGCGGAAGACGATGTCCTTCGGGTACCACGGAAACGGCGCGCCGCCGAGACCGAGCGCCGCGAGAGCCTCCGCTTCACTTTCTGTTAGAGGCTGCCTCCACGCATCCGGCACGTTGTCCGGCCACACCCCGGCATTCGGCCGCAGGCTGTGGAGGAAGCGATACGGACCCGCCGGCGCGTCGGCGATCGCCACCGCACTGCGCGCCCCGCCGTAGCCGCCGCCCTTTGGCTCGAGGTGAAACCACATCACGAACTTTCCCGTGCGTGAGTTGTAAATCACCTTCGGTCGCTCGAGAATGCAGCCCGTCGGAATCTCGCTGCCCGGCGAATCATCGACCGCCAGCGCGACGCCTTCGTCGCGCCAATCGGTGAGGTTTTCCGAGGCATAGACATGCACGCCGACATGCGCGCGATTGCCCTCCTCGCCTCCGATCTTGTGCTCGCCGAACCACCAGTAGGTTCCCTCGTGAAACAGCACGCCGCCGCCGTGGGCATTGATTGGCACGCCATTCGTATCGTTCCAGAGTTCGCCGGGTCGGAGCATCGCGGGTGAGATGCATGCATGTTTCCCGATCGCCGGGGCGATGGCAAAGCCGCTTTCCGTGGAGAGCAAGAGGTGCCGTCGGACCTTGAAAGAGAGTTCAACCGCAAAGAGGGCAGAGATCGCAGAGAGGAGATCCCATTACTTCCTGCTTCTTTTGGCTCTCGGTCAGATTTGCGGAAGGCTCGCAGGCCAGTTCGGCGTGTGGAACCACTGAGGCAAGAAGCTGTCGTTCTCTGTGATCTCCTGTCTTCGCCCTGTGCCTCTGCGGCAAACCAGCCCGCAGCGACCGGGAAGCTGTAAGCAAACTTGGCGGAGAGCCCTTCTTCTTTGTGATCCATGCGTTCTTTGCGGTTAATCCTCCTCCCCGCGATAAGGTCAGGAGCCGCCACCCGCATTGTTCGACGCCGCCCGCCGCCACGTCAGCACCGTCAGCCAGAAGGCAAACGCGACCAACCGGAAGTCCGCCGCCTCGCCGGTGATCCCGGCCCGGCGGGTGAAGGCGTGCACCGGCCGGATCGTCACGTTCGCCTGATCTCCCTCGAGCCGCATCGCCCGCCCGAAAGCCGACTCGGCGCTCAACACCGCCCCGCCCTCGCGGCCGGTGATTTCAAAGGTCCGCATGAAGGCCGAGGCCTTCTGCGCCGTGAACTCGGTGCCGGAATTCGACTCCAGCCGCCAGCACCCGCTCCAGATGCCTTCCTTCACCACGTCGAAAGACTCGCCGTCCACCCGCAAGCCGCCCTGCTCGCCGAATCCGGGCAGCATCGTCTGCGCCCGATGGCCATCGCCACTGAGGTCGTAGTCCCACGAACAAATCCCGCACGGAAGGCACTCGATCATGGTCGGAGAATGACCTGCATCCGGTGCGGTCCGCCATGGAGATTTGGATCGGAATTTCCATTCCGCCCCGCCGATTTTCCGTAGGCGCGTTCGTGAGAACGCGGAAGCAAAAGGGTGAGGCCCGTGGGGAGAAACGGCCACCCCCACTCACCCGCAGCCGCATGAAGAACTCATCCCTCTCCGCGCATCGCCCCTACTCGTGCCGCGACGCCTCGATCTGCCGGGCCTCGATCACCGGCGCCGGCGTCGCCCCCGCCCGCTTCAGCAGCGCGCCGACCACACAGAAGGTCCCGCCGACGAACAAGAACGCCATGCGCCCGCCCAGCGGATTCGGAATCACCATGAGCGCCAGGATGAACACCCCGTATGCGAGGCACATCGTGCCCAGCAGGCGGTACACCGAAGTCTGGACATCCGCCACCCCGTGCTTGTCCACCGGCGTCTCGAGGTTTTGGAAGAAGCCCTCGATCCGCTCCCGCTCGTCCTGCGGTGCCTGCTGGTAAAAGAGGCTCGTGAAGAAAAACCACGCCGAGCCGACGACCACCGTGCCGCCGATGGTGGTGACGGCCAGCTTCAGGTAGGTCTTCTCGTCGGCATTGAGCGGCTTCTCCCAACCGGTCACCTGCTGGAACCACTCCGGCGTGCAAACCTTCCCGATCGCCCACGTCGCCGCACCGGCCACCAGCGCCGTGCTCCACGCCGACCAACCGGGCGTGCGCCGGTAGAACAATCCATAGATCAAGGGCAAGGCCAGCGGCATCAGCAGGTAGGCCGCGAGCTGGTTCACGAAGTCGAAGAGGTTCGTGTCGCGGATCTTGTTGATGTAGAGCGCGAACAAAATGATCACCGCGCCGAAGACGAGCGTGCAGATCTTCCCCGCCACCAGCAGGTGCTTCTCCGAGGCATTCGGTCGCAGCACCGGCTTGTAAAAGCTGCGGATCGCGATGCCGACGTTCTTGTTCAGGCCCGCATCCATGCTGGTGACCGTGGCGCCGAGCATGGCCGACAGCAGCAGCCCGAGCAGCCCCTGCGGCATCACGTCCATCGCCACCGACACGAAGGCCGCCTCATGCGGCTGCTTCAGATTCGGGAACTCGGCCGCGAGATCCGGATGCAGGATCGTGGCCGCCATCGACGGGATGAACCAGATCAGCGGCCCCACCAGCATCCCGATCATCGGGATCAGCACCATCTTCCGCGCGTCCCTGTCGCTCCGCGTCATGAGGTACATGGTGGAGCGCTCCATGTTGTTCTCGTCGGAGAATTTCAGCCACAGCGTCCCCAGGCACCACATCACGATCAACTCCGGCCGGGCTAGCTCGCCCCAATGGAAATGCGCGCTCGGCACCTTCCCGATCAAGCCGCCGAGCCCGCCGATCTCCGGCCGCGCCAACACCATGATCGCCGTGCAGATCGTGATCGTCATGATCAGGAACGCCTGCACGAAGTCGCTCGCCAGCACCGCCCACGAACCACCGGCGAAGGCGACCAGCGTGACCACCACGCCGAGCACCACCAGCATCACATTCATGTCCACCGCGAACACCGACGACATGAACACCCCGATCGCATTGAGCCCGAGCCCGGCGAAGAACAGCAGCAGGGGCAGCTTGATCCACGTGTAGAATTGCTCGTTGAAAGGACCGAAGCGGATGCGCACCGCCTCCATCCAAGTGATCACCCGCATGCGGCGGAAGCGGACGCAGGTCCACCTCATCGCGAAGATCAGCGCCACGATCGTCGCGTAGAATACCAGCAGCACCAGCGTCCCCGCCTCATACACCTTCCCCGCCGCGCCGGTGAAGGTCCAGGCGCTGAAGCTGAAGATCCACGCCGACGCACCCGTCAACCACCACGGCATCGCCCCGCCCGCCCGGAAGTAGTCGGAGGTGTTCTTGCTCATCTTCCGGAACCCCAGCCCGATCACGAGCATGAAGACCAGGTACACCCCGATGATGATGTAATCGAAGGTCGTGATCATGGCCGGAGTGGCATGAGGAAAAAATCAGCCGGAAGCAAAGCGAAGCGGATCATGGACCGGTAGCGGGTTCTGGCTTTCGTATGGACATCAACACGCGGACTCACGCCGGAACCCGCACTCGACCCCGGCTTCCATGGATACCACGGGAGACCCGCGGCGTCACGCAGGGCTTGCGTGGTAGCGGAAGGGCTGGAATAGGGCCTCCCTCCTTTTTTTAAAACGCCGCACTCGTAGCCGGAGGCCCGGACTGCGGCAGCCTGCTGCCGCTCAATGCCAGCAGCCCT
>CBKZPU010000247.1:0-6923 GCA_966696705.1 uncultured Verrucomicrobiaceae bacterium | reverse complement strand
GGCCTGTCGCTGGGCCTCCTCTGCGGCCTCTCCTCCACCGCTTTTTCGCAGACGAAGCGGCCGGTGATTTCGAATGTCCAGATCCTCTTCTCGATCGTGAGCCACCACAGCCACATCGCCGACCGGGTGAATTTCTACAACAACGCTGGGGTCCCCAAGGGGAATACCAACTACGCGGTCCCCCATCTCGTCTATGAACCCTCCGTCACGCTCTACAATCCCCACAATGAACCGCTGACGATGACCCGCTCGCGGGTCAAGATCTGGGACCCGCCGGTCGGCTTCGCCCTCAAGAAAAACGACGTCCACCTCCGGTCGGACTTCGCGGCGGGAACCTTCCACGGGCTCGCCCGATTCATGATCCAAAACGAGTTCGATCCATCGGCCCGCAAATCGTTCACGCTGAGCCTGAGTTCACCGCAAGCCGATGGAAGCCCGGGTGGCACGATCGTTCTCCAACCTGGCGAAAGCAAAACCTTCTCCACATGGGTGGAGAAGGACTGGACCTGGGGCTTGGAGACCGCCGGCGGCTACACCTCGCGCTCGTTCTTCGATTGGAATACGAGCAATGACTTCACCAATCGGGACGGGCGCACGGCCAACGCTTTCGGGGTGGAAGCAATCTCCAATACGGTCCCGTTTTCCGTGTTCCATGACCCGCGGGCCGGTTTCCAGACCGACGACCTTTCTCAGAGCCAGAACTTGCGTCCACTTGCCTCACTCTATGACTTCGAGGCCAGCTATTGGAGAGGCTCGAGTTGGGTGGCCATCAAGATGGCCGACGTCGTCCGTGTGCAAGCCAGGTCGATGCGGGCCATCCCGGCCAGCAGCCTCCCGGATTTCCAAGTCGATCTGCTCCGCGGAGAGGTGCAGAACCCCACGAGCGACCGAGTGAAGGCGTTCCCGATGAGCTTGGCCGGGATCATCCAAGATGACCAGAACCCGGTGGTCTCGCGCGCCTACCTTGCGGGAGACATCCTCCAAACCCCCGCTGATAAGACCGTCGGCGGCAAAGCTCCCTTCGCGATGTTCTCCATGGTCGCGAAGTCGAGCGCCTTGCGCGCCAACCGATTCTACACCACGCCTTCCGTTCCCACGAGCGACCTCTACGAGTTGCAGTTCAGCGAGGTCGCGGGCTTCAACTCAGTCAAACCCGCCGTGCCGAGCGATGCGCCCACCGTCGCCCCTCCCGAGATTCACGGCATCTCCCGCAGCGGCAATACCCTGTACATCGACTTCTCGGGACAAGCCAGTCCCTACGGCACCAAGAACTGGCTGGTTCGCGGGACCTCCTCCCTCGCCGACGGCTTCCAGGACGATCTGGACAGCGCCACCACCGTGATCAAGAGCATGTCCGGCAGCGGCATCTACAAGGCCATCATCGACCTCACCGGCCGCGGCGAACGCTACTTCGTGCGGATCGAGGGATAATCTCGCTCCTCTTCCCGCTCGCCAACTCCCCCGCGAACCGCTTTTTTCCGAGTTATCTATGCGAACGATCGGCGATGTCGCGAGACGGGATGCGAAATATGCCCTGCTGGGCGTGGCCGCCGGCATCTGGCTGGCCGTCACCAAGTCCCCGCTGTGGGGCGGAGTGATCATCGCCGTCTTCGTCACCGAGGCCATCCTGCTCTGGAAGCAGACCAAGGCCGGCGTCTACCTTTCTTTCTTCACCTTCCTGCTCGCCGCCGCATGGTTCGCCTGGCTGATCTACGCCAAGGGCTTCACCCTCGGCAGGGGCCTCTGCGTCGGCGCCTTGCTCCTCTCCCTCTGGGGCAATTGGCTCAACTTCGGCGACATCCTCCGCAACCGCGCCTCCTGGGACGATCCCGACGACACTGACGAGCGCCCCCTCGCCAAGGGCAAGCGCAAGGGAGATGCTTCCAACCGCAATGACGAGAGCGACGACAGCGAAGACAAGCCGATGACCTCGATCGTGCTGCTCCGCCGCACGCCAAAGCCGCTCGATTCGAAGATCCTGTTAGAAACCGTGCGCGACGCGTGGGACGAGCCGCGCAAGCTGGGAGAAGAGGAACTTTTCGTGGTCGGCGAAGGGCCGTTCTATATCCTGCGAAGCCCGCAAGGGATGTGGATGGTGCACAACCACCCGGCCTCCTACTTCGATGACAAGGACAAGGCCGCGAAGATGCCGGAGCTTCGCCTGCGCAAGGCCATCGAAGAGCACACCGCATGGCTCTCGGTGGACCTCATGAGCGGCTTCCTCGGCGACCTGCCCACCGATGTCTATTACCCCTACATCTTCCGCCTCATCCGCGAGCTGGCCGATGACGACACCCTTGCCATCCTCCGGCCGGAGACGGGACAAATCAACATCTGGAGCGACGAGGTGGCCAAGAGCCTCGGCTCGATGGAACCGCTGGAAGAATTCGCCACGCCCGTCCATTCCCCGGTGATTTCGGTTTCCGACCAAGACCCGCGAATGAAGGAGGCCGTGGAGGAAGCGCGCCGGACCTTCGATACCTTCCGCCAGCACTGGGCCGGGCGCGGGCCGCAAGACTCCTTCCTGGCCAAGGTCCCCATCCGCGACGGAGAGAACTCGGAAATCGTCTGGCTCGAGGTCACCGGCCTCGAGCCGGAGTTCATCCACGGCACCCTGGCGAACGAACCGGTGAATGTGGACGGCCATCGCTTGGGCGACCGCATCGAGGCGCCGGTCAGCGACCTCTACGACTGGGTCATCGCGAAGCACGGAGCCGACGCGCCGCTCGGCCTTTTCACCGAGAAGATCGTCCTCGCCGTCCAACGCGAAGCCCATGAAGCGATGGACAAGTCCGATCCCGATCCGGACGCGGCGGCGGCTTCGTCGTGAGCGCGGTGGCAGGGACCTTTCTCCGCAATGTCCGGCGGGGGACGGCCGCAATGGAAGACTCAAGGCCGGCTCCCAATCAGTAGCCGCGCCCAAAACCGGACCGCTCAGCGAGCGATTCCTGCCGCATTAAGCCACCCGCTCAGGCATAATAAATTCCGTGCTCCGCGCTGATCTCGACCACCCGGTCCATGTCCGGGCCGCCGTCGCGATTGAACTCCGCGGCGATCCGCGCGAAGAAGGTCTCGAAGCCTGAGGGCGCGGTGTGGATGATTTGTTTCAGCGGTGTGTCGCCGGCATTGCGGAAGGCGTGGACGGTGCCGCGCGGCATGAAGACCACGGTGCCGGCCGGGACTTCGGCCCACACGCCGTCTTGGAAAAACTCCGCCCGGCCCTCGACTACGTAGAACCACTCATCCTCGTGCTCGTGCCGGTGCGGCGGCGGACCACCGCCGGGAGCCGTGACATTCACGAACATCGTGTAGCTGCCGCCAGTCTGCTCGCCGGTGAGCTGGAAGGAGGCGGTATCGCCAAAGGCGTGGTAGGTCTTGGCTTCGGCGGATGGAATGATAGAGGGCGGAATCAGGGTCGTGGCGCTCATCACCCGCCGGCCTAACGGATTTTTCAGCCTTCGCAATCCGTTGTTTCTCATCTGGGTCGAAAGACCCACACACTCTTTCTCGCGGCAGTGCACGGTTCCTGCTCTAAAGCCCCCGTGACCCGCGAACAGGAACGTCTCCAAGAAGACGCAGGCCGTGCGAAGAACTGGAAGCGCTGGGGGCCCTACCTCAGCGAGCGCCAGTGGGGCACCGTGCGCGAGGATTACTCCGGCCACGGCCACAGTTGGAGCGAGTTTCCCCACGACCACGCCCGCCGCCGCGCCTACCGCTGGGGCGAGGACGGGCTGAATGGTTGGTGCGACCGCCAAGGCCGTCTGTGCTTCGCGCCCGCGCTGTGGAACGGCAAGGACACCATTCTCAAAGAGCGCCTCTTCGGCCTCGGCGGCAATGAGGGCAATCACGGCGAGGACGTGAAGGAGTGCTACTACTACCTCGAGTCCACACCGACCCACTCCTACACCAAGGCGCTCTACAAATATCCTCACGCCAAATTCCCCTACTCCGAGATCCGTGAACGGAATGCCCAGCTCGGCCGCGGGGGGCCGGAACTGGAGCTGGCCGACATGGGCATGTTCAACGACGGCCGCTATTTCGACGTGGTCCAGGAAGTCGCCAAGCGCTCGCCCGAGGACCTGCTGTGGCGAATCACCGTCACCAATCACGGCCCCGATCACGCGCCCATCCACGTGCTGCCGATGCTGTGGTTCCGCAACATTTGGAAATGGGGCAGCGACCGCGAGACTCCGCTGAAAAAGCCATCGCTCGAGCTGAAGGACGGCCGCATCCACGTCGCGCACGAGTCGCTCGGCGAGTATTTCTTCCACGCCGATTCGCCGGACCATGGCGGCGACACGAGCTGGCTCTTCACCGAGAACGAGACCGACTACAACTCGGTCTATGGTTACGGCTCACCCGCTCCCCGGGTGAAGGATGCCTTTCACAAGCTCCTCATCCACGGCGACCGCCACGCCGTTGCGCCCTATCCCGCGGGCACGAAAGCCGCGGCGCATTTCGTCTTCAATGTGCCGCCGGGCCGGAGCGTCACCATCCGCTGCCGCCTGCACACCGCGAAGAGCGACAATGGCCTCAGCGGGCTCGACCAGTTCGAAGAAACCTTCGCCGCCCGCATCGCGGAGTGCGATGAGTTCTACAACCACGTCATCCCGAAGGACCTTTCCAGCGACGAATATCTGATCTGCCGCCAAGGCTACGCCGGCCTGCTGTGGACGAAGCAGTTCTACCACTACGTGGTGGAGGACTGGCTGAAGGGCGACTCGGACGGCCCCGCGCCGCCGGCCTCGCGCCTCAGCGGCCGCAATCACGACTGGTGGCACTTCTTCGCCCGCGACATCCTCTCGATGCCTGACAAGTGGGAGTATCCGTGGTTCGCCGCGTGGGATTCGGCCTTCCACATGATTCCCTTCGCCGCGGTCGATCCCCACTTCGCGAAGGAGCAACTGCTCTTGCTACTACGGGAATGGTACATGCACCCGAACGGCCAGCTCCCGGCCTACGAGTGGAATTTCTCCGACGTGAACCCGCCGGTCCACGCGTGGGCGGTGTGGCGCGTCTATAAGATCGCCGACCCCAAGGGCGACCGCGACCTGCTGTTCCTGGAGCGCTGCTTCCAGAAGCTGCTGATGAACTTCACCTGGTGGGTGAACCGCAAGGACGTCGAAGGCCGCCACGTCTTCGGCGGCGGCTTCCTCGGACTGGATAACATCGGGGTCTTCGATCGCTCGCACGCGCTGCCCGACGGCGGCAAACTCCACCAGGCCGACGGCACCGCGTGGATGGCGTCCTATTGCCTGCTGATGCTCGCGATGGCGCTGGAACTCGCGGAGGAAAAGCCCGCCTACGAGGACATCGCGTCGAAGTTCTTCGAGCACTTCGTCAACATCACCGACGCGATCAACTCGCTCGGCGGCACCGGCCTGTGGGACGAGCGCGATGGCTTTTACTACGACCAGCTCATCGTGAATCACGACGAGCCGATCCCGCTGCGCATCCGCTCGCTGGTCGGCCTGCTGCCGATGTGCGCGGTCACCGTGCTGAAGCAGACCAAAATCGAAGCGCTGGATGGTTTCCGCAAACGCATGGACTGGTTCCTCGCCAGCCGCCCGGACATCCTGAAATACATCAGCGCGCGGCGGGCGAGCAGCGACAAGAAGTCCGCGCTCTGCCTTCTGGCCATCCCCTCGGAGATCCAGCTCCGCAAGACCCTGCGGCGGATGTTCGACCCGGAGGAGTTCCTTTCGAAATACGGTATCCGCTCGTTGAGCAAGGCCCACGGCAAGGAGCCCTTCGTCTTCGAGCACGGGGGCAAGCGCAATGAGGTGACCTACACGCCGGGCGAATCCGACACCGACATGTTCGGCGGCAATTCCAACTGGCGCGGACCGATCTGGTTTCCGACGAACTTCCTGATCATCGAGGCGCTGGAACGCTATCACCACTTCTACGGCGACAGTTTCACGATCGAGTACCCCACCCGCTCCGGCGTAATGAAGACCCTGCGCGAAGTGGCCATCGACCTGTGCGACCGCCTCATCTCGCTCTTCTGCCCCGGCCCCGACGGCCTCCGTCCCTGCTTCGGCGGTGCGCACCGCTACCGCGACGTGCCGCATTGGCAAAACCTGCTGCTCTTCCACGAATACTTCCACGCCGAGACCGGCGAAGGCCTCGGTGCGTCGCACCAGACCGGCTGGACCTCGCTCGTCGTGAAGCTCGTGAAGGACCGCCGCGAGAAGCTGTGTCAGGCGGGGATGTAGAACACTAGAAGGACTCTCTCCGCGTTCCAAGGGAACGCCTCATAATAGCCCGGCACGCAGTGCCGGGGGCAGGCAGCGCCTGGGGTCCCAACGGGACACCTCATGCTGGGGAACGGTCATGAGCAAATGGGGCGACCGAAAACTCGCCTCACGCTCCACCCCGCATAAGCTGTCCCGTTGGGACACCGAACTGATCTGCGCCAAACCCGGCACTTTCGTGCCGGGCTTTTATGAGTGGTCCCGGTGGGACCGGAGAACGGAGCTTCGCCTGTCAGGGGCCCGCCTTCGGGATCTCGCGGGTGATCACTTCGCCATTCGCGCCCTTGGTTTCAATCACCACATCCTGCGGAGTCACCTTTCTCAGGAAGTGCTCCTTCCGCGACGCATTGCCGGGCAACCTGAACATCGTGTATTCCTCCACGCGGAACTCCTTGTCACCGAACTTCAAGATCGCCGTCCGGTCATAGTAGGCCTTTGCTTCCAGTTCCGCGTCGGGCAAGCCGGCTTGGGATTCATACTTCATTCCCTTCTTGTTCGGCTTCAGGTCTTCGTAGAGTCCGAACTTCACCCGCTGGAGCAATCCCCTCGGAACGTTCCTGACTTCCCGCTCCTCCATTCCGAGGAACTTGAAGCGCCCCGCGAACACCCCTTCCTTGAAGAACTCATCCCCGGGACTGAGCATCTCGACGGCGCTCACGCGGTTCT
>CBKZPU010000246.1:0-6993 GCA_966696705.1 uncultured Verrucomicrobiaceae bacterium | reverse complement strand
GCTAAAGGTGCGTGCCTCAAAAGGGCACCGAGGGTTCGAATCCCTCCCGGTCCGCCACTTTCTTCGCTTAGGCCATTTTTGCTCCGGCCAAAGCCCCCCTTGATTCCTGTCTTCGGAGTCTGCTTTCCGGCCTGCCGCGGCTTCATCGACCCGGTGACGACGTCCCCGACCTCCCGGCAAGGAAGGCCGTCCGCCGCTCATTGCCCGTCCACGGAGTGATGAGGTTTCCACCAGCATCGGAAACAAGACTCACTGTTCGCTTGAATAGCCTTCGAATATCTGCAGTCTCACCGCGACATGAAGATAATCCTCCCCCTCCTCTTGTTGGTTCCGGTGCTGCTCGCTGCCGAGGATGAGAAGCTTGCCGAACTGGTCACCTTGGACGGCAAGACCTACCAAGGCGTGACGATCCGGAAAGTGGAACCGGATGGCCTGTCTATCCTCCACGCGGCTGGCACGGCGAAGGTGCCGTTTGAGAAATTGCCGGAGGAACTGCAGGAGAAGTATGGCTACGACGCAACCGCGGCAGCCGAGCATCGCAAACAGGCGGCGGAAGCCCAACGCAAGCAAGACGCCGCCGAACGGGCTGCCGGTGAAAAGCGGAAGAAGGAGGCGGCCAAGGCAGCAATGGCCGAAGCGGACAAAGGGTTCGCCGAGAAGGTGGAGAAGGCCGCGAAGATGATGAGGGTGAGAGCCTTCAAGAATACACGCCTCGGGTTGGCTGGTGATATTTATGTGGGAGCTCTGACCACTGAACGGGTGAGGAGCACCTTGGGGAGCACTACTGGCCACAAACCGGTGTGGGATCCGGGGACTTGGGATCCAAGGGATCATTGCTGGAACCAAGGATGCCACTGTAGAGACCGAGGCCGGTTCGCCAGTCATTCTCTGGGAGGGAAAAGCTTGGAGGATCGGGATGATCGAGTACTTGGGAACCAAAGGTATGATGATGACCGTCCCTCTCTTTACCGCGTCTGAGAAGGAAGCTGCCGCATTCTACAAGAAGAATGGGTTCGGCCCAGCGGCGTCAGAAAGGATTTCTTACAGGATGCCCTGATTGAAGGAGGGCGCGGGGGCTACTGCCACCCCGATTCATCACGCGTTCTCTCAAGACGCGCGCAAGGCAGGTCCATACACCGAACTTGACTCACTTCGGCGGCAAGGGCCCGTCCACGAAGCGGCGGTGCTGGCGGATGAGTTGGAAGTCCAGCGCGCCTTCCTTCACCGAGCGGGTGGAGAATTCCACGGCCTTCTTGCGGTCGCCGCGGGCGAATTGGACCTCCGCCATGGTGTCGAGGTAGGCGGCTTGCCGCGGGTTGCGTTCGAGGGCCTTCTCCAGGAATTTTTCGGCTTCGTCCAAGTGCCGGTTGGCGCGGGACGCGAGCCATGCGGCGGAGTTCCGGCTGTTGTCGCAATCCGGGAATTGCTTGATCCGGCGGGTCACGCCGGCCCACATGCGCTCGAAGATGCCATCGTGCACCTTGGCCAAGCCCGCCGCACGCATCGGCGCGAAGAAATGATCGGCCATCGCGTTCTCGGCATACGGCAGGGCGGACCAACGCTCGATCTCCTTGAGCGATGCTTCCCGGTCTCGCTCCAGCCGCGAGAAGGCCAGCGCGATCCCCGAGTCGATGCGCGATTGCAGCGCGGTGGACATCGCGAACGTCGGCGGAATGCGGTAGCTGCCATTGCCCGAGGCAGCCTGGTAAAATGCCTGCGCTTCGGAAAATGCCGCCATCCCACGCCAGTCGCCGGTCGCTTGCGCATGATCGGTCAAGCGTTCGAGTAGATCCTGAAAGTAGGCCGTGCCCCGGGTGCACTCGGCGGCGGCGCGCAACCACCAGCGGCCGGCGCGCTCGAAGTCACCGGCCAAGCCCAGTTCGTTGGCGCAGGCGAATTGCACCTGCACCTCACCCAAGGCCAGCATCTCGGCCCGCTTCTCCTGGCGATCCGCGGCCTCAACGTCGCCGGCGCGGCGCAGGCAAATCGCCGCCTGCATCCGGTCCGTGGCCTCGGCCGGGGCCATCTCGACGACCT
The DNA here is from genome assembly GCA_966696705.1 of uncultured Verrucomicrobiaceae bacterium. Taxonomy (GTDB): domain Bacteria; phylum Verrucomicrobiota; class Verrucomicrobiia; order Verrucomicrobiales; family Akkermansiaceae; genus Haloferula. The sequence continues at coordinate 4,956 of CBKZPU010000246.1, read as the reverse complement.
TGAGCCAAGTTGCCGCGGCCTCCTTCCACTGGCCGAGTGCCGCCTGGGCCTTCCCTTTCTGGCGGAGGATGAAGATGTTGTCGGTCAACTCCAGGGCCTCGATGCAGCGCAGGGTATTTTCCTTGTTCTGCATCATGTCGTCCAAGGCCGTCATCAGCTCGACCATCGGCCGGCGGGCGCCGGGCTCCTCCTTGTGGATCGCCTTCCACGCCAGATCGAGGAAGCGGTCGCGGTCACCGCTGACATCGGGTAGGAAGCCGAAGATCCGGCACAGCCATTCCAAGCGCTCCGGCCGGTCGAGCTTGGGATCGAGCGTGGCCGTCCAGCTCCACAGGCGGTCGGGGTCTTCCAGGAAATCGAAGAGATTGGCCACCACCATGCCCCAGCGGACCTCATCGTCACCGGCGAATTGGGCGACCGACTTCAGCACTGGCCGGATGGTGGAAATGCTGACCCGCGGGAAGGGTCCGCGGAACAAGCGGTTGATCGTGCTGATGAAGATCTCCTGGTCCGCTTGGCTCAATTCCGCCAGCGGCTCCAGGAATGCCTCATCGAGCTCCTTGAGCAGTCCGCGGTGTTCCAGAAAGTAGCCGAGCGCGGCGAGCTCGCCGACTTCCGTGCCCTCGCTGTCGTCATCCGGGATGGTGCGGAAACGCTTCGCCGCCCAGCCCTTGTAGTCCGGCGTCGCGGGGTCGAGCCCCAGCGCCTTGAGCGCGTCCTCGACCCGCTCCGTCGCCTCGAAGTAGTAAAACGCGCCGCAGGGATCCAGCTCCACGAGTCGCTTCTCCGCCTCGGCCAGATCGCCGGTCAAAAACAGCAGCCGCAATTCCTTCGCCTGATCCTCCTCGTCGCCAGCGCGGTTCTGGCGGCGCAGCGAGCGGACCAAGTCCCCTGGGATCGCCTTCCCTTCCCAGGTGCGGATCGCGAACTCGCGGTAGTCCTGCAGGCCCGACGCCGGCACCACCTGCGGCGAGGGTCCGGCGGCATTGAGCCACGGTAAGGGATCGCCCGACAGGAGTTGGAGGCGGGCCGAGGCCTGCTCCAGGCTGGCCTTCTCCGCCTCGGCCGCGGCTTCCGGCAGACGGCCGGCGCAGGTGAGCAAGGCATAGCGCCACAGGTGACCCGCCTCGCCATCGAGGCGCTCGGCCTTCCCTAGTTCTTCCTCCAAGGTGCCATTGGACCGATGAAGCGCGGCCTTGGCCATCAATTCGGGAGACTCCGGGCGGGCCATGTCGAGATAAGCGAAGGCGCCGGCGATATCCGGCGGCTCGCTGGCGAGGCAATCGCGGGCGGCATCAACGGCCACGCCACGGACGGCTTCCTCCAGCATCGACAGCGTCTCCTCGTTCTTTTCGAGGGCATACAGCTTCAGGATCTGGCGGAAGGCGCGCTCGCGCTTGAGTTCATTGATCGCCACGCGCTTTTCGTCCACGCCGCCGCGATCGTAGCGCATGACCAGCGCCACGATCTTCGGCGAGCTGTCGGGCAGAATGCCGAGTTCGATCTTGCGGACCAGTTCGCGCGCCCGCACGGCCGCTTCGGGGTCATTGCCGTCCAGCGCCTTGCGCAGCTCGGGCAGGGCCTTTTCTCCCAGCGCCCACAGGTCGCGGGTCGCCTTTTCCCGCACCGCGTACGATTCGTCGGAAAGCGCCACCACCGTTTCCGGCAAGGCCATGGGTTCCTTCGGGGTCACCGGAGCGGCAGCGGCCAGCGAGGCGGCGGCCAGCGCGATGCTCCAGTAGGTTGTCGCCTCTCTCAGCTTCATTGGGATCACAGCGTCCGTTCTTTAAACGGGAAATCAACCCCGATCCTTAGTGTTAGAAATCACTTCCTCAACCCACGCTGGCACCAGCTCCCCCGCCCGGCCGCGGCGGCTTTCGTGAAACACCCCGGTCGCATCGCTGACCTCCAAATTCAGCTCCAGCGTCGGCACCCCGGCCCGCCGCGCCCACGACACGAACGACGCCGCCGGATACACCCGGCCCGAGGTTCCGATCGCCACGAACTGGTCCGCCGCCGAGATCGCCGCGGAAATCTCGTCCAGGCCGAAGGGCATTTCGCCGAACCACACGACATGCGGCCGCAAGCAATCGATCCCCTTGCACACCGGGCAGATCGAGGCGCGGCTGAGGTCGTCGCGGCATGGAACCACCGCCCCGCACTCGTTGCAACGCGCCTTGAGCAGCTCGCCGTGCATGTGCAGCACGTCCTCCGAGCCCGCGCGCTCGTGCAGGTCATCGATGTTCTGCGTGACCAAGGTCAGCTCCACGCCGCGGGCGCGGGCGAGCTTCGCCAGCGCGCGGTGGGCGGGATTTGGCTCCACTTCCAGCACCGTTTTCCGCCGGCCATTGTAGAACGTGTGCACGAGCTGCGGATCGCGGGCGAAACCCTCCGGCGAAGCGACATCCTCCACCCGGTGGCCTTCCCACAAGCCATCACTGCCGCGGAAAGTCGGCACGCCCGACTCCGCGGAAATCCCGGCCCCCGTCAGCACCACGATCTTCATCGGCGAGAGGAAAGCGAGCGCGATGGGTTCGCGCAAGCGGCCAAGCATCTCTCCCTACTCCGCGGCTGCAGGGGAGGCGTGCTTCTCCCGTGGTTCGCGGTCCTTCGTCGCTTGATAAATGCTAAGGCCGATCACGGCCCAGACGAGGAAGCCAACGATGCACACCCAGTCGGCTTTGAGTGCGCTGCGTTTTCCCGGTCGCTGCAGCCAAATGCTCCAGTCCCGCCGCCCTTTCGGCGACCGGTTCCGCTCGTGCAGAGTATCCAACGGAGCAAGATCGACCTGCCCGACGGTCACCACTTTCAGGAACACCGCCCCCGTGACATAGGCCAGACCGCCGATGACGATCTCGAAGATCGGGCGGAAAACGCACTCCGAGATGAATTCGCCGACTGGCATCGGCTTCAGGATTACCTGCTCTTCATCGTTCCGGCAATCCCCTCGCCGGCTTCTCCTCCGCCACCGGGATCTCCCCGCGCAGCATCTTCCCGATCTCGCCGGCCAGCCACAGGTAGTGATCCGGCTTCACCTCCGGCCCGGCGAGGAAGCGGCTCGCACCCACCGGCGGGTTGTTAGACGTCTTGAAGATCGCCGTGCCCTCGTCCATCTCGTCGAACATCGCCACGTAAAGCGACCGAGCTCCTGCCTGCCGTGCCGCGATGGCCTGGCTCCACAGGAACTTCCCGCCGAGCCGCGGGATGGCATCGAACTTCGCCTCGCGGCCCCGGCTCTTCTGCAAGTTCTGCCAACTGAAGCCCGGGAAGATCACCGGGAAATAATCCAGCCCGCGCTCGCGGCACCACGCGAGATCCGGCTCTAACAGATCCTTCCGTCTCGCCGCGGCATCCTGCGGCGTGGCGAAGCGACCCACCGCCCACGGGCTGACGATGTCCGCCAACGCGATCAACTCGTGAAGCTTCGCATCGTCGATCGCATCTCGATCGAGAGTGCGCCAATAGCACGGCACCCCGAGCATCACCGAGAAGCCGTCGCCCTTGAAAAAGCGGATCAGCTTTTCCCACTCTGCCAATGAGGGCGGGCGATCATTGAAGCCGAGGCCCCACAGCGCCACCAGCGGCTTGCGGCGGTGATGCAGGTAAGCTGGATCGGTCCCCACTTTCAAATGCCGCCAGTCCTCCATCACGCGCGAGAAGTCCTCCGTCTTCAATCCGGTGAGATCATACATCAGCGCCCACTTGCGACCCTCAGCCTTCGCCGAATCGCGGACATGCGCGAGCACCTGGTCCATCGCACCGCGGAAGCGCGTGTCGTGCGTGTCCGCCGCGAAGCGCTGAAGAAAGACACCATCGATCCCATGCTCGCGCATCCAGCGGAAGTGCCGGCGCGTGGTATCCGGATGCACGGAGCTGAAAACCTCCGCCACCGAGCCATCGGCATGGCGGAAGGCCGTGGCATGCCGCTCGCCTGGTCCTAGCTCGCTCATGTCCGGCCACATCTCGATGGCCGAGTAACCGGGCTCGAACTTGCCATTCACCGCATAGTGGTGCCAGCCGTTGTTAGAGCCGTCGTCCCCGCAGCGGAACCACCCTTGGTAGCCGCACAGCACCTTGCCGTCTAACAGGCCATTCATCTCCCGCCACGCGGCCATCGAGCGGCGCAGGTTTTCCCGTTGATCGCCCTTCACGCCATAGGCTTGCAAGCCCACCGGCCCGTTCCATTTCACCTCGTCCTGCAAGCGGCGCACAAAGCCCGCCACGTCGTAGGTCCCCTGCCCCAGCGGTTGGATGAGACGCTCCCAGCCCATCGCCTTCGTGTCGCCACCATCCGCGCCGCTGATGGTCACGAATTGCAAGCGCGCCGCTTCCTTTGCGATCACCGGGATCGGATCGACATCGCCCTCCACCTTCAGCCAGTGGCAGAGATTGAAGGTGGCGCCCACCTCCTTGCGATCCACCGCCGCGGCCAAGCGGGCCGCATCGGAGAAACGCTCCACCCAAAAACCGGAGTGCGGATAGAGCGACACCTTCACGCCCGCCGGTGCCGCGTGATCCGCGATCTCGCGGAGCGCCGCGACGGCCACGTCTTCACCGCCCGTGACCTTGCGGATGGCGAGCCACAGCGCGGCATCGTGACCGCGCAAGTCCTCGATCAGCTTCTCCAACTTCGGCGTGAGCGCCGGCTGCCCGGCGGCGAAGTCGAGCGTGAGATAGACGTTCCACAAGCGCAGCCCACGTTTCGCGAGCTCGTCCTCCGCCAGCTTCACCTGATGGCCGCTGCCACCGAGGCCGTCGTAGCCCAGCGTCTCCAGGGTTTCCGCCACCATTTTCGGATCGCCGGTGATGCCGGTGTCCATCGCAAAAAACGGATTCGCTCGCAAGACGGGCAAGCAGAGCACGGCGCAGACAATCCATCGGAAGAGCGGCATGGTGGAGTGTGACTACGAGCGACTACGCGCGGGATCGGCAAGATTCCTTTCCGGCCCGCGTCAT
>CBKZPU010000245.1:0-7038 GCA_966696705.1 uncultured Verrucomicrobiaceae bacterium | reverse complement strand
CCGCCGACCCTTGCGGGAAGGCGGCTTTGGGAAAAACTACGCTTCGCTTAGTTCGCGGACGCTTCGGCACCGACGTTCACGCGGCGGCCTTCCTTGTCGAAGAACACGCGGCCTTCGATGACGGCGAAGATGGTGTGGTCGCGGCCGATCTCAACACCGCGGCCGGGGTGCCACTTGGTGCCACGCTGGCGGATGATGATGTTGCCGGGGATGACGGCTTGGCCGCCGAACTTCTTGACGCCGAGACGCTTGGAGCGCGAGTCGCGACCGTTCTTGACGGAGCCTTGACCTTTCTTGTGAGCCATGACGAGAGAGTGGTTGGAAACTTAGCTTAGCCCGCGATGGAGACGATCTCCAACTGGGTGAGGTGGCGGCGGAAGCCCTTGGTCTTGTGGAAGCCCTTGCGGCGCTTGAACTTGAAGGCCACGCCCTTGGGTCCGCGGTGCTGCTGGACGACCTTGGCGGTGACGCTGGCACCATCGACGAGCGGGGCGCCCACCTTGATGCTGCCGCCTTCGCCCACCATGAGGACGTCGAAAGTGAGGGTCGCATCGACTTCGGCGTCGAGCTTCTCGACGTCGATCTTGTCGCCCTGTTGGACGCGGTATTGCTTACCGCCGGTTTTGATGACTGCGTAGGCCATGGCAGGAAAAGGGATGGTGACCACCCGGGAGTCGGGCGGGCGGGGAGATCACCACGGGTCCGCCAATACGGCAAGGGAATTTTTTGAAATCGACGCGGCGAGGCAGATCGGGATTCTGCGGGGCATGGAGCGGGTGGTGCGCGATGAGGCGGAAATGGAAGCGCTGGGCGCGGAAATCGCGGCGGGATTGGAGCCCGGCAGCGTGCTCGCGCTGGTCGGCGGGCTGGGGGCGGGGAAGACCCGTTTCGTCAAAGGCCTGGCCAAAGGGGCGGGCTATCCGGGCGAGGTGACCAGCCCGACTTTCGCGCTGGTGCATGAGTACCGCGGCGGGCGGCTGCCGCTCTTCCACTTCGATCTCTATCGGCTGAAGGACGCCGGGGAGCTGCTCGGGATCGGCTGGGACGAATTCTTCGACGAACCGGGCATCGTGATCGCCGAGTGGGCGGACCTGTTCCCCGAACTGCTGCCGCCGGATGCGCGCTGGCTGCGCTTCGAGGTGATCCCCGCAGGCGGACGGAGGGTCAGCGGCGATTCGTTCGTTTAGCGCAGGGAGCGGCTGATCGCGCTGAGCGCGCGGCTCAGGGTGCCTTGGGTGCGCTGCACGGTTGCCGGCGCTTCGTTGTAGGTGCGCTGGGCAGTGGCGGCGGTGCGGTTCACCGTTTCGCCGCTGCGGTTCACCGCCTCATAGGAACGAATGGTGGTCGGCCCGACCTCGGCGTAGGTGCGATTCGCCGTCTGGATCGAGCGGCCGGCGGTGGCGTTCGCACTGTTATAGGCGTTACTACCACACGACGCGAGCAGGGCGACGGCAGCGGCAGCGGCAAGGCGGGTTTTCATGGGCGCGTAACGTAGAGACCCCATTCCATCGGTCAATCCGGCATTTTCAACCGATCCGGCTGTCGAGCTGGAAAACCTGGCCGGAAGTGTGGGGCAGGTGGTCGTGGAGGTGGACGAGGAATGCGGCGACCGCGTCCGGCGTGTTGAAGCGGCCGAGCACGTGATCGCCCCGGACTTGTTCGCGGCGCTCGTCGGAAAGGCCCGCGGTCATGCGGGTGTCGAGGAAGCCGGGAAGGATCGCATTCACGCGGATGCCGGCGGGGCCGAGTTCGCGGGCGAGGCTTTTAGAGAGGCCGACGAGACCGGCCTTCGCCGCGGCGTAGGCGGCTTGACCGGCGGGCGGGTGGAGGGCGGAGAAGCTGGAGATGAAAACGATGTGCCCCCGCCGCGCGCGCAGCATCGGGCGGGAGGCGGCCGCGGCACAGTGGGCGGCGCCGCGGAGATTGACGGCGATGACCTCGTCCCACGCCGCCTCGTCGAGGCGGGCGAGGGGAGCATCGCGGATGATGCCGGCGTTGCAGACCAGCAGCTCGGGCTCATGACACCGGAAGAAATCGCGAACCGCCTCCGGCTCGGTGACGTCGAGCTCGCGGTGCCCGGGTGCCAGCACGGCATGGTCCGCTTTCTCAAAAGCAGCGTGCAGGACCCGGCCAAGTCCGCCTTCGCCGCCTGTGATCACGACAAGTCCGCCCACGCCGGGCAGCGTGGGCGGACTTTCGATCATGAGCAAGAACCGCGGCTACTTCTCGGCGGGGGTCGCCGGCTGGGCCGGAGCCGCGGTCGCGCCACCGATCGGCTTGATGATGATGGCGTGCTCCTCGTACTTCACTGTCGCTCCGGCTTGCTTCACCAGCATGTCCAGGATGGCGCTGGCGGGCACCCCCTTCACCTGGAGGGTCACGAGGGTGTCGCCGAGTTTGTTGGAAGGATCCTGGACGATGAAATTCGGCGAGAACTTCTTCTCGGACTTCTCCTCGACCATGATCCCCAAGGCCGCCAGCGCTTCGGAAAGCTCGGCCCTGTTGAAGTCCACTTGGGCAATGGTGTACTGCGACAGCTTCCTGGCCCGCCCTCGCGCGACGATCGCCTCGCGGCGGTTCTTGAGTTCCGAGAGTTGATAGCGGGCGTCGGCATAGGTCGGCCGCAGTTTCAGGGCTCCGCGGAAGGCGGCTTCGGCGGCTTGGATGTCGCCTTCCTGGACGGCCACCATGCCGGCCTGATACATCTCCGCCGCCTTGTCGGCATGGGCGGGAATGGCGGTGAGCGCAATGAGCGCGAGGATGAGCTTTTTCATAACGCAGGTTGCAGGTTGGGAACAGATGGCAATCCAACGATTACCACTCATCCGGAGATTGGCGGGAAGTTGCAGCAGCATCAACAGGGATTCCAAGGGCTTGCGCAGATTTCCGGAAAATGGCCTCTCAATGTCCATGCAAGGTGAAGACGCGCGGTGGATGCGGAGGGCGATCGAGGAGGGAAGGAAGGGCGTCGGCCGCACGTCGCCCAATCCTCCGGTCGGCGCGGTGGTGGTGAAGAATGGCGTGGAACTCGGCGCGGGATGGCATCGCGGCGCGGGCCTGCCGCATGCCGAACGTGAGGCGATGGCGGCGGTCCGGGCCACCCACGGTGACGTCGCGCTAACAGGCTCCACCGTCTATGTGACGCTGGAACCGTGCTCGACCCACGGGCGCACGCCGCCCTGCACCGACGGCCTGATTGAAGCCGGCGTGGCGCGGGTGGTCTATGCGGCGGAGGATCCGAATCCCGCGCATGCGGGCCGTGCCAATTCGCTGTTAGAGAATAGCGGCATCAGGGTGACGCGCGGCGTGCTGGCGGACGAGGCCTTCGAGCTGATCCGTGCGTTCGCCAAGGTGCAGCGCTCCGGCCTGCCATGGGTAATCCTGAAAACCGCGATGAGTCTCGATGGCCGCATCACGCGGCCACCCGGCGAAGGCATGTGGCTCACCGGTGAAGAAGCACGCGCCGAAGTCCAGCGGCTGCGCGCCGAAGTCGATGCCGTGATGACTTCGGGCGAGACCGTCCGCAAGGACCGTCCGCGCCTCGATCTGCGCGATCCCGGCTTGTTGGAAGGAAGACTTCAACCCTGGCGGCTGGTCCTCACCGCGGATCCCGTGAGCTTGCCGATGGATGCGCCGCTTTTCACCGATGGACATCGCGATCGCACCTTGATCGACGACCGTGCGCATCCGGAAGAAGCGTTGCGAAGGCTGGCGCGGGAACACGGCGTTTCCTCGGTACTCGTCGAATGCGGCGGGCGGCTCGCGGCGAGTCTGTTGGAAGCCGGCTTGGTGGACGAGTGGGTGGCCTTTCTCGCGCCGCTCGCCGGAGGCGGTCCGTTGCCAGCGGTGGCGGGCACGGGCTTTCCGGACGGGCTTGTTCTAAAGGACGCCACGTTCCGGAGATTCGGACCGGATGTGATGCTGCGCGCCCGGGTCGTGCGCGGATGATTTCACGAATACCTCATCAAGCATTCATCCAAGCCGCGATGATTCGCGGTGCATGGATGGTGTGTCGCATGAAAAAGCCCGGCCACGGCGCGAGCCATGGCCGGGTGGTCATGGCAACAGATCAGCGGCAACCGCGGTGACGATAGTACGTCGGCCGGTACGCCGGGCGACAGTAGTGGCGATGCACCGGCACGATGCGCGTGCGGAACACCGGATGACCGCAGCGATCGTAGAACGCGACGTACGTCTCGATCCACGCCGGTCCACCGCACGAGCGGTGGTAGCTGACGTAGCTGCGCGAATGGCAGCCGCGAGCTTCAGCGGCTGGAGCGGCGAACAAGGAAACCAAGGCGACGGCCAAGAGGATGATCGGCTTTTTCATGGTGATGAATTTCGATTCAGCGGCTTCGACGCAACGCACCGGCAACTATTCAAAGTCGATTTGGCAAATGCCTCACCGGGTTGAAATTGGCCTTGGAATTCCCATCGCGCGCACCGCGCGCTTCATGAATCCTCTAACCGAACGACCACTATGAATGCATTTGAAGAATCTCCCGACCGCTCCGCGGATGCCGCGCCCCGGGCACCGCGCTACACGAGCTTTTCCGAGGCGTTCGACACCGCCCGCCACGATGCCAGTTCCTTGGCGCGGGAGGCGGCCCCTAAGCTGAAAGACGCCCTTGCCGGGGCGGCTCATGACATTGCTTACGGGGCGGCCTTCGGCGCATGCTTCGCGGCTTGCTTCGCGAAGGAACTGTTGCCCTCAAGCGTGCGCGATGCGCTGCGCCGGGGTGCCAGTGCCGGACGCCATGCCGCGGAGAAAGCCGCCGAGCCGCTGGCTCCCGCCAGCGACACGCCGCCGCCGCTTACGGCCTGATCGGCTCACTGACAAAAGGCCGGCGGCATCGGATCTCCCGATGCCGCCGGTGTGCTGTCACGCTTGGAGCGTAAAGACGATCAGACGGCGCGGCGCCGGCGGAAAAGCGCGAAGGCTCCGAAGCCCACCAAGCCGAGCACGGAAGGCTCCGGAACGACGGCGATATTGAGATTGGTGATCGAAGCGAACTCGGTGCCGAGATCAAGGACGGTCGCGGGGGCCAAGGCGGATCCCGTGAAACGGACGCCCGCCGGCCCGGAGGCCACGGTGGCGCCAGTCTGGAAATTGACCACGGCCCGTCCCGATTGCGGAGGCGATCCGACGATCCCGAGCAGCTCGAGGCCGATGATGTTCACCAGCGTGCCGCCTCCCTCCGCATCCACGGCATCGCCGTTTCCATCCAGGAACTCCACGCCGAAGGTGGGAAAGATTCCCAAGGTCGAGTTCAGCAGGCCGTTGCTGCCATCGACATCGAAGGTGAGTTGATAGGTCGTGTTCGGTGCCAGCAGGAGTTCGCTTCCCGACTTGTCGAAGGTGGCGGTGGCGGACCAATCCAAATCTAGGCTGGTCCCGGTGCCGAGGGCACCGAGGATGCTGGCGTCGTTGTTGCTGATGTTGAACTGGAGCTCGCCATTGTTCAGCGCCACTTGGGCTCCCGTCTCGGTTACTCCGACGAGAATTTTCAAACTCGCGCCGCCTTGGGCCTCGGCGCCCCAATACGTGCCGAGCGGGCCGGAAGCCAAACCTCCGAGCGTGAGGCCGACGAGCGAGTCCGCGGGATTCACGGTCACGTCGCTTCCGCCGGGGCCGAAGAGATCACCATAATTGGAGTCATTCACCAGCGTCTGGCCGCCGGAGAGCCCGGAGGTGCCAGCCAACGCCAAGGCAAGCAGGGGATGCAGGGGGAGACAGCATTTCATGCACCGGCGACCATGGCGTCTCCCGCCCTAACACTCAACGCGCTGCCGGAACTTTTCCCTTATCAGTTAATAGATTTTCATGAATGGTCCGGACAATTGGACATTCAGGCGGCGCAGCCTTGCTTCAAGTGAAGCTCGCGGACCCTCATCCCAGTTTCGAGCACCAGTGGCAACCGCTCCCCGGCGCGGACGAAAATCGAGAAGCTGTAGGCATCCGGCAGCAGGAATTCGAAGGTCTTCACGATCCCCAAGCCGGTCTTCGACAAGCCCATCCGATGATCGGCATCCCCGGGAAAGACCATCACGCCAAGACCGGCGATGCAGGCGTCGCGGGCGGACGCCTCGTCATCGAAAGAGAGCAGGTCCGGCGGGAGCAGGCCGTAGGACTCAAGGCACCACTTTTCCAGAAAGGGGCGATACCCCGCAACCAGCGACTCGCCGGGGACCAGGATCGTGGATCGCAGCACCTCGGGAAACTGGAAGCGACCGGGATCGAAGTCGAAGTAGTCACGATTCCACGCCAAGGTCGAGCCGCGCTGCCGTTCAAGGTCGTAGCGTTGGATCGACGCGTGATCTCCCGCGTGCAGGAAACTGCCGGTGACCACGAGATCGACGACATGGTCGCGGAGGGCGGCAACCCATGCCTTTTCAGGCTCGGGACGAACCACCTCAAGGGCCGCGGTCGCATGCGGGCCCTCATCCAAGGCGGCCACCAAGCGATCACCCGCCTCGGAGCGGTCCACCATGAGCTTCACCGTGCCGCGCGCCTCGCGGAGGAAATGAGCCATGCGGACGCCGAGCGCCTCGTGCTCCCGCAAGATCCGCCGCGCCTGCTCCAGCAGGGTCACGCCCTCGCGGGTCAATTGGAGTCCCTCCTGATGGCGCTGGAACAGCCGCAGCCCGATCACGGACTCCAGCTTCGCCACCCGGAAGGTCACCGCCGGCTGGGAGATCTCCTGAGCGCGTGCTACCTCGGAAAAACTGCCGCAATCCGCCAACCGGACGAAAGTCTCAAGACTGGCCAGATCGAAGTCCATGGGGAGGAAATTGCAGGGCCCGGTCCACCTGGCCGACCATCGTTTCTAAAAATTCGTACGGGTGCTGCTTGAGATAGGAAACGTTGAGGGGATAACTCGCTTCCAAGCTCAAGGGCAGGAATACCACCTGCGACAGGCGATGGAAGGACACCGGCCGGACACAGACAACGGCATCCGTTTCCGCCGATTTCGTGTCTTCCGCCCAACGCATGAAGTGATGTTGCGTGCACAACTGCCCTTCGCCGCCGCCTGACTT
>CBKZPU010000244.1:0-7039 GCA_966696705.1 uncultured Verrucomicrobiaceae bacterium | reverse complement strand
CGCGCGGGGTCGGGCAGCGGCGGATTCTGAGAGGGAGGCTCGGGCACCGGCAGCGGCGGCAGCGCGCCAAGGGCGGCCTTCTCATCGTCCGTCGCAGCGATCGGGATCTCAACGGTGACGGGCCGAAGCGCTGGCTCGTAGCGGTAGCCCGGCAGGCGGGCCTTCGCCATCGACCGGTCGATCAAACCTTTCAACGCCGGATCGCCCGCGGGATCCGGGCGGCGAGGCATGGGTCCGGCTTCAAGCGCCAGCATCTCAAGCGCCTGCCATTCCTTGCCCTGCGGGATGAGGACCATCGACCCGCGCCGTTCCGGCTGACGGGACACGATGCCCACTCTTACCCGCACGCTGGCGGCGAGTCCGGCGGTGATCAACGCCACCACGCCGAAGGCCATCAAGAACCGGACGGTATTCCCCACCGGCAGGCGCCACTGGAACACGAGCCCGCATTCGCGGTCGCGGCTGGTGCGCTTGTGGCGGAGGTTGAACATAGACTGGGAGCGCGGAATTTACTCCGCAATGGCGGCTTGGCGGGTGGTTCGTGCGGAATGAATTCCGCGGTCCCGGCGGAAGCTCTTCATGGCTCTTCTTGGGTTTCCGCCGCCCCTTCCGGCTGCCCCAGCAAATAGACCCGCAATCCCTTCTGCAGGGCGATTTCCGCGACATTGCGCTGGGTTTCCACCGGCACGCCCCTGTCCACCCGCAGCAGCACGGTGGTGGCCGGGGCGGATTCGCTGCCGCGGCGGGCGTCGAGGCGCTCGGAAAGCTGGCCAAGCGAAACCGGCTCGCGCTCCAGCCAGTAGCCGGGCGGCTCCGAAGTGATGGTCACCACCGAGGCGTCGTTCTGGTTTTCCATCTGGAAGCGCGACACCGGCAGTTCCACCGCCACGCCGGATTGGCTGACGAACTGCCCGCCGAGCAGGATAAAGACCAGCAACAGCGCGAACAAATTGAAGGCCGGCACCACGAACAGGAACCCGGGCCGCTCCGGAAGCGTGGATTCCAGCTTCATTTCTTCCGTTCCTCGCGCCGACGAGCTTCAAGTTCATCGCGCATCGAGACGATGCCGGTGTCGATGCGGGCGTCGCAGATCATGTTCACCATCTCGATGCCGGTACGCTCGATCCGGTGGAAAAGCCTTTTGGTCCGGCCGAGGAAATACAGGTAAAACAGGTAGGCCGGGATCGCGATGGTCAGACCGACCACGGTGGTCACCAGCGCGGTAAGCACTCCCGAGGTCAGTTCGGCTGGCCCAGCGTGGCCGCCATTCACGCTCATCCGCTCGAACGTTTTCAATAGACCGAGCACCGTGCCCAGCATCCCGGTCAACGGGGCCAGAACCGCCACACCGAGGATGCCGCGGAGGTTTTTCTCGATCCGCGGGACTTCAAGCTGACCGGCCTCTTGGGCGATGTCCCGCAGGTCCGGGCGATCCATCGAGTGGCGCAGCAGCACCGCGTGGGCGACGCGAGCGACCGGTCCCGGCGCGCGGGCCGCCTCGTGCATCGCCTCGGCGTAAGCCTTGCGGCGGACGTGATTGGACAGGCCGACGAGCAGGTCACCCACATTGATGCGGGCCCGGTGGAAGAAAAACAGCCGCTCGACCACAAAGACGGCCCCGAAAAACGCGAGCGCCGCCTGCAGCCAAATGATCAGCCCTCCGCTTTCCAGGAGGCCAGAGGGGTTGAATTCGGTCGGCATGGGCGCGGTCTATAAACCACTCCGAAGGATCTGGCCAGTCCGATGACAGGCCCGTCACACCGCGGCCCAACCGGCGAAGATCGCCTCCAATTCCACCCGGTCCACCTCATCGAAAGCCCCCTTTTCCGTCGAATCGACGTCAAACACCGCGATCACCGTGCCGCGACCGTCCCTCACTGGCACCACGATCTCACTTTCCGCCCGGCTGTCACAGGCGATGTGGCCGGGAAATTCGTGCACATCCGCCACCACCTGCGTCTCGCCAGTCGCCCAAGCCGTGCCACAGACGCCCTTTCCCCAGCCGATCCGCGAGCAGCCGGGGGTCCCTTGATAGGGGCCGATCACAAGCTGGCCGCCGACGACCCGGTAAAAGCCGGCCCAGACCCCCTGCGGCATCGCTTCATGAAGCACGCAAGCCGCCCCGGCCATGCGGGCGATGGTGTCCGGTTCGCCGGCCCACAGCGCGTGGAGGCGTTCGCGAGCGGCGGCGTAGCGGGCTTTCTTTTCGGCGGCGTCCGGAATCACCCTGACAGATTGGCGACGGGTCGGACGTTAGGCAACGCCCTGATGAAGCTGACCGCCCTGATCCTGGCTGCCGGAATCGCGGCCTCATTCGCCTTCGCGCGCGACCCGAACGTGATCGTAATCCTGACCGACGATCAGGGCTACAACGACCTCGGCTGCTTCGGCTCGCCGCAAATCAAGACTCCGCACCTCGACCGGCTCGCGGCCGAGGGCCTCAAGCTGACCGATTTTCACGTCCCCTCCCCGGTTTGCTCGCCGTCCCGTGCCGGACTGCTGACCGGCTGCTACCCGAAGCGGGTCGAGATGCACCGCGGCGTGCTGTTCCCCGCGGACAAGCGCGGTCTCAACCCGGCCGAGGTCACGCTGGCGGATCACTTGAAATCCCACGGCTACACCACCGCCTGCATCGGCAAGTGGCACTTGGGAGACCGCCCGGAACTCCTGCCGACAGCCCAAGGATTCGATCGTTACTTTGGCATCCCCTACTCGAATGACATGAGTCACCCGGACAACCGGACGAAGCCGAAGATCCCGTTGGACGAAGGTTGGCGCGATCCGGCCGGGAGTTCGCCGCGCTGGAACACCCCGCTCATGCGCGACACGGAAATCATCGAGCTGCCAGTGGACCAGCGGACCCTTACCCGCCGCTACACGGACGAAGCCATCCGCTTTGTCGAGGAGCAACGCGACAAGCCGTTCTTCCTGTATCTGGCGCACGGTATGCCGCACATTCCGCTCTTCGTGCCGGACGACGTCCGCGATCCCGACCCGCGCCATGCCTACCGGTGCGTCATCGAACACATCGACACCGAAACCGGCCGGCTGCTGGCCAAGCTCCGCGAGCTTTCCTTGGAAAAGGAAACCCTGCTGGTGTTCACCAGCGACAACGGTCCGTGGCTGATCCATGGGCACCACGGCGGAAGGGCGGCCCCGCTCCGCGATGGCAAGGGCACTACCTTCGAAGGCGGAACCCGCGTCCCCTGCGTGGTGTGGGGACCGGGCCGGATCCCGGCTGGCAAGACTTCGGACGAGCTGGTTTCGACCGTGGATCTGCTTCCGACGCTGACGGCTCTGGCAGGTCACCCGTTCGAGGCCAAGAAGCCCATCGACGGACTCGATGTTTCAACGACCTTGACGAAGGGGGAGACCTCACCCCGGAGCGAATTCCTTCACTACTCGAGCACGGGAGCCTTGGAAGGCATCCGCCAAGGTGACTGGAAGTTGCTCGTCCATCGCCGCGGCAAGGACAGGGAACCGGAGACGCTGCTATTCGACCTCGCCAGCGACCTTTCCGAAAGCCGCAACCTCGCGGCCGGGCAACCGGACCGCGTCGCGGCGATGACCACCCGGATGGAGGAATTGGACGGGGAGGTCACCGCCGGGGCCCGTCCCGCCTGGAGCGCGGGCAAATGACGGCGGTGTGGCGATTCCACACTTCCCTTCCGGGGCATCCCCCCTACCCTCCGCCGCGTGAGCTATCAGGTCTTCGCCCGGAAATACCGCCCGAAAACCTTCGACGACGTCCTCGGCCAGGATCACGTCGTGCGGACGTTGAAAAACGCCATCGCCCAGAAGCGACTGGCACATGCCTACTTGTTCGTCGGCCCGCGGGGCACCGGCAAGACCACCACCGCCCGTATTCTGGCGAAGGCGCTGAATTGCACCGGCGGCCCGAAGGCCGACTTCGATCCCGACGAGGAGGTCTGCGTGGAGATCGCCGAGGGCCGCTCGCTCGACGTGCTGGAAATCGACGGCGCCTCGAACAACTCCGTCGATGACGTGCGGAACATCCGCGAGTCCGTCCGCTTCGCCCCGGCCCGCGGCCAGTTCAAGATCTACTACATCGACGAAGTTCACATGCTCTCCACTGCGGCGTTCAATGCGCTGCTGAAGACGCTGGAAGAGCCGCCGGAGCACGTGAAGTTCATCTTCGCGACGACCGAGGCGCACAAGGTGCTGCCAACCATCCTTTCCCGCTGCCAGCGCTTCGACCTGCGGCCGATTCCAACGGAAATCATCGCCAAGCACCTGCTGCACATCGCGAAGGAAGAAGGCGTGAACCTCGACGAATCCGCCGCCTGGGCGATCGGCAAGGGTGCCGATGGCGGCATGCGCGACGCGCAGTCGATGCTCGACCAACTCGTCGCGTTTTGCGGCGACACGATCACCGAGGCGAACGTGCTGGACGTCTTCGGCTTCACCTCGCGAGAAACCGTGGCGTCCGTGATTGGCCGGTTGCTAGCCCGCGACACGCCTGCCGCGCTCACCACCGTCCAGCGCGAGGCGGAGGCTGGCCGCGAGCTGTCCCAACTCCTCGGCGAACTGATCGGCTGCGTCCGTGCCCTGCTGGTGGCCAAGCTCGACTCCACCACCGGTGGCGATGGCATCCCCACCGAAACGTGGGACGCGCTCAAAGCCGCGGCCGAGGCCTATCCGGCCGAGCGCCTGCTTTCCGTCATCGATGTCTTCGCCGAAACCGAGGGCCGCATGAAGTGGGCGTCCAACAAACGCCTGCATCTCGAGATCGGACTCATCAAGGCGGTCCAGACACTCGGCGAAGTCCGGCTTTCCGACGTGATCAAGGTGCTCGCCGGCGCCTCCGACCAGCTCAACGCGCCGGTGACGATCCCCGCCCCGCCGGCTGCTCCCGCGCCGATTCCCGTGGCAATTCCGGAACCTTTCGTGGCTCAGGAACCGGAACAAGCCGTGGAAGCCGTGGAGATTTCCCCACCCGCCCCGCAAGCACTTCGGGAAGAGCCTCCCGCGAAATCGGAGAAGTTCTTATCCTCGCTCGACGCGATGATGGAGAACGCGCCCGAGGGCTCGTCCTTCGATCCCACGCCGCCGCCCGTTCTTTCCGACGCCCCGCCGTGGAAGCCCGAACCGGAAGCTCCCGCCGAGCCGCCCGCGCCGAAGGTCGATCCCATGGAGGAGTTCTACAAGGACCCGCTCATCCAGACCGCGCTCGAAATGTTCGCGGCCACGATCAAGAAATGACCTCCCTTTGGAGTCCCGAATTTCAAATCTCAAATCTCAAATCTCCATTTCAGATCCATGAACATCCAGAAACTCATGAAGCAAGCGCAGCAGATGCAGGCCGGCATGGCCGCTGCGCAGGAAGAACTTGGCAAGCGCACCGTCGAGGCCAGCGTCGGCGGCGGCAAGGTCACCGTGGTCGCCACCTGCGCCGGTGACGTGCAGTCGATCAAGATCGACAAGTCAGTCGTCGATCCGGAGGACGTCGATTTCCTCCAGGACCTCGTGCTCAAGGGCGTCCAGGAAGCCGTCAACAAAGGCAAGGAAGTTGCTGCGGCAGAGATGAAAAAGCTGACCGGCGGCATGGGGCTGCCGTTTTAACAGCAACCGCCGGCTATTCCCTCCCCGATGAAATCGTCCCGCTTCCGACGCCGTGCCGGATGGACGCTCATCGGGTGTTCGCTGCTGCTGCACATGGCGACGGTCTATGCCTTCGCCGAGCAACCGGACAAGCTGGCGGCCTTCACCGTGGTGCCGATCTGGGTGTGGGGCGGGATCGGCCTGCTCTGCTCCACCATCGCCTTCTGGTTCCTGCGCGCGCCGCTGTCGCTGATCGTCACCGGCATCTGGGCGATGACGGTTTTGCTCGGGGCCGATGAGGCGCGGGTGATCGCCAACCTTGGCAAATCCGCGCCCGCACCGGGGCCGCCGGGCATTGCCGACGGCCGGCCGCTGATGCGGGTGGTCTCGCTCAACTGCAATTTCTTCCTGTACGGCGGCAACAAGGGCATCGGCGGAGATCCTTCCGCCGACATTCGCCGGTGGGATCCCGACATCGTGCTGCTGCAGGAAGTCTATCCGCACCAGGTGCGGCACATCGCCGACACGCTCTATCAGGGCCGGGGCGACTACCGGATCTACGCATCCAATGGCATCATCACCCGCTGGAAAATCGTCCGCGAGGTGAACCCCTCCACGCCCGGCTACCGGCTCCAACAGGTGACCGTGCGCAAGCCCGACAACACGGACATCGAGGTAGTCAACGTCCACCTCCAGAGCGCCGCGACCGACCTGCGGCTGTGGCAGCGCGAGTGCTGGCGAACGCATGCCATCAACCGGGCCGCCCGCCGCAAGGAACTGGCGATCGCGCTGACCATTCTAGCCGACACCGCCCCGGGAAAGCCCGCTCTCTTCGGCGGCGACTTCAATGCCCCGCCGGGCGACCCCATCCAAAGCCTGCTGCGCGCGGATTTCCGGGATGCCTTTGTCGAAGCCGGCACCGGCTGGGGAAATACCTTCCAGCGCCGCATCCCAATCCACCGGATCGACCAGATCCACCATTCGCGTCACTTCAAGGCGCTGCGCTGCACGGCGGTGACGACGCGCCGGAGTGACCACCGCATGGTGGTCGCGGATTTCCTGCCTTCCTCCTGAGACGGCGTCCTAACGCAGAAGCTTCATGCCCACCCCGGCCGGTTGTTGCGCTTCACGAATTGCGCGGCCTGCGGGCAGTTCGGCGACTGCATGCCGGGACCATCCCACTCCATCCGCACGCCTTCACCCACGCGCAGGGCGATGCAGCCGAGCAAAATGATCTCGGTGAGATAGCCCGCGATTTCGAAATTCGAGTAAGCCGGCGTGCCGGTCTTCATCATGTCGAACCATTCCTGGTTGTGACCCGGCGAACGGGGGATGCTTTGCGGGACCGCTTTGACCGCCTCGTGGTCGTCGCCCTTGGTGAAGGTCTTCTCATCCTTGAGCTGGATGAAGAACTGCGAGCCGTAGTCATCGGGCGAAAAGAGGACGCCCTTGTCGCCGATGATCAGGCAACCGCTGG
>CBKZPU010000243.1:0-7040 GCA_966696705.1 uncultured Verrucomicrobiaceae bacterium | reverse complement strand
CAAGCGCGAGAACGTGCCGCCCTACGTCATCTTCAGCAACAAGACGCTGGAGGCCTTGTGCCGCTACCGCCCGAAAACCATCCACGAGGGCCTTGCGGTTCCCGGGATTGGTGAATCGAAGGCCCAGCGGTATCTGCCGGTGTTTTTGGAGGTGTTGAATCAGTGGAAGTGATGTGAATGGAGTATCTTTCGGATATTTTTTCGATAGCGGGCCGACGGAGTGATGGCTAGACGGGGCCATGCTGTTCCCTGACACGCTCCGCCGCGGCTTCCTTGTCCGCTTGTTTGGCGGGGCCATGACTCTGTCCTTGTTTGGCGGCGCCGCGCTGGAAGCCGCGGTGCCGGTCGCTCCTTATTTCAATGGAGTCTTCCCGTCGCAGGCTCCCGCCGACTCCGGGTGGACCACCGAAAACGCCTTCCCGAACCTCACCTTTGTGGATCCGATTTGGGTGGGAGATATCCCTGGAACGAACGAGTTGATGGTGATCGAGAAGGCGGGGGTCGTCCGCCGCTTTCCCAATCATCCGGCCGCCACCACAGCGCAGATGCAAGTGGTGCTGGATTTGTCGGCGTCGGTCCAGGTTTCAGAAGACCAAGGTCTCTACAGGGTTGCCTTCCACCCGGAATTCGGCCAGCCGGGTTCCACTCATGCCAATGAGGTCTTCGTCACCTACAATTTCCGCCCTGCCACCGCGGATGCCGCTCCGGACAAGAGCATGTGGCGGCTTTCCCGCTTCCAGTGGCAGCCGGCGTCCGGGACCATCAATCCCGCCAGCGAGTACGTGCTGATCCAGCAGTATGACCCGCATCGCTGGCACAATGGCGGAGCCATGGTCTTCGACAGCGCCGGCTATCTGCTTGTGAGCTGCGGGGATGGCGGCGGGGCAAATGACGAATATGCACTCACCCAAAAACTGAACGGCGGGTTCTTCGGCGGCATCCTGAGAATCGACGTCGACAACAAGCCCGCGCGTTCGCACGCCATTCGTCGCCAGCCATTGTCCCATGCCAGCAAGCCGGCGTCCTTTCCCGCCAGCTTCACGCAAGGCTATGGGATCCCCAATGACAACCCGTGGCTCAGTACGGGAGGCACTGTCCTCGAGGAGTTTCACGCGATCGGCCTGCGCAGTCCGCACTCGATGTCGTTGGACCCGGCAACCGGTGAACTCTGGGTGGGTGACGTGGGTCAGGCCGCGCGCGAGGAGTTGAACCTGATCAAGCGCGGGGGCAATTACCAGTGGCCTTTCATGGAGGGCTCGATCGCGGGACCGAAATCCAAGAACAGCTTCTCCGTGCAGGGCACGGAGACCCTGCCGGTGTATTCCTATGACCGCACGAACGGTGGTTGTGTTCTGTCCGCCGGACGTTACCGGGGGGCAAAATGGTCGGCCCACCTGGAAGGCCGTCTCCTCTTCGCCGACAATATCGCCGGGTCCCTCCATGAAATGACGCTAGATCCGGAGGGTGGCGCACCAGACGTGCGGAAAATGATTCCGGACTTGGGAACCGGGATCTATTCCGGGGTGTCCGGCGTGTTCGCCGATGCCGCGGGAGAGATCTATCTGCTGAAGCTCAATGGCCAGGGGAACGCCGGAGGGACGATTCGCAAGCTGGTGCAGAGCGACGCGATGCCACAGCCACCGGCTCTGCTTTCGGCCACCGGCCTATTCAGCGATACGGCAGCGCTCGTGCCGTCTGCGGCGCTGGTTCCCTACGATGTGGCCAGTCCGCTGTGGTCGGATGGCGCGTCGAAACGCCGCTGGCTGGCAGTGCCCACCTGGGGCTCCCGCGGCACGTTGCCCGAGCGAATCCTCTATTCGGCAACCGGGAATTGGACCTTTCCGCCCGGCTCGGTCTTCGTGAAGCACTTCGAGATGGCGGTGGATGAGCGGAACCCCTCCGTCGTGAAGCGACTGGAGACACGCGTCATGGTATGCACCACCCACGGCGGAAAGTATGGCCTGACCTACCGCTGGAATGAGCAGGGGACCGATGCGGTTCTCTTGCCCGATGGTGCGGAGGAGATGTTCACGGTCACGATGCAGGACGGTTCCACCGCTTCCCGCACCTGGAGCTACCCGTCACGTGCGGACTGCCTGCAGTGCCACAGCGACGTCACCGGGCAAGCGCTTGGACTGCGTACCCATCAGGTCAATCTAACAGTACCGCGACCCGGAACCGGCGAACTCGTGAACCAACTGAAGTATTTCAACAGCGAATCGCTTCTGACAACGAAGAACGAAGGCTACTATTACCCGGCGTCGTTGACCACCACCGAACTCGACGCTGCCTTGGAAGCCCGGCGGGTGGACGATGAGACGGCTCCGCTCGAGCACCGCGTGCGCTCCTATCTCGACTCGAATTGCGCCCACTGTCACCAGCCGGACGGACCGGTTCCTTACTTCGACGCCCGCCTTCAAACGCCGCTGAGGAATCAGGGACTGGTCAACGAAGCCATCCGCGGGCAGTTCCATCTTCCCGGCGGTTGCTATCTCAAGGCGGGTGACCCGGCGCTTTCGGCGGTGCTGATACGCACGGCGAGCACGGAAGCGGGAGTGAGGATGCCGCCCTTGGCCAAGCATGCCGTGGACGATGTGGCGGTGGCGGCGATGACCGAGTACCTCGAAGGGCTGACTTCCAGCGAATTTGATTACGATCCCTTGCCGCAGGCTCGTTATGTTCGCTTCATGGGCACCCAGGCAATCGGCGGGCTGCTTTCAGTCGCCGAGTTGGATGTTCTCGACGGGACCGGCAGCAGGATTCCCGGGGTGACCGTCGAGGCCTTCACCAGCGAGGCAACACCGGGCAACGCCAACCGCGTGATCGATGGGGATCCCTCGACCGCTTGGTCCACCGACCCCAGCGGCACGATGCCCAAGTCCATCACCTTGGACCTGGAAGCCGTCCGCGGGATTGGCGGGCTTCGATATCTGCCACGGCAAGATTCCTCGGACGGTCGTCCCACCATGTATTCGGCGCAGTATAGCCTGGATGGCATCACCTGGACCCTGATGGCGACTAACGACCAATTTTCAGGCTCGGTGAGCCAGGGATACACCTACAAGGGATTCATCGGTCGCCGGAAGATCCGCTGTTCCCTGGGTGCCGCCGCCGTAACTCCAGCGCGGGACTTTCCGGTGACCATCGTTTTCGACTCCAAGGTTACGGGTTTTTACGCGGGTCATCTCGTGGTCACGGGAGGGACGATCACGTCGTTCCGGGGTAACGGCTACTACTATGTGGCCATGATCCGTGCCAGCCAACCCCAAGTCACCGTCACTCTTCCAGCCAACCAGGTGAATCCGGGTCCCTATGGCAACCGCGCTTCCCAAATGCTGACCATCGAGAGCGGAATGGACACGCCGCCCGTGCCGACGTTTGCCGCGACCAAGGCATACTATAGTAGCCTGCCAATCCGGCTCAGCTTCGACAAGCCGTGCAGCGGGCTTACGGTGGAGGATTTCACCGTCACCGGTGGCACCTTGGAGTGGTTGATTCCAGATGGCGACGCTTGGAACTTGATTCTCGTGCCGAACCCCAATTCGAACCTGATCCAGATTCAAATCCGGGAGGGAGCGGTGATGGGGGCGAATGGCTTGCAGATGGAGAGTGCCGCCAGCATATCCAGGTCACGGGTCACGCCAATTCTGGAGTCGGAGGCTGAAGTTTTCACCCGGTACGGCTTCAAGTCCGTCATGGATCCCGGGGCAAGCAATGGGAGCTACGTGTGGGTCGAGGAGAGCGTGCGGGGAGCGGTAACGACCGCGGATTCCTCGCTCCGGCTCTCCAGAACGGTGTACGTCCCCTATGCGGGGAACTACCGGCTGCGCGGATGGACCCGGGCCGATGACCTGGCGAGCAACTCGTTGCACGTCGGCTTGGGACCTTCGGGTTCCGGTGCCAGCATTCTGCCGTGGATCACGAACCAAGGGCCGGGGGAAATCGGTTCCGGCCTGTTTCATGCTGGCTTCGCACGCGACGCCGGTGCGGATCATGTCTTCGCGCTGCCCGACGGCAGTTCGACGCTTGAGATATTTGCAGCGGAAGACGGCACGCGGCTCGACCGGGTGATGTTGATTCCCGAGCGACCATTCGCACTATGGAGTGGCACGTTTGTTTCATCCCAGCCGACCCGGACGGCGACCATTCGCTTCACCTCTCCGGTGACCGGCCTGACGCTCGATGATTTCGAGACAATGGAGGGTCAGGTGACCTCGATCTCCGGGGGTGGCGCAACTTACACCGTCACGCTGAAGCCGGACGCCTACAAGATGGCGGTGAGGTTGAAGGAGAATGCGGTGATTGACGAATTCGGTGCCACGAGCACGCGTTCGGATTGGCATTCCTACCGCTGGGTGGACACCTACGATTATTGGGCCTCCGAGCGCGGGATCTATCCCTATAACTATTATGACACGCTCGATACCGACAAGGACGGGCTCGGCCAATTGACCGAGTATGCGCTCGGTCTTGAGCCAAAGGTGTCCGATTTGCGGCAGATCAATCCTGCCGATCCTGCTTCGCGCGGGCTTCCGTGGGTTGGCGTTACTGGGACGGGGAGTGACAAGCGCTTGACCATGATCTTCCACCGTCGCCGATCCTCCGCGCCGGCAACCTATGCCGTCGAGTTCACCGGGAATCTTAGCCAGTTCGATCGGCAGAGCGATTTCACCGGTCGTACCGAGATTCTCGACGCGCAGTGGGAAAGGGTGACGGTGCAGGACACGACGGCCACCGGGACGGAGCCGGCACGCTTCGGAAGGCTGGTGATCACACGCAGCCCGTAGCGAGAAAGGGGCTGCTCCCGATCGTCGTGAAGGCCGCGGCCCTCATGATATCCCGACCTGTGGTGGCCGCGGCGGCTTCCGGAGCAGGAGCCGCGAAAGCTACGGATCGGGAATCTCCGCGCCATGGTCGAGCCAGAGGCGGAATTGCTTCGAAAACTCCTCGTGGGTGAGGGGCGGCAAGGTGCGGCCGTCGCCGGGATCCCAACCCCAGAGGACCAGCTTGTCCTCGGCGACGTGGTGGAAGAGTTGCTCAAGGGTCTTGCCGCCGTTCTTTTTGGGATCCTTGAGCAGGGCGGCGAGTTCGGCGGGAGACTTGCCTTCGAAGACCATCGGCATATCGCGCGGCGGGAGGTGCCAGTTCGGGTTGCCCGGCGGCATGTTTTCTCCCGGCAGGTTGGCGTGCTGGTGGCAGTTGGCGCACTTCAGCGTGAAGGCACCCTTGCCTGCGGGGCCGGCGGTGACGTTCTGGTCGTGCGGATGGCTGTCATCGCCTTGCAAGGGAGCATTGCCGGCGGGATGGCAGTTGAGACAGCGCGGGTGCATCAGCACCTTGTAAACCTCGCGGAAGGCGGCTTTGGAGACAGCGGGGTCTTTGGTTTTGGTCTCCTCCTGGCTAAAGGCCTGGAAAGCGAGTCCAGCGAAGGCCAAGGCACCGGTGCCGCAAATCGTGGCAATCATGTTCGGCTTCATGGAAAGAAAGGGGACCGGGATGAATAGGATGGACGGGATGTATTGAACCGGGACGGCGGGGCGGATGATCCTGAAGATCCTATCCATCCCATCCGTCCTGGTTCTGATTTCAGGAGAGGCGGCGAAGCGGCAGCTCGCGAACGCGCTTGCCGGTGGCGGCGGCGATGGCGTTGCAGACGGCGGCAGCGAGGGGCGGGACGCCGCACTCGCCGGCGCCGCCCATCTTTTCGGTGCTGGGCACGATATGGGTTTCGATGAGCGGGCTCTCGTGCATGCGGGCCACTTGGTAGTCGTGATAGTTGTTTTGTTTGACGGTGCCTTTCGCGAAGGTGATCTCGCTGTGGAGGACCGCCCCGAGGGCAAAGACGATGCCGGATTCCATCTGGGCCTTCACGCCATCGGGGTTGACGGCGATGCCGCAGTCGATGGCGCAGGTGACCTTGTGGACCTTGGGCATGCCGTCCTTGGAGACGGAAACCTCGGCGACTTCGGCGACGGCGCTGCCGAAGCTCTCATGCACGGCGATGCCGTGGAAATGGCCCTCGGGCAGGGACTTGCCCCAGCCGGATTTCTCCGCGGCGAGATTGAGCGCGGCGAGGTGGCGCGGGTGGTTCTTGAGCAGGGCGCGGCGATATTCGACGGGATCCTTGCCGGCGGCGTGGGCGAGTTCGTCGATGAGGCTTTCCATGACGAAGCCGGTGTGGCTGTGGCCGACCGAACGCCACCACAGCACGGTGATGGGATGCTTCGGCGAATGGAGATCGACGCGGTGATTCGGGACGGACTTCAGATAGGGCGAATCGGCGATGCCCTCGACGGAAGTGGCGTCAATGCCATCCTTCACCATCATGGCTTCAAAGGGCGTGCCGGCGAGGATGGATTGGCCGACCAGCGTGTGCTTCCAGCCGACGGGCATGCCGCTTTCATCGAGCGTGATGGAAGCGCGGTGGAGAAAGGCGGGTCGATAGTAGCCGCCGCGGATGTCGTCCTCGCGAGTCCAGACGACCTTGACCGGTTGCTTCACGGCCTTGGCGACGTGGACGGCATCAGTGACGAAGTCCGACGTGGGATTCGCACGACGGCCGAAGCCACCGCCGAGGAAGGTGGTGTGGATTTCGACCTGCGACGGCTCCACGCCCGCGGCCTTGGCGGCGAGTTGTTGATCGAGCGTCTGAAATTGGGTGCCTGTCCAGATCTCGACCTTGTCACCGGTGATGCGGACGGTGGCATTGAGCGGTTCCATCGGCGCATGGGCGAGGTAGGGGACGTGGAACTCGGCCTCAATGGTCTTGGGGCCCTTCGCGGCGGGCAGGTCGCCGGCTTGCGCGGCGACGGTGCCATCGGTGGCGGCGAGCTTGCGGAATTCTTCAAGGATCGCGGCGCTATCGAGCGCGGGGCCGGGATTCCACTCCCCCTTCAGCGCGTCGCGGCCGAGCTTGGCGGCCCAGAAGTGATCGGCCACCACGGCGATGCCGGTGGGGACTTGCACGACTTCGCGCACGCCGGGAACTTTTTTCGCGGCGGTCGCGTCGAAGGATTTCACCGAGCCACCGAAGCCCGGCG
>CBKZPU010000242.1:0-7065 GCA_966696705.1 uncultured Verrucomicrobiaceae bacterium | reverse complement strand
CGATGAACGGTACGTTTGGGATTGAAGGGACCGCTCCCGTCTCGCGGCCCTTCAGGCCGCCATCCCTCCGCACGAAAAACCCCGGGCGATGCCCGGGGCTGAGGGATCTCGGGCCGTTGGCCCTGAAGAGGTGCGAGGTTCGGAGCCTTCCTGCTCGAATCACAAACACACCCTTCGAAACAACTCATCCAACGGCAACTGCATGCCGATGTAGAAGTCGCCGAACTCGGCATAGCGCGCGGACACCTCGTCGAAGCGCATCTCATAGACGATCGACTTGATGTCGATGGTGTCCTTGGCGAGCAGCGTCACGCCCCACTCGTACTCATCCAGGCCGGTCGAGCCGGTGATGAGCTGGAGGATGCGCCCGGAATACGCGCGGCCGGTGCGGGCGTGGCCGCCCATCAGCTCGCGGCGCGCCTCGAAGGGCAGCGAGTACCAATTGTCGGCGCCTGTGCGGCGCTTGGACATCGGGTAGAAACAAATCGCCGGCCAATCCGGCAGCACCGGATACAGGCGGTGCTTGAGGTAGTGCGCCATGCGCTCCTCGAATTCCGTCATCGCCTGTTGGAACTCCGGGCTGCCCTCGGTGAGTCCCTTCTCGCCGATCAAGGTGTCCGCCGCGTACTGCGCGGAGGTGGTCGTGTATTCGGAACTCTCGGTCATCGAGAGATACGAATACGCCGGGCTGAGGATCTCCGGGCCGAGCGAAAGCGTGAGCTGCTTTTCATACCCGGTGGCCACCTGCAGGTCCGGGGTGAGCAGCATGAAACCGATGTCCGCCTTGGGCGTCGCGATCGCGAAGGTCAGCAGGTGGGTGTCCTTGGTGGCGCGGATTTCCTGGACCAGCTCGGTGAGCCGGGTCTTGGCGGCGCGCTTCTCGTCATCGCCAAGCAGTGCCCACTGGGCGTGGTCGATCTGATAGAAGAGGTGCATCACGTGCCAGCCTTCGCGGGGCACAAGCGGGGGAACATTGGTGTCGGGCATGGTCAACGGCGTTCGGGAAGAATGGGAATCGAGGAAAGCTTCTTGTAGGCGCTGGCCGGGCTGTCGCCGGGCGGCCCTTCGAGCACGTCGGCGGTCCAGAGTTTGCCCTTGCCGGTGCGGTAGGCCTGGAAGTCGCCGTCCGAGGTGAAGCCATCGGTGGCGGCGAAGGCGATGGTGGAGCTGTCGTTGGCTTCGAAGCGCCCCGCGCCGAATGACCGGCTGATCGGGTCGCCGACCGGCTGGCCTTCGCCATTGCGGAAGATCACGCGTAGCGCGCCGCCGCCCGAGTGCTCCGGGTCCAGCGTGAGTTCGAGCACCGGGATCAGGACGACCTCGCGGCGGGCGACGTCGCGGTTGTCGCCGCTGCGGACCGGCTCGCGCCAGAAGGTGGCGGCGGAGACGACGCGGGCGAGTTCGCCCTTCAGCGGGTAATCCGGCCGGTGGTCGGAATCGCGGGTGAAGGAAAGCTGGCCGAAGAAATGGCTCAGCACCCACACCGCGGCGATCATCACCACCACGGCGAAGGAGGCGATGCCGATGACCTCGCGGCGATTCAGCCGCGGGTGCGGCAGGCTGCCCGGGGCGACCGCCGTGGCGGCACCGCGCGGACGGTTTTCCCGCGGGGCTGGGCTGGCGGGCTGCTCCGCCACAACGTCCTCAGCCTTGGTCTCAAGCTCGGGCTCAGGTTCCGGTTCGGCCGGTGGCGCTGCTTTCTCCGGCGTTTCCACCGCTGCTGCGGGAGCTTCCGGGGCGGCGGTCACCGCGGGTGCGGCAAGCTTTTCCTCCGCCGCCGGCTCTTCATCGATGGGGCTGGTGAGGGTGACGACCTCGTCCGTGGACGGGGCCTTGGGCCGGTGCCCCAATTCCGGTTCGTCCGCGTCCAGTTCGCCGATTTCGTCCGGCTGCGGGGGCCGGGGTGTCAGCGGCTTGACCGGGGAGGTGAGGCCACGCGGCATCGGCGACTCCAGAGTGGCGGCGGCTTCCGGTGCCGCTTCCGGCCCGGCCTCCGGTTCCTTGGGTTCCTTGGGTTCCGGTGCTGGCGGCGGCGGGGTCAGTTTCGCCTGGCGGGGCCGGGCGGCCGGGGGCTCCTCGTCGAGATTCCACAAATCATCCTCCGTGGTCTCCCGGGAGAGATCCGAAAGTTGGGGGCGGTTGCGGCCCGGCAAGCCGGAAGGATTGGGTGGTTCCGCGGACATGGATGAGGGTGGCCCCCGGTTTAGGAATCGCGCCCGCTCTTGGCCAGTGGAAACCATGGCCACGGCAGGGCGCCCTCATTTTGAAACGCCGTCCCAGTAAGCCGGAGGCCCGGACTGCGCGCAGCCTGCTGCCGCCCAAAGCCAGCAGCCCTGCTGCGGGGAAGCATCGGGAGACTTGAAGAACCACGAAACGAGCGAAACGGACGAAATTCGAAGGAGTCGAGGGCGGATCGTCCCTACCCACGCCTCGTCCATCTGTGTTCATCTGCGTCCATCTGTGGCTCCCTCCTCAACAACCCAAGCGCAGCACTTCCACGGACCCCGGCAGCCGGGTTTCCGGAAATTCGCGTCCATTCCCGTCCATTGGCGGTTAAAAATCCCGCGGCAGGTCTCCCCGCGAATCGGCAAAAAGGGATTGCATGCGCGACCCGGCGGCGCGATGCACTCGCCAGCAGCACTTCCTCTCCACAAATGGCCGACCGCGAAGACAAGAACCGGGAAAACGTCGCAGGCAAATTCTACGTCGATAGCCAGTGCATCGACTGCGACCTGTGCCGCGAGACCGCGCCCAACAATTTCACCCGCTCCGACGACGAAGGCTACTCGTACGTGTACAAGCAGCCGGAAAACGACGAGGAGCGCGCCCAGTGCCGCGAGGCAATGGAAGGTTGCCCGGTCGAAGCCATCGGCGACGACGG
Source organism: uncultured Verrucomicrobiaceae bacterium (assembly GCA_966696705.1). Taxonomy (GTDB): domain Bacteria; phylum Verrucomicrobiota; class Verrucomicrobiia; order Verrucomicrobiales; family Akkermansiaceae; genus Haloferula. The sequence continues at coordinate 4,184 of CBKZPU010000242.1, read as the reverse complement.
CGAAGACTGATCCCGAAAACCATGGCCAAGGAATCCCGGCTCGAAGCGATCCGTCGCGCGGTGCTCCGGGATTGGCGGGGCGGCGATGAGCCTGCCCATCTGGACGAGCGGCTGCACCTGCCGAAGGAATTCCTGGCCAACATCCTCAAGCAGGCCGGTGCCACCGAGGGCATCGATGAGGAGCGCCTGCGCGAGATGTGGAAGGAAGTCGCCGGCGATTTCGTCGCCCGCCACGCCACTCCGGTCTCGCTGAAAGGCGGCTGCCTCACGCTTCACGTGCTGCAACCGGCCATGCGTTTCCACCTGGAGCAGACGCGCGCCGTGCTGCTGCAAAAAGTCCAGGAAGCCGCCGGCCCCGGCATCGTGAAGAGCATCCGCTTCAACGTCGGCTGACCCCATTTCCATGTTTCGCAATCTGATCTTCGATTGGTCCGGCACGCTGGTGGACGATCTCCCGCCGGTGCTGGAGGCGACCAACCACGTGCTCGGAATCTACGGCAAGGAGCCGCTCGACCGCGAGAGCTTCCGCCTGCGCTTCCGGCTGCCCTACGCCGGCTTCTACGAGGAAATGATCCCCGGTGTGCCGCTCGCCGAGCTGGAGGTGCATTTCCGCAAGGCCTTCTCCGCATCGACCGCGCCGGTGACGATCCTGCCCCACGCCCGCGAGAAGCTCGAGTGGTGTCGCGACCACGGCGTTCGCTGCTTCGTGCTGACCAGCATGGATAGCGATGCCTTCCACGCGCAGCTCGTCGATCTGGGACTCGCGGACTTTTTCGAAGCGACCTACTCGGGCGTGCTCGACAAGCGCGAGCGCATCCTCGGCCTCCTCGAAAGCCATCGGCTGGTGCCCGAGGAAAGCGCCTTCGTCGGCGACATGACGCACGACATCGACACCGCGCGCCACGGCAACCTCACCTCGATCGCCGTGCTCACTGGCTACACCCATGCCGGTCCTTTGTCCGAGGCGCGGCCGGACCTCACCGTGCCGGATCTCGCGGTGCTGCGGCGTTTGTTGGAACGACCCGGCTGGAAGCCGCGGCCGGTTGCCACCGTCGGCGCGCTGCTGCACGATGGCCATGGCAAGCTGCTGATGGTGCGCACCCACAAGTGGGGCCACCGCTGGGGCATCCCCGGTGGCAAGATCCGCCGCGGCGAAAGCTCGCTCGATGCCCTGCGCCGCGAAACCCGCGAGGAAACCGGCCTGGAAATCACCGACCCGTGCTTCGTGCTGGTGCAGGACTGCATCGACTCCGCCGAGTTCCAGCGCCCCGAGCACTTCCTGCTGCTCAACTACGTCGCCCGCACCAAGCCCGGCGAAGTCCGCCTCAATGACGAGGCCCAGGAATACCGCTGGGTCACCCCTGCCGCCGCCCTCGGCCTGGACCTCAACCGCCCGACCCGCACGCTGCTGGTCGAGGCGCTCAACCAAGGGCTGATCGAGCATCCGGTGTGAAAGATGATGGAACAACGAAATCGGCGAAATTGACGAAATTGGAAAACCGAGCGGCGGCCATCCCGAACCTTTCCGTCCCGGCCGCCCTCCCAAGTGTCTTTTGAATTTCGTTCGTTTCGCTCGTTTCGTTGTTCCCCTTCACTATCCCGACACCCGCCATGGCCGACCTCCACGAAATCGAAATCCGCCGCCTCAAGGTGAGCTGCCACATCGGCGTGCCGGAGGAGGAGCGCGCTCTGCCCCAGCAACTCCGGGTGAGCGTGAAGTTGTCGGTATCGTCACCCTTTCACGCGATGGCCGACGAGATTTCCCGCACCCTCGACTACGCCGCGCTGGCTTCCTCCATCCAGGACCTGGCCTCGTCCCGGCCCCGCCGCCTGATCGAGACCTTGGCGGCGGATGTGGCCGGTCTGGTGCTGGAATTCCCGGTCGTGACCGCGGTGGAGGTGACCGTGGAAAAGTTCATCCTGCCGGATACCGAGTGCGTCGCGGTCCATCTTCGGCGCGAGCGGCAGCCGGTCTAACGGTTGATTGGCTCTACCGGGTTGCATTGCCCGGCTTATCCGCCAAACTTGCGGGACATGGATCAACCACACCCCGACGCGGAAAAGCTCTCCATCCGGTGCCCCGGATGCGGCCAACGCTTCAAGGTGGGCATGGAACTGCGCGACCGCATGGTCGAGTGCGGCACCTGCGAGCACCGCTTCCGCGTGAATGACGAGGTCGTGGTCCGCGCCAAGAAGTTCTATCCCGGCGAGCGCCGCGCATCGGCCCTGGATACCTTTTCGCGCGTGCCGAAGAGTTCGGCTCCGCCCCAATCGACCTTCCAGACGATCCAATACGCGCCCGAGCCGGTCCACCGGGCGATCGAGCCGACCTCGCCCCTGCGTCTGGTCCTCGGTTTCAGCGCGGTGATCATCGCGGTGATCATCGCCCTCATGCTGATCTTCGGCGGTTCCCCTGGCGGCGTGCTTTACGGCACCTCGCAATCCAAACGGCTGATGCTGGCCGGCTTTTCCGCCGTGGTCACCGGCGCGCTGCTGATCGCCGCAAATCCCCGCGCGCGCGGCCGGGCCGTGGTCGGAGCCATCGCCACGGCCGCCGGCTTGCTGTCGCTGCCCTTCGTGTTCACCCACGGTGCCACGGTCGTCGGGGCCGGAACGAGCACCGCGGACGACGTCCCCTCCGCCGGCCCTCCCGTCGCGGTCGAGCCACCGCCCGCGAAGGACGAGACCCTCGAAGCGCTGAAGCGCCAGGTCGTTTACGATCCCGTGGCTCGCGCCCTCGAAACCGATCCCCACGCCGCCGGCCTCTGGCTGCGCGGCCTGCGGGAATTCCACCGCCTCCAGGTGCGCGACTACATCGTCCGCAACTCCGGCGCCGATCCCAGCTCACACATGTATCCGCGCTCCGGCGACTACCTGATGGTCCTGACCGGCGTGAAGGAAGACCTCAACGAGCTGGCCCGCCTGTGCGAACGCTTCGGCGAGGTCCGCCGCCCGTCCGATGAACTGCGGATCATCGAGGTGGTCGTGGACAACAACAGCTTCCAGGAGGGGCCGCTCGACAAGCTGACCGATCCCGCGGACCCGGCCTTCTATGGGTTGAACAAGCGCGAGCTGGAAAGCATCGACCTCGAGCGCGCCCGCCGTGCCGTCAATCGCCTCGCCCCGGTCGAGCCCAAGCTTTACCGCAAGGACATCGTCAAGCGCATGGGCGAGCTGATCGAGGAGGGCGATTTCGCGCTCCAATTCGAGATCGGCAAGGCCCTGCCAAAGTGGAGCGAGCCGGGCGATGGCATGGAGGACATCGTGCGCGGCGTGCTGGAGAAGATCCCGGCCGGCGGCGAGGTCGCCCAGTCGCTCGTGGAGTTTCTGGCAGAGCGCAAGGACATGGCCGCGATCCCCCTGCTCGATCGCCTGTGGCTGCTCGATCCCAACAAGTGGGAGGAAAGCTACGGCTCGCTCGGCCAAGCGATCGAGGACAAGGTGCTGGCCCGTTTTCCGGAAACCACCACGACCCAGCGGATGTCGGCGGTCCGCCTGTTAGGCAGGGTCGGCACGGCCAAGTCGGTGCCGGTTTTGGAAAAGGCGCTGCCCGAGGCGGATGCCGAGATGAAGATGCTCATCGAACGGGCACTGGAATCCATCCGCGGGCGGAAGTAGGGGTAGCCTTGAAAGTCCGTTGTGGCGGTAGAAGTTGACAACGAAACGATCGAAACGAACTGAAGAAGAGACTCCCTGCCTTTCTTTCGCGAGATTTCGCTCCTTTCGTTGTTCTCGAACTGCCTTTTCAGGAGTTTCCGCAATTTCCGCCATGAAGGCCGAACCTGCAAAGCCCAAGCCGGACGACCTCAAGGACCAGGCCTGCGCCACCTGTGGCCGCGAAGCCGTAATCGTCATCGATGGCACCGGCTGGTGCGAGTCCTGCCTCCACGCCCGCGGCTCCTGCTGCGCGGAATCGGAAATGGAGGATGAGTGAGGCTACTTCTCCTACAGGACCATCGGGGCGAGATTCCTCAACCCCGGCCAACGGCCGGGCACGTGTTTAGCGCCAAAGGCGCGGCGATGAAATAGCCTGGGGCAAGCGATAGCGCAGCCCCAGGTCTATAGGCCCGCATGATGCCGCCCTGAATTGGGCGGGATGGGGCACGAAGGATCAAACGTATGGTTTCAACGGCCCCATCGCCGCCCTTCAGGCGGCCATCGCTCATCCATCGTCAACCTGGGGC
>CBKZPU010000241.1:0-7085 GCA_966696705.1 uncultured Verrucomicrobiaceae bacterium | reverse complement strand
AAGGTCAGCCCGTGGTGGAAAGGTCAGCCCGTGGTGGAAAGGTCAGCCCGTGGTGCGCAGGCCGGAGGCGATGGCGTTGATGGAAAGAAGCATCTTCGGGAACATCGCTTCGGCCTCGGCTTCCTTCTCGTCGGCCACCAAGCCGCGCCATTCGCGGAGGATGGCGATTTGCTGGCGATGCAGCGTTTTCAGCGGTGCCTCGCGGATCGCCAGCGTCTTCGCCATGCGCGGACGGCGGGCGTCGAGGTGGCCGTCGTAGAGGCTCTCTAACAAATCCCGCGTGCGGTGGAACTCGGCGACGATGATGTCCATGAACTTCGTCCGCAGCGCGGAGTCCTCGACCAACGCGGCGTATTCGTGCATCAGGTCGAGGTTGGCGGAGGCGAGGTTGGTTTCGACGTTGGTGAAGACGTAGCCGAGGAAGGTGGAGTGCCGGAGCGCCTTCTTGAGCGCCTGGAACTCTCCGGGCGTGGTGGTCTGCAGCGCTTCCAACGCGGAGCCGACGCCAAACCAGCCGGGCAGGTAGAAGCGCGCCTGGGTCCACGAGAAGACCCACGGGATCGCGCGGAGGTCGGCGATGGAGTGGCCCTTCTTGCCGGTGCGCCGCGCGGGGCGGGAACCGATGCGGGAGTTTTCCAGCGCATCGATCGGCGTGACCTGGCGATAGAAGTCGATGAAGCCTTCGGTGCGGAGCAGCGATTGATAGGCCTGCTGGCTCTTTTCCGCGAGGAAGGGAAGGAAGGGCTCGGCGGGATCGGCCTTCGGCGCGGTGTGGCGGTGCGTCGCGGTGGTGATCGCGGCACCGGCGAGCAGGAGCTCGAGATTGTAGGTGGCGTTGGCGAGGTTCGCGTATTTCTGGGCGATCGTTTCGCCCTGCTCGGTCATGCGGAACTCGCCGCTCATCGCGCCATGCGGCAGCGAGGCCATGAACCAATGCGTCGGGCCCGCGCCGCGGGAAATGGTGCCGCCGCGGCCGTGGAAGAAGCACAGCTTCACGCCGTGGTCATTGCCGGTCTTGGTCAAGGCCTCCTGCGCGCGATGGAGCGCCCATTGCGCGGCGAGGATGCCGCAGTCCTTGTTAGAGTCGGAGTAGCCGAGCATCACCTGCTGGCTCGGCTTGCCGGTGCCGGCGCGCTTTTCATTCGTGCGCCGCGTGATCGGGTGTTCAAGGAAGGGACCGAGGATGCCGGGCGAGCGGTCGAGGTCGTCCATCGTTTCGAAGAGGGGCACGACTTCGAGCGCGCACCACGAGCCATCGGCATCGTGCTCCATCAGGCCGGCCTCGCGGGCGAGCAGGAACACGCCGAGCAGGTCGGAAAGCTGGCGCGTCATCGAAACGATTAGCGCGCCGAGGCCGGCATCGCCCCACTCGGCGCGATGCTTCACCAGCACGCGATAGCAATCGAGCACCAGGTCCGCCTCGCCGCCGATGCGCGCGGTATCGTGCATGAACGGGCGCGGCGACTTCAGCTCTTCATTGAGGAAGGCCAGGCGTTTCTCCTCCGGCCACGTCGCCCAGCTATCGCCTTCCGGAATGCCGGAGGCTGACAGCAGCAGCGCGATCGCCTTGTCGTGGAATTCGGAATTCTGCCGGACATCCAACAGCGCGAGGTGGAAGCCGAAGATCTCCAGCTTCTGCCGCAGCGGGCGGAGGATCTGCTCGTCGATCAGCGCGCAGCCGGTGCCGCGGATGCCCGTGGCCAACAGCTCGAGGTCGGCATCGAGTTCCTGCGGTGACTTGTAGCCGTCCAAACCATCGATCTGCCGTTGCAGGCGCGCGGCGATGAGGCCGCCGAAGTGGCGCCATGGCTCCTCGTGATGGCGGTCGTGGAGGTCGATCACCACGTCGTCGTCGCCGAGGGCGAAGGTCATTTCATCGATCCGCCGCTCGAGCGAATCAGGGATTTCATTGAGCTGGCGGGAAAGCGTGAGCTGGCCGGCGGATTGCTCGATCTCGCGCTTGAGAAGCTGGAAGGCGGCGCGGCGCATCATTTCCAGCGTCTTTGCCGTGACCTCGGGTGTGACGAGCGGATGGCCATCGCGGTCGCCGCCGATCCACGAGCCGAAGGACAGGCGCGGGATATTCCCGGCGGCGCGCAGCATTTCCAGCGGGAAGCCGGCATCGCGCCACGCCTCGGTGAAATGCAGGTCGAGCCGATTGAGCGCGGACGGGAAGAGGTCGCGCAGGTAGTGGATCGCGTCGCGCAGCTCGCGGAAAATGTCCGGGCGGACGAGGTGGATCTCGCCGGTGCGCCACAGCGTTTCGAGCGCGGTCACGATGCGCTCGCGGATGCGCCGGCGTTCGCGGTCGGTGTATTTCGGGTATTCGTTGCGGACCAGTTCCTCGTAGAGCGCGCGGTGACGTTCGCGGACCGACGCGCGCTTCGCCTCGGTCGGGTGGGCGGTGAGCACGGGCTGGACATCGACGTCTGCCAGCACTTCGAGGATTTCCTTGGGGCCCAGGCCGAGCGCCGCCATGTCGCGGAGGGCGCGCGGCCACAGCCCGCGGATCGAGTCGGCGCCGATCGCCTTTTCGCGCTCGCGGCGGATCGCGGCGGCCACGCGCTCCTCGACCATGTTCAGGAGCTGGAAGCCGATCGAGTAAAGCTGCTGGGTGCCCTCCGGCGGATGTTCGTCGGGCACGGTGCCGGACCACGGCAGGTAGGGGAGCAGGGCGTCCTCGCCGAGGCTTTTGAGGGCATCCCCCAGGCAGCCGATCAGGAAGGCGAGGGTGTCATCGATCAATTCGAAGCCCTCAAGGCGGAGCTGTTCGCGGGTCGGCTGCGGTTCGGTCATCGGCGCGGCCAGTGAAGCAGCCGGGATGCCGGGGCGGGAAGCCGAATGCGTGGCAGGCCCGCCACGGGCCATGGAGGCGGCTCGGGGGCGAGAAAGATTCTTCCCTCCCGCGCCTTCGCGCGCGCCCGCCAGCTGGTCCCCACCGCTTTTCCAACAAATCCCTCGCTTGCCAGATGAGGCGCGGCGGGTTCATTATAAAGATGATGGACTCCCCCAAGCGGCATGCAGCGATCCGGATGGTTTGGCCCGTGATTCCATTGCTGCTTTCCGCCTGCGGGTCGCTCGCCAACCGCTCCGCCGAAACCCTGCCGCAGGCGAGCGACTCGGCGACCGGCAACGCCCAGCTCCTGGCCACTACCGTGCGCGCGACCGCGGTGTCCACGGTCCGCCAGCCCTACACCACCGTGCGCACCGGCCTCGCGGTGCTGTGGCACCGGCCGTTGGCCATCATCAGCGGGAATTTGCCGCTTACCACCGACGGGCTGCCGCAGCCGGCCGAGGTGCCGGGCACGGAGGAATTCGAGCGGTTGCTGGATCGCCGGCGCCTGCCGCATCGCGAATCCGGAAAGCTCACCTGGCTGATCGATGGCCCCGGCTTCTTCCCCGAATTCGACCGCCAGCTCGCCGCCGCGAAGCAGTCGGTGCGACTGCAGTTCTTCATTTACGACAACGACGACATCGCGGTGAGGTATGCCGACCGCCTCAAGGCGAAGGCGGAAACGGTGCCGGTGCGCGTGCTCTTCGACGATCTCGGCAGCGCCTTCGCCCACAAGGCGGCCCCCGAGACGCCGCGCCCGGATGGCTTCACGCCGCCGGCCGATATCGCCAGCTATCTCTCCAGCGGCTCGGAGGTGCGCGTCCGCCGCTCGCTCAATCCCTGGCTCGTCTGCGACCACACCAAGCTGCTCGTTTTCGACCGCCGCGTCGCGATGATCGGCGGGATGAACATGGGTCGCGAGTACTACTCGGAGTGGCACGACCTGATGGTGAAAATCGAGGGGCCGATCGTCGCCAGCCTGGCCCGCGAGTTCAGCCGGGCGTGGCGGAAGGCCGGGCCGTGGGGGGACCTCGCGATGCTGCGCCGGCCGGCGTTCTTCCATCCTCCCGCGCCGGTCAATGGCGGCATCCCGCTGCGGATCCTGCGCACCGATGCCGCGGCCGGCCAGAACCAGATCCTGAAGGCGACGCTGTTAGGCATCCGCGCCGCGCGGAAGCGGGTGTGGATCCAGACGCCCTACTTCGCCCATGACGACATCGCCCGGGAGATGGAGGCCGCAGCCCGCCGCGGGGTCGATGTCCGGGTGATCCTGCCCGCCCGCGGCGACTCCGGCATCATGGACGCCGGCAATCTCGGCACTGCCCGCGGGCTGATCGAGGCCGGGGCCAAGGTCTATCGCTACCCGAAGATGACCCACATGAAGGTCACCCTCTGCGATGGCTGGGCGCAGGTCGGCTCGGCGAACCTCGACATCCTAAGCATGCGCATCAACCGCGAGCTGAACCTCGCCTTTTCCGACCCGGCAACGATCCGTGAATTGGAGCGCAAGGTCTTCCAGGCTGATTTCCGCGTCTCGCGGCGGATCCGCCATGAGGAAACCACCGTTCCCGTGGCCCCGATCGCCGAGGCGGTGGCGGACCAGCTCTAACAGGCTCTCCGTCAGTTTTGCTGAAGGAACTCAACCGCAGATGAACGGGATGGACGCAGATAACAGCCGGATTTTCAGATTCATCCACTTGACCATCAGGTTCGGCGCCGGCGTTCATTCTTATCCCATTCATCCTATCCATCCTGGTCCCGATCCGGGGAGCGCCGGTCTTCAGGCGGGCTACGAAGGACCATTCGGGCCGGTCTGATCCCACTTCGCCCTGCGGGCTACGAGGGAGAGGCGACCGGCGCTCCCGGGGGGCTTGCGCCGTTGGCGCTCGGAGCCGAGGGAAGGGGCGGGACGCCCCTTCAACGGACTGGGGCAAGATGCCCCAGCTACGTTTATCAGGCAGGCTCTCGGGAAAGTCCGGGCTGGCATTGCGGAGAAGCATATGTTAGATGCCGTTTGGACCCATGCAACCCGATGCCCCCCTCTATCAGCCGGTGAACCACGTCTTCGTGGACCTCGAGAACGTGAAAAAAGTGGACCCGCGCGTGTTGGGGCGGAAGAACTACATCGTTCATCTCTTCCTCGGGCCGCTGAACAAGAAGCTGGATGTGGAGGTGGTCGAGCGGTTGCTGGAGCATTCGCAGGCGGTGAAGATGATCCGCAGCCCGAAGCCGGGGAAGAACGCGCTGGATTTCGTGCTGGCCTATCATCTCGGGCAGGCCGTGCAGACCGACCCGAAGGCGTATTTTCATCTGATCACCGGCGACGAGGGCTTCGACTCGCTGGTGGAGTTGCTGAAGGCGCGCCACGTGAAGGTGAAGCGGCACTCAAGCTGGCAAGGGCTGGAGATGCCGACGGCGCTGAGAAGCGGGGACGCTCCAAACGGCGGCACGGTCGCGAATGGTGCGGCCAAGGTTCCGGCAAATGGCTGGACGGAGAAGCCTCCCTTGTTATCGCACGAGGCGGTGAAGTTCCTGGTGAACCTGACGAAGTCCGCGAAGAACCGCCCGAAGAAGAAGGCGACGCTGGTGAGCCATGCCAAGTGCTTGCTCGGCAAGAACGCGAGCGATGCGGATGGCGAGAAGGTAGTGGCGGAATTGCTGAAAGCGGGGCACCTGACGATCGATGACCAGGAGGGGGTGACCTACCCTGAGCGGCGCACCGCCGGGAACGGGTGAGTCAGGGGGCACTCATTCTGGAAGTGCTTGAAGGCAAGGAGCCGCGCGGCAGCGTGGGTAGGGGCGATCCGCCCTCGACTCCTTCGAATTTCGTCCGTTTCGCTCGGTTTGTTGTGCTTTCGGTCTTCCCGTGCTTCCCCGCAGCAGGGCTGCTGGCTTTGAGCGGCAGCAGGCTGCCGCAGTCCGGGCCTCCGGCTACCGGGGCGGCGGTTCAAATGAGGGAGCCCTGACGGGTGAGATTGGAGTTGTCAGGTGGATGTGCGGGGGATTGAAGATGTCGCATGAAGTCGGTCTTCCGAGTGCTGGCGGTGGTGGTTCCGGTTTTGGCCTGTTCGTGTGTTTCCGTGGATCCTCACACGGGTCCGGTGGTGGCACCGCTTGAGGGGCCGGCGACCGGGGACTACAAGAAACTGGACGGCGAGTGGACCGTGACCTACTGCGAGCGGGACGGAAAGGCGATGGCAGGCCGCAATGGGTTCGTGTTTTACTTCCAGCACAACCGGCACTGGATCAGCGGAAACAAAGGATACGAGTGGTATGCGGTGGACGATAAGGCGACTCCCAAGATGATCGATTTCTACGACCACGAGCTGCCGACGATTCGCGGGATCTACCGGATCGAGGGGAGGCAACTGGTGGTGTGCAGCGCCGACCCGGGATTTCCGAGGCCGACGGACTTCAGCACCGCTCGGGGGTCGGGGAGGATTTTGACGAAGACGCAGCGCCGGTAGCAGTAATGGAGCAAGGCGAAGAGGTGCCATGACGACGGAAGCTCGAAAATCCGGTAACCCCGGTCCTGCCATCCTGGCAGCGTGCGGGATGATACTGGGTGGAATGGCATTCTACGCATGGCAGACCCAATCGACGCCGGAGTTCCGGAAACTCGGAGCCATTTGGGCTCTCATGATGACCGGGGCCGTGGCGGTGATTGTCGTGCCATTGGGTATCATTGGGGCTTTGGTGGCATCGTGGCTCCACGACCGGCGCAGCTTTCCGGGATGGCTGGGTCCGAGGGTGATCCTTGCCGTTGGCTCCTTGCTGCTCGCGATGTGTGTTGTGGGTGGCTTGCGTGTCGGAATTCCGCGGGTGCGGCTGGTGAATCGAGTGCCCACCGCAGATGGATTGGTCTCGGACGTCCAAGGCGTGGGTTTCAATTCCTTTCTCGCCAGGCGCTGGCTGTTTTCTTTCCGTGTGACGCCTGCCGATGCTGCGCGAATCGCATCGTCGCTGGGGCTTCAGGAAAACAAGGAAGTCGACCTAAGGAGATCCTTGGGGAGGGATGTCTTCTTCTCAGAACGCCCCCTGACTGGCGGCATGGCGGTGCCGGAGGCGACGAAAGGCTATTCCAGAACCTTCAGCGATGGACCCGAAGACCAAAGCGTGGAATGGATCACGTTGGCGGTGAGCGAGCAGAACCAGCGGGCCTGGCTTTACGTGGGATACCAGAACTGACTACACCGCGGGGGCCTTCCACACGAGGCGCACGGCATCGATGCGGACGCGGGCGGATTTGATG
>CBKZPU010000240.1:0-7126 GCA_966696705.1 uncultured Verrucomicrobiaceae bacterium | reverse complement strand
AAGGCCCTTTCCTTCTCCGCGCAGCGGACTCTGCTAGGCACGCTCGGCAAGCTGAGCCGCGGCATCCGCATCGGTCACGCCACGGGATTCGATTCCGGCGAGTCGCTCGACTACGTCTATGAAAACCAAGCGCGCGGTGCCCTCGGCCTCGGCAAGGTGATCGACCGCGGCTATCTCGATGCCATCGGCTGGCGCGGCATCCGCCAACGCCGGGAATGCATGAACCAAGCGCTGCGCTTCGCCCTCACGAAGGTGCGCGAGGATGACCTGCCGCTGGAGCTGATGGACACCGCCGGCGGCGCGGGGCGCTACCTGCTCGACATCCTCGATGACCCGGAAGTGGGAGGCGGCCTGCACGTGCTGTGTCGCGATTGGAGCGAGTCCGCACTTGAAACCGGTCGCGCCGCGGCGAGCGCGAGGCTTTTGAAGAGCCGCATCGATCACGTGCGCGCCGATGCATTCGACGAAGCGTCCCTCGCCAGCGTGGAGCCGAAGCCCTCGGTGGCAGTGGTCTCCGGGTTGTATGAACTCTTTCCCGAGAACGACCGGCTCCAGCGCTCGCTGCGCGGGCTTTTCGCGGCGGTGGCTCCGGGCGGCTGGCTGATCTACACGGGCCAGCCGTGGCATCCGCAGGTGGAAATGATCGCCCGCACGCTGACCAACCGCGACGGCCGCTTCTGGGTGATGCGCCGCCGCCCGCAGGGGGAGATGGACGCACTGGTCGAGGCCGCCGGCTTCCGCAAGGAGCGTCAGTGGATCGATGACTTCGGCATCTTCACCGTGAGCATCGCGCGCCGGCCATGAATGGTGCCCCCCGTGAACCCGGCTTACTGTGGCCGGCGCTGTGGCGCCTGGCGCTCGCGGGCGGGATGTTCGTGCTGGTCTATGGCTTCTGCAATCGCTTCACCTCCACCCGCGACAACGTCGGCACGTGGTTCTGGGAGTGGGAGCGCCACATCCCTTTCGTGAGGGAGATGGTGATCCCCTACTGGTCGCTGGATCTCTTCTTTTGCGGCGCGTTCTTCCTCTGCTCCAACAAAGCGGAGCTGAACCTGCTGACGAAACGCCTCGTCGCGGTGACCGTGGCAAGCGGTCTGTGCTTCCTGCTGTTCCCCTTGAAAATGGGGTTCGACCGCCCGGTGCCGTCCGGATGGACCGCGCCGCTGTTTCACGCGCTGTATGCGAATGACATGCCCTACAACCTCGCGCCCTCGCTGCACATCAGCCTGCGCTCGCTGGTGTGGATCACTTATGGCGCGCATCTAACAGGCCTGACGCGGAAGCTCACCAAGGCATGGTTCATCCTCGTCGGGCTGTCCACGCTGCTGGTCTGGCAACATCACGTCATCGACGTGGCCACCGGTTTCCTGATGGGCTGGCTGATCGCGGCATTGATCCCGGATTCGCGGTTCAAGACGGCGCGGACACCGTCGCGACGACTAGCTCTACGATACGGCGCGGGTTCCTTGGCGTGCGCGGCGCTGACCTTCCTGTGGTTCGGCTTCGCCTGGCCGGCGGTTTCGCTGGGGATCGTCGCCACGGCCTACGCCACCGGCATGTCGCGGCTGTTAGGAAAGGAAAACGGCACGCTCTCACCTTCCGCCGAGTGGTGCCTGCTGCCGGTGCTAGTGGTGACACGCATTTATCAGCGGCGCTGGCTGCGGCGCGAGCCGGCATGGTGCGAGATCGCGCCGAATGTATTCTTCGGCCGCAAATTGACCCGGCGCGAGGCGCAATCCCTGCTCGCGGGCGGTCCGCTGGCGGTGCTCGACCTGACCGCCGAGTCGAACGCCCCGACGGTGTTCCGCGAGCAGGCTCGCTACCGCAGCCTGCCGCTGCTCGACCTGGTGAAGCCGGCCGATGCGGACATCGCGGAAGCCATCGCCTTCATCCGCGAGCAACAGCCGCAGCGGCGCGTGTATGTCCATTGCCAGCTTGGTCTGCAGCGATCGGCCCTGGTCCTGGCCCACTGGTTGGTCGAAAGCGGCGGGGCCCGGGACCTCGAAGGGGCCAAGGCCATCGTCCACACCCGGGTGCCGGAGGTTGTGCTGCCAACCGGGTAGGGGCGCTTCGCTCCTGTCACCATGACTGACATTGCCGCCGCGCCGCGGGGACGCTATGGAGTGAGGCAGCCATGAATCGCCGCCATTTTCTCGGCACCGCCGCGGCCCTGCTGCCGGGTGCATCGTTCGCCGCCGACGAGCAAGTGCCGCTGCTCCGCTTCGGCCTGATTGCCGATGCCCAGTATGCCGACGCCGATCCCGAGGGCGAGCGGCACTACCGGTCCACGCCGGAGAAGATGAAGCGCGCGGCGGAAACGATCCGCGCCGCGAAGCCTGCCTTCACCCTGCATCTCGGGGACTTCATCGACCGCGACTTCAAGTCCTTCGACACGATGCTGCCGTTGATGAACGACCTCGGCCATCCCGTCCACCACCTGCTGGGCAACCACGACTACTCGGTGGCGGACGCCGAGAAAGCCCGCGTGGTCGCCACGCTCGGCATGCCCCACGACTACTATACCTTTCGTAGTGGAAGCACTCGGATCGTGATGCTGGATACGAACTCGCTCTCGACCTACAAGCATCCCGCGAACTCGCCCGGCGCGACCGCCTCGTCCGAGCGCCTGAAAGCCCTCGAATCCGCCGGTCATGCCGGCGCGAAGCGATGGAACGGCGGGGCTTCCGACCCTCAGCTCGAATGGCTCGACCGCGAGCTCACCGCCGCCGACGCCGCCAGGGAGCACGTGATCCTGTGCGGCCATCATCCGCTGCTGCCTGCCGGCATGCACACGCTGTGGAACCCCGGTGACGTGCTCGCCTTGATCGACAAGCATCCCTGCGTCCTCGCGTGGTTCAATGGCCACAACCACGCCGGGGACTTCGCCGAACGCAAGGGCATCCCTTACCTGACCTTCCGCTCGATGCTGCACCATCCGGACACCACGGCGTTCTCCATCATCGACGTGCATGCGGACCGCATCGTCGTGACCGGACATGGACGGGAGATCAGCCGCACGCTCGCGATCTAATGGAGGGGAGCGACCGCATTCGTAGCGGAACGGCTGTGCCGTTCCGGCGAGGATCGGCCCGCACCGGCGGATCGGTCGCTCACCGTCCATGTCATCCGCACCCAACCGGAAGGACGTAGTCCTTCCGCCACGAAAAGAGAAAGACCGTTCGGAGGATCGACGCGCCGGGCAGATTCGCCCACCGTGCCTGAATGAAACCCATGCTCCTGGCCTTGCTGCCGGTCATCGCGATCGCCGAGCCCGAACTTCGCCAAGGGCGCTTTCACACGCCGGAGCAGGCGAAGGCGGAAATGGAGTCGCGTTGGCAGGAGTATGGCACTCGCGAGGGTTGGGAGAAGCATGCGGCGGCGATCCGGCAGGGCCTTCTCGAAGGCGCGGGCCTGTGGCCATTGCCGGAGCGGAAGCCGCCGGTGGTGATCTGTCATTCAGAGCAAAAGCAAGCGGGCTACACGGTGGAAAACGTGGCGCTGGAAACCGCGCCCGGCTTCTACCTCTGCGGCAATCTTTACCTGCCGGAGAAGCGCGAGAAGATGCCGGTGGTGCTGTGCACGCATGGTCACGGGCCGATGAAGAACCCGATGGCTCATGGCCGCTTTACCGAGGCGATGCAGAAGCGCGGCGGTGCCTTGGCGCGGATGGGCTGTGCGGTGTTTGCCTACGAGATGGTCGGCTATGGCGAGTCCGCCATCGCGGGATGGAAGCATGGCGTGAGCGGCCAGGAGCTGCGCCTGCAATTGTGGAACTCGATGCGCGCGCTTGATTTCATGCTCACGTTGCCCGGCGCGGATGCCACGCGGGTGGCGGTGACCGGCGAGTCCGGCGGCGGCACGCAGGCCTTCCTGCTGGCCGCGGTGGATGGGCGGGTGACGGCATCCATCCCCTGCGTGCAGGTGTCGTCGTGGTTCTACGGCGGCTGCACTTGTGAAAGCGGGCTGCCGATCCACGTGCGGCCCGGCCATGTCGCGAACAATGCGGAGATCGCCGCGGTGATCGCACCGAAGCCATTGCTGGTGATTTCGGATGGCAAGGACTGGACACAGCACGTGCCGGAGCTGGAGCTGCCACACCTGAAGCGGATCTATGCGCTCTTTGGGAAAGAAGCCGCCGTGGAGAACGCACACTTCGCGGACGAGGGGCATGACTATGGGCCATCGAAGCGCGCGGCGATGTATCGCTTCGTGGGAAAGACGTTCGCGCTCGATGATGCGAAGGCGGACGAGGCGAGCGTGCCGGTGCTGCCGGGGGCGGCGTTGAGAGCCTTCGATGACAAGCACCCGCGGCCGGAGAAGGAGGGGGCGGTGAATTCGGAGGTGCGGCTCTACTAGGCCTTCCATAGACGCGGTGGTGACACCGCGGAGGCAACCGGTGAAGCCTGCCGACATCTCCCTCACTTTCGCGAGCGCGCCTACGTCCTGAACCCGGCCGCCGCCCTTTGCCGTTTCCCCAGCGGCCGCTGCCCCTTCCGCCGCATGCGCCGGATTGGATGGAGCTTCTGAAAATCCGGAAGAATGTAACCGTAGTCCGATCCGATGCCATGAACCCGTCTCTCCGCCTTGCCCTCGTCCTCGCAGCGATCGCTTCGTCTGCCACCGCCCAAGAGCGCCCGCGGCTCCAGATCATCAATGGCAGCAAGCAGACCATCGATCTCTTCTGGCTGAAGTCGGACACCGAGCGCGTGGCGAATGGCAGCGTGGCGCCGGGCAAGGACACGATCTTCACGACCACGCCGGGCCATCGCTTCCAGATGATCGGCCGCGATGACAAGGCCGAGGCCACCGTCACCTCGCAGGTCCGCGTGCAGGGCTTCCGCTTCGACCCGCCGGACAAGGAAGGCATTCCCTCCTTCTACACGCAGTCGGTGCGCTTGCGTGGGTTCCCCATCGTCGCCTCGGCCAAGGTGAATCCGTATGCGCTGAAGGAGGCCGCATTCCTCTGCGACCTGATGCTCGGGAAGCGCCCCGATGTGTTGGAGGCCATGGTGAAGAGCGGCGCTCGTCTGTGCATCATGGGCCATGACGAATACACGACCGACCTGCCGGAGTTCGTGAACATGGGCGACCAGCCGATGCATGGCTTCGAGGAGTTCTCCGGCAAGGACTTCTGGGACGCCCGCGCCCGCGGCACCGGCGGCAGCGAGACGGATCCGTATTGCACCTGCGCCGAGGAGAATCTGCTGGGCTACGAGGGCGACCCGTATTCCACCGAGAACATCCTGATCCACGAATTCGCGCACAACATCCACCTGCGCGGGCTCAACAACGTCGATCCCACCTTCGACCAGCGCCTCAAGGAGACCTACGACGCCGCGATGAAGGCCGGCCTGTGGAAGGGAAAGTATGCCAGCGTGAATCACCACGAGTACTTCGCGGAAGGCGTGCAGTCGTGGTTCGACGACAACCGTGAGAACGACCACGACCACAATCACGTGAACACGCGGGCGGAGTTGTTAGAGTATGATCCGGGCCTCGCCGCGATGTGCCGCGAGGTCTTCAAGGACACCGAGTTCAAGTACACCAAGCCCGCGACAAGGTTGACCGGGCACATGGCGGGCTACGAGCCATCGAAGGCCCCGCGCTTCGTGTGGCCGGAGCGCTTGACGGCGATCAAGGCGGCGATCCGCGACAAGGCTGCCGCGCGCGACAAGGCGGCGAATGGGGGCTGATCCGAAGTCGCGCTGCCCGGACGTGATCATCAAGCGGTCACGCCCGATGATAGCCGAAGGCCTTCGGACCGCTGCGGTTCTCCGCAGCTTTTGAATGCAGTCGAAGGAGCGCAGCTTCTACGGACGGAGGCGATCTGCCCGGGTCGCTTCGTTCCACACAAAACTGCCCGCTCTACCCTTCACTCCAAAGCTGCGGAGAACCGCAGCAGTCCGAGGGCGGCTGCGCCGCGATCATTGGAGCGGACCGATTAGGATGTGCCCTCCATACCTCACTCCGGCCACACCACCTTCGGTGCCTTGCCTTTCCAATACGGCTGCGCGGGATCGAAGATACTCTTGCCATCGACCATGACATTGCCTTCCGGCGTGATCGCCTCGGCTTTCACCGAGCCATCGATTCGCAGGACGACCGCTTTGCCGCCGAGAGGACCGGGATCGAATGTCATCTTGCCGGGCACCATGGGAGTGAATGCCACCGGGGTGGACGGGTCATCGGCCGTGTTGAGGCCCGGAATGTAGGCGATCCCACACTCCCCCTTGGCCAGTGCCAGCGAGTCGCCCCTGAACTCGTCGTCCGGAACCTTGGCACCGCCGATCTGGAAGATCTTCTCGGTCCTCGTGATACCAGTGGCCAGAAGCTGGCGGAAGTAGGCATTCGAGGTCCCGCCCTTGAAGGTGAGATTCATGCCGGTGGCATCGATCACGTCCTCCCCGGTATCGTCATTGGGAAAATCACCGTATTCGCTGTCAAATTCGATCAACGCCAGATGGAGCATTTTGAGGTTATTGACCGTGATGGTCGCATTGGCGCGCGCGGCGGCCGCTTCCGCCGGCTCGGCGGCAGGCTTTGCATCTTCCGCATCAGCGGTAATGGCGAAGGCGGCTAAAAGACAGGTGGGGAGAAAGGTCTTCATCATGGCTCTCCGATCTGACATCTCTCCGCACGTCACGGCAAGAACCAAGCAAACGTCGCAAGTCCCCAAACACCGCTAGCGAAACCCCACGTGAAACAAAAAAGCCTCCCGATCTCGGAAGGCTTTCTTTGGGAAAACTGGAGCGGGCGATGAGATTCGAACTCACGACATCCACCTTGGCAAGGTGTTCCCAAGCGCCTTTCCTGTGTCATAACCTACCAATTCCACTCAAATTCTATCATCTTTGCCCCTGTTTCGGGCAGCGATTCGGGCAATTTTCGGGCACCACGAGAAGCACTTACCAATGCTCCTCCAGACCGTTCACAGCTCTTGGAAATCCGCCTCGACCACCACGTCAATCGTCGTGCCTGAAACGTGCCGGATGGTCAGCCAATCGACCGCTCCCTCCGCTGCCGACAGCACCAGAATCCCGCCCGGTGCCCGCACCGTGAGACCCGCGTCAAAGGCCAAGGTGTGCCCGCCGTCGGCCCATTGAGTGACCCGCAGCCGGTAGATGCC
>CBKZPU010000239.1:0-7285 GCA_966696705.1 uncultured Verrucomicrobiaceae bacterium | reverse complement strand
GAAAGCACCTCAGGCGCTCAAAGCGAAGATACAAGCCGTGGGCTTCAGCCCACGGAGTAAAGGGCTGGAACGCAACGTGTCGCGTAGCGACACCGGAATCGCCATAGGCCGGGCCGTTTTCCAGATTTACGTCCACATTACCCGGTTCCTGTGTCGCGATGCGACACCTCTCGCTGTCGCTCAGACCGTGGACTGAAGTCCACGGCTACTATCCTTGGTCGCTACGCGATCGTATCGGAAAGATCGGCAGCCTCAACAGACACCCGTTTTTTCCGCCGGAACGGATGCAGCATCTGTCCCAGATAACCTCGAGGCATTTCCTCATGCACGCCGAAGGCCTCGGGCTCGTGATCGGGGCAGCGGTAGGTGCCGAACGCGAGGTCCATCAGCGGCGAGATGTTCGCGTAGTTCCCGGCATCGCGAGCGCGGTCGTGATGCCAGTGATGAAGTTCCGGCGCGCCGATGAACCAACGCAGCGGACCGATCGGCAGGCGGACGTTCGAGTGAATGTAGATTGCCCAGATGCCGCGGAAGGCGATCAAGCCGGCCAGCGTTTCCAACGGAAAGCCGAGCACGAAGGCCGGAAGATTGATCAGCCCCATCGTATAGACGGTATCGAGCGGATGCTCGCGATGCGCCGCCAGCCAGTCGAGGTGCTCGGCGCTGTGATGCACCGAGTGAAAGCGCCACAGGAAGGGCACGCGGTGTTGAAGCCGGTGGCCCCAGTAGACGAAGAAATCGCTCAAGAGGATCACCTCCACCGCTTGCAGCCACCACGGCTGCCCAGCCACCGCCGCACGAAACGTCGCTGGCACCACGCCATCGATCCAGTCACCGAACCGGCTCAGCACCCATAGGACCAGTGCGCTCCACAACAGGTATTGGCCGAGGAAGAAACACAGATCCAGCCACCAATCCGGCCGCAGGAAACGCTGGCCCCGCTTGGCCGGAAACGCCCTCTCTAACGGATAGAAGACGAGGCACAGGAACAGGAAGCTTCCGCCGGTGGCGAGCAGCGCTGAAGGCACGTTCATGGCTCCTCTTTGTCCTTCTCATTCTCCGTCTTGGGCGATTCCAGAATGCGGTCGATGCTCTGCGGTTCCACGATGCCACTGAAGCTCTTCGATCCTGGAAGCACCGTCCGCGACTTTGGCTTGTCGTCTTCCGCCTCCGGAGGAGTGACCAAGCCTATCTTGGAACTAGGAAGCACCGTCCGCTCCTTCTTGGGCTCCGAAGATGGCGCAATGAAATCTGCATTCGTGCGAGGATTCGCGGGAGGTGTCGCATCTTTCACGTCGTCAAATGGCGGAAATTTCCCGTCGAAAGGCTGAGGTTCGTCAACGACCACCTTGCTCTTGGAGCCCGGCAACCCGGAGCGACTTTCAATCTCTTCCGGGAGATTCGCCGACTTCCGCTGGCTGATCCACACATACCCTCCACCGAGAGTCAGGGCACTGCTCACCGCGAGAACTTTCAGCCAGCCATTCATATGCTCCCGTCAGGGATAGAGGTGGCCTCGGATGCTTGCAATCTTCGCCTGTCCCTTGACCTCAAATTTACCGAACGCTGCCCAATCCGGCGAAAACCGAGGTCTTGGGTATGAATTCCCCACCTTCGGAAATCCCGTCATAGCAGGACCGGCGTATTGCGCTTTCACTCAAGGAGTCGCGAAACCCATCTCCTCCTCACCGCGCGACCTACCTGCAAAACGCCATGAACTCCCGCCGGATGCACGGGCTCGCGCTGCCCGTACACGCCTTTGCCGTCGCGTCGCTGCTCGCCTGTGCCCAGGCCGGTCTCGTCAACCGCTGGTCCTTCAACAACGCCGCCGGCAGTGCTCCGGACGAGACCTTGCTAACGGACTCGATCTCCGGTCAAGCGGCGACCGTCCAAGGGAACTTCGCGCAATTCACCGGCACTGGTCTCACGATCCGCGGCCAGAGCCAAGGCGGCGCCGCCACCACCACCGGTGACCGCTCCGCCGGCTTCATCTCCAGCTACGTCGATCTCCCGAACGGCATCATTTCTTCCAAGACCAACCTGTCGGTGGAAATCTGGGCCACGCCCCTCTCGGCGCGCAACTACATGCGGGTGTGCGACTTCGGGCGAGTGAACACCGCGGGCTTCGGCGGCGGTGCGCCGGGGGAAATCATCGACGTCGCGGGCCAAGGCCAAACCCCCGGACTCACCAGCGCCTCCGACACCCTCTCGCTGTCTTTCTGCATCGGGAACGATCTCAACCAGCAACGCCTTCTCGCCCTCCGCGACGGCGGCAACCAGACATTGATCGACGCCGCAGAGGCCACCTCCGCCAACACCCAGTACCACTACGTGGTGACGTTCGAGGACGGAGTCGGAGCCTTCGGCGCCAGTGGAGGGCGGATGACTTGGTACCGCGACGGCTCCCAGATCGCTACCGGCGATGTCGCGTTCCGTCTTTCCGAAATCGAGGACGTCAACAACTGGCTCGGTCGCTCCGCATGGACCGGCGACTACAACGCCCACGCCACCTACAACGAGTGCCGCATTTACGACCACGCGCTCAGTCCCGCGGAAATCACCGCCAATCTTGCCGCCGGACCCGACACCTTGGTCGGCCCGTCCGAACCGGCGCCGGTACCGGACAACCTCTGGGCCTTCACCACGCAGGCTGACTCCGAAGCCGACTCCGGCACCACCTTCACCGACAGCATCGGCGGCGTGGTGGCCACCCTGCGTGGCAACGGCGGCTCGCTCACCGGCGGAGCCGTGGTCTTGCCAGGCAGCACCACCGGCAACCAGCCGGCCTCGACCATCTCCGCCTACCTCGATCTGCCGAATGGTCTGGTCTCGCAGACCGCCAGCGTGAGCTTCGAGGCATGGGCCACGCCGCTGTCGTCGAAAAACTGGCAACGCCTTTTCGACTTCGGTCGCTGTGCGACCAGCCATGGAACCGGCGCGGCGGCCGGCGAGATTCTCGACACCGCCACCGCGCCCGGAGCCACGGCGGGCTACGACAACCTTAGCCTCACCTTCAACAATGCCGGGAACATGAATTCCCAGCAGCTCGAAGGGCAGTACGACGGCAATGCGGCGCAGTACTCCTTCTCCACCGCGGCGACCACGGCCGGCACGCAGTATCACTACGTGCTCGTCGTGGAAGATGGCGTCGGCACCCACGGGGCGAATGGCTGCCAAGCCCGCTGGTACCGCAATGGCGTGCTGCAGAACTCCATGGACTTCCCATTCCACCTGACCGGAATGGAAGACGTGAACAACTGGATCGGCCGCTCGATGTACTCGGGCGACTCGAACTCGCACATGGCGCTCGACGAGTTGCGCATCTACCGTCGTGCCATCACGCCGGGAGAGATCGCCTCCAGCTTCACCGCTGGACCCGATCCTGCGGTGGGACCGCCCGAGCCGCCCGCACCGGCACCGATCCCCACGCGCCGCTGGACCTTTGACACCGCCGCTGGCGATGCCCCAGCCGGCACCACCTTCGTCGATGTCGCCACCGGCGAAGTCGCCACGGTCCAGGGAAACGGCGCGACGCTGAGCGGCACGCAGCTCGTGCTCCCAAGCACCACCACCACCGGCAACCAAACCGCGGCCAATATCTCCGCCTACCTCGACCTGCCCAATGGCATCGTTTCATCGCGCCCCGATCTCACCTTCGAGGCGTGGGTCACGCCCTTGGCGTCGAAAAACTGGCAGCGTATCTTCGACTTCGGCGATGCATCGCTCACCAGCGGCCCCGGCGCGGAATCCGGCGAGATCATCGACTCCGACACGACTCCAGGTGGTTTCGTCGCCAACGACAACCTCTTCCTCTCCCTCAACAACGGCGGCACGCTCGGAGCCCATCGCCTCGAAGCGAAGCTCGGCGGCGGCAGCACGGCGACCAACAATGCCGACCTTTCCTCCGTCACCAGCGCCGGCACCCAGTATCACTACGTGATGACCGTGAAGGACGGCGGCGGCGCCAGTGGATCCGCCGGCTGCCTGGTGAAGTGGTTCCGCAACGGCTCGCTGATCGGCTCGATCGATCTTCCCTACCGCTTGTCCGACCTCCACGACGTGAACAACTGGGTCGGCCGCTCGATGTGGGCCACGGATTCGAACTCGAACCTCTCGCTCAACGAGCTTCGCATCTACGACCGCGCGATCACTACCGCCGAAGTTGCATCGACCTACACCGCCGGACCGGATGCCACCTTCGCGGCTCCGGTCGCGGGCAATGACGAGGCCACCATTCATCCGAACCAGAAGGTGCTGATCGATGTGCTGGCCAATGACACCGGCGGCGTCTTGCCGGACACCTTGGAAATCGTCACGCCTCCGGCCACCGGGACCGCCACCATCAGCGACGGCAAGATCCTGTATGCCCACAGCGGCAGCAGTGCCTCTGCCGTCACCTTCACCTACGGCATCGGCAACGTCAGTGGCACGAGCGCGAATGCCACCGTGACCATCCATTTCGCGACTTCGCTGCGCCTCCCCAATCCCGCGCTTGCGATGCCCGCGGCACCGCCCGTCACCTCGTGGCAACTCGTCGATGCCCTTCCCGGCCTCACCTTCGCCCGCCCCATTTGCCTGGCTTCGGTCCCCGGCGATGCGAACCAGCTCTACGTCTGCGAGCAAGCCGGCGTCATCAAGCGCGTGGCCGATGTCACCTCGCTCACGCCCGCCACCGATGTCTTCCTCGACCTCGCGGCTCTGGGCGGAGGATTTAACATCGGTCCACTCTTGGCAGGGCAACCTGAAAACGGCCTGCTCGGCCTCGCCTTCCACCCGAACTATGCCACCAACGGCTACTTCTACGTCGCCTACACGGTGAACCTCAGCGGCAACTACTTCCAACGCGTTTCCCGCTTCACTCGTGATGCCACCAACCCCACCGTCGCGGATCCGGCCAGTGAACTGATCCTCCTCCACATCGACGACTTCGGCCTGAATCACAATGGCGGCGACCTCCACTTCGGCCCGAACGATGGCTACCTCTACTATGGGACCGGTGATGGCGAAAACTCCACTGCCGGCCAGGCAAGGAGCCAGAAGATCGACGACGACTTCTACTCCGGCATCTTCCGGATCGACGTGGACAAGCGCCCCGGTAGCCTTCCGCCCAATCCCCACGCCTCTATCCCCACTGACGGCGGCGTGGCCCGTTTCAATGTGCCGCCCGACAATCCGTTCATCCACACCAGCCTCGGCGGCACGTGGGACGGCACCTACAACGGAGTCGATTACTCCGGCTCGTTGGGCACGGTGCGCACGGAGTTTTGGGCCACCGGCATCCGCCACGCCTGGCGCATGTCTTTCGACCCGGTTACCGGCGATCTTTGGGAAGGTGACGTCGGACAGAACACCTACGAGGAAATCAACAAGATCGAAAAGGGCGGCAACTACGGCTGGGCATACCGCGAGGGCGCTCATAACTACAACGGCGTGCTCGGCAGCGCGCCGGCGGGCTTCACTTCAATCGATCCGATCTACGAATACGTCCACACCGGCGTCTCCGGCGGCGACGCCGCCTTCAAGGGCAACTCGGTGGTCGGCGGCTACGTCTATCGCGGCACGCGTTATCCATCGCTCGAGGGCAGCTACATCTTCAGCGACTCCGTGTCCGGCCACGTCTGGCAGATGAACACGGCCACCGGCGCGACGACGCGCCTCACCGGTCTGCCCGGCGCGTATGGCGTCTTTTCCTCGCAGGGAGTGGATCCCTACAATAAGGACCTGCTGTTCTGCGCCTATCTGACAGGCAAGATCATGCGCCTCGGCACCAGCAGCGCGGTCGCCGGTGATTTTCCCACCACGCTCACCGAGACGGGTTTGTTTGCCGACTTGAGCGATCTCTCGCCCGCGCCGGGCCTGCTCCCCTATCAGCCGAACATTTCCTTCTGGAGTGACTACGCCATCAAGCGCCGCTGGTTCACCATCCCGAACGCCACGGACAAGATGACCTGGAGCAAGGATGGCAACTGGGCCTACCCGACCGGCACCGTGTGGGTGAAGCACTTCGACTTGGAGATGAGCCGCGGCAATCCCGCCACCAGGAAACGCATCGAGACCCGCGTCCTTGTGAAAACCGACACCGGTTCGTACGGCGTGAGCTACCGGTGGAACGAGGCGCAAACCGAAGCCTATCTGGTGGAGGATGCCGGTGCCGACTTCGATCTCGCCATCGACGACAATGGCACGCCGCACACGCAACGCTGGCAGATTCCCGGCAGATCGAGTTGCCTCACTTGCCACACTTCCGAGGGTGGCCACGCGCTGTCGTTCAATACCCGCCAGCTCAATCAGGACAACACCATCAACGGCCACAGCGGCAACCAACTCGACCTGCTCGCGGCGAATGACTTCCTCGCCAACACGCCCGATCCTGTCGCCACCCTTGCCCGCCACATTCGCCCGGATGAAACCCAATATCCGCTCGAACAACGCGCCCGCTCCTACTTTGCGGTGAATTGCTCCTACTGCCACCAAGCCGGCGGCAGCGTGAGCGGATTCTGGGATGGCCGGGCCCATCTCACCCTTGAACAGACCGGCCTCATCCATGGCAATGCGCTGAGCAACGGCGGCAACCCGCTGAACAAATACATTGTTCCCGGCGATACCACCCACAGCATCGTGCTCAACCGCATGGCCGCCAGCAACGGCTTCGGCCGCATGCCCCCGCTCGGCAGCAGCGAACTCGACCCCGCGAACATCCAGCTCATCACCGAGTGGATCAACAGCGACCTGCCCAATCGCCCGCTCTACGATCAATGGCGTGACGGCTTCTTCGCCGGGAACGATCCGGCCGGCATCAAGACCGCCGACCCCGATGGCGACGGCGTGAACAATTACGACGAGTATTTGTTAGGCAGCTCGCCCGTCACCGGCAGCGGCGCGTGGCAGGCTTCCATCGCGAACGGCTCGTTGCAGTTCTTGAGGAAGTCGCACCGCTACTACGCCATCGAGACCAGCGACGACCTCGGCAACTGGCAACCGTGGAGCATTCCGGAAATCGACAGCGCCTATCAGTCCAGCGACACGCTCACCGAGATCCCGCTGCCCGCGGATCCGGGTGGAAGGAAGTTCTTCCGCTTCGAGGTCTCCGAGCCGTAAGTCACGGCCACTGGGAGCGCGGGATTTATCCCGCCCGTAAGGTAGGTTCGCCCACCGGAGAAGCGGGATGAATCCCGCGTTCCCGGTTGGTCCACGGATCTTCCGTCATCCATTTGACAGGCGGCGTCTCAATGCCGCTGCATCTCCAGCAAATTGCGGAAGAGCTCGTGCTTTTCCTGAAGCTCTT
>CBKZPU010000238.1:0-7326 GCA_966696705.1 uncultured Verrucomicrobiaceae bacterium | reverse complement strand
CTGCCCGAGCTGGCCGCCGCGACCCGTGTCTGGCGCGACCTGTTCCCCGCTCCGGAGGAGGTCTACACGAAGGGCATCGCGTACATTCGCGAGTGCCTGAAATAGGATTCGCAGGAATGTCTGGGGAAACCAACAAGCTACTGACGGTCGCCGCACTGGTTGTGGCGACCGCAAGCCTTGCCCTTGCCCTCGCGCAACGGTCGGAGATCCGGGGCCTCAGAAAGAAAATCGAGACCAAGGGAGAATTGGACGAGCTGGTCGAAGAAGTCCGGAACCAGCATCTCGAAAGACTCCAGCGTATCGAGCGCCTCAATCCGGATTTCAAAAAGATCCTAGAGGATTTCAAGTTGCCCAAGGTTGACCCGACGCTGCAGCAAGAGATCGAGAAGGCGGACTTGGTGCTGGTGACAGAGAGCCAGATCAAGGACAAGAGACTCGTCCAAGTGGTGACCCAGGTCATCAAGCTGAAGCCCGATGCGATCTCCTATTTCGACGTGGGCCACCCGGTAGGACCAAGCAACCCGCTGGACGGCTCCACCGCGAATCCCGAGGGCTCGATTGTCTTCTGCTCGGGATCTCCGGCTGAACCGGGAGTCACCAGTTTCATCTACAACGGTCGCATCAAAAGTTACTCCGACATACCGGCGGTGTCTGCGATCATGTTGATCGAGGAGGCCGCAGCCAAACGCTGAGCACCGCACCGGCTACTTCCCAATGCAAAACCGGCTGAAGATGGCACCGAGGATATCCTCGGTGTCCACCTTGCCGACGATCTCGCCAAGCGCATCGAGCGCGCCGCGCAATTCCAGCGCGGCGAGTTCGGGAGCAGCGGCGCTTTCTAACAAAACCTCCGCAGTCTCCAGCGATTCGTCGGCACGGCGCAGACAATCGCGGTGGCGGGTATTGATCGCCACCGCGTGTTCCCCCCAGTCCGCCTCGCCAAGATCGAGCGCTTCGCGAATGGCGCGGCGGAGATGATCGAGGCCAATGCCGGTGTTACAGGAAAGACGGACACCACCATTCCCTGCCCAATCGGCATGCTCGCCGAGGTCGGCCTTGTTGAGGACCGTGACCGCGCGATTGCTTTCGGGAAGCTCCACGGAACTTTCCGCGGCGGGCAGCGAAGCGTCGCGCACCACTAACAAAAGATCCGCGCGACCCGCCTCGTGAAGGGTGCGACGGATGCCCTCGCGTTCGATGCCGCCGGCTTCCTCGCGCAGGCCCGCGGTGTCGACCAAGCGCAGCGGGACGCCATCGAGAATGATGGTTTCCTCGATGGTGTCGCGGGTGGTGCCCGCCTCGTCGCTGACGATCGCGCGCTCGCTGCCGAGCAGGAGATTGAGCAAACTCGATTTGCCCGCATTGGGACGGCCGCAGATCACCGTGCGAACGCCTTCGCGGAGGATCCTCCCCTGCTCCGCGGTGGCCAGCAGTTTGGCAATCCCGCCACGAGCCGCGGCCACGCGCGCTTTGAAAAGATCACCGGTATCGGGATCGATGTCTTCTTCCGGGAAGTCGATCCACGCCTCAAGATGGGCGACCACGCCGATGAGATCCTCGCGCAGCCTGACAGCCTCGCGACCGATGCCACCTTCGAGTTGCTCATGGGCGGCACGCAGGGCGAGATCGCTCTGCGCCGAAATCAGGTCCATGATCGCCTCGGCTTGGGTCAGGTCGAGCTTGCCGTGAAGAAACGCGCGCTCGGTGAACTCTCCGGGACCGGCGGAACGGGCACCACACTCTAACAGCCGCTCCAGCACCCGGCGGGTGACGAGGCGGCCGCCGTGGCAGGCGATTTCCACCACCGGCTCGCCCGTGAAGCTACGGCTGCCGCGGAAGACAGTCAGCAGCACATCGTCGAGCACACGCCCCGCGGCATCGCGCACCTTGGCGCGGGTGGCACGACGCTCTCCGGCCCGGCTTGCGGCGCCGCGACAGGCGCGATCGGCAACCTCCTCGGCCTGAGGCCCGGAGAGACGGATGAGGGCAACCGCCGCGGTGCCGCCGCCGCTGGCGAGCGCCGCGATGGTGTCGGTGGACGCGATCATTTGCGCGTGGTGTCCGCCGCTTGGCCGCCGATGCCAAGGAATTCCCAGCAAATGAATCGTTTCACCGCGAGTTCGGGCACCATGCCCTTGGTCCATTCGAGTTCGATCGTGGCGGTGCGGGTCTTGGGCCGCGCATCCTTCACGCCACGCCAGTTGAGGATGGACAATGCGCGGCCGGCCTCGGAATCGATCCGGACGTTCACGCGCATCGAGTCCATCTTGTGGGCGGGATCGACCATGCGATAGGTCTTCATGCCGGTCCGGTCTTTCCCCGGCTCGGGCACGTCCTCCACCACGAACAGGCGGAAGATGCCGCTGGCGCCGGGATTCGCGAGTTCGGTGAAACTGCGGAAGGTGCGATGCTTGGTCTGGATGAAGGACTCCCAATCGAGCCTCAGGCCGTCGGGCGTGCGCTTGAAGAAGACGTTCACCTTGACCGGCTCGGAGGTGAAATTGTCCGCCCGGGCAAGGGTCGCGAGCAACAAGCCGGGTTCCTCCAAGCCCTTCTCCACGGCGACCGGAGCGAGCGGGCGGAAGAAATCGCGCATCTCGAACTGCGGCGGCTGGTCGTAGCGCATCATGAAGATGCCGCGCTTGCGATCCTCCAGCGGAAGCTGCTCAACGGCAAATCCCGACAACGGCGTGTCCGAGTCATCGATACGGCCGGGGCCATAGAACTGCTCCATGGCGAACAAGAGCTCGCTGCCATTGATGGAGAACGCAGCCTTGCCCGCGGCGGAGTCCGCGGCGAGGAACCCGGAGAGTACTTTGCGGGCTTCCGCCTGCCAGCCGGTTTCCAAGTAATCCTTCTCGCGAAGCTGGGCTTGGATCTGCGGATTGACCGTCGGCATCGCAATCGGACGCGGACGGTCCATCGAGTTCGTGAGAAACAACCACGTGCCCACCGCCGAGGCCATGAGAGCCATGAGCACCAGACAGGGCACGAGGATGCTGCGGCGGGTTGACGCCGGGGGCACCCCGGGCATGGATACCGGCTTGTTGCTGGAAATGGACTCCTTGGGAGGGGCGGGTTTGACGGGGCCCGGGCCTGGCGGCATGACCGGCAAGGGAGCGGGCGTGGCCGCCTCCGGTGCTGATGCCGGCGGCGGCGCGAACTGCGCCTGTTCCTGGGCCATCGCCTTCTGAACCTCGATCGTCTGTCTGGCGGCCAGCATGCGCTCCACCGCGAGTGCCTTCTCCGACTGGAGCGCCTGCTCGGCGACGCGCGCTTTGCGGGCAGACTCGGCCTGCTCGCGCTCGGCGGTGCGCACCCGTTCCTCGGCCGCTGCCTTTTCGGCGGCACGAGCCTTCTCCATCGCGTGAGTCATCGCCTTCTCCTCGGCGAGCGCCTGGGCTGCGGCGCGAGCGCGTTCTGCAGCCATGACGCGCTCGGCGGCCAAGGCCCGTTCCGCGGCCGCGGCCTTCTCCTCGGCGCGGGCCTTCTCTTCGCCGAGGGCCTTCTCAGCCGCCAAGGCACGCTCGGCGGCGGCAAGCTTTTCGTGATCCTTGGCGCGCTGCTCGGCGATTTCGCGCTCGGCGGCGGCCTGAGCTTCGGCTCGGGCCTTCTCCTCGGCGAAACGTCGTTCCGCTTCCGCCTTGGCCCGTTCGGCAGCCAGAGCCTCGTCGGCGGCCGCCTTCGCTTCGGCGCGGGCCTTTTCTTCTGCAAGCCGTCGCTCTTCCTCTGCCTTGGCACGCTCGCGGGCGAGCGTCCGCTCGGCGGCCGCATGGGCCTCCGCACGGGCTTTTTCCTCGGCAAGACGCCGCTCTTCTTCGGCCTTGGCGCGCTCGGCGGCGAGCGCCTTCTCGGCAGCCGCCTTTGCCTCGGCGCGGGCCTTCTCCTCGGCGAGGCGGCGTTCCTCCTCCGCCTTGGCGCGCTCGGCGGCGAGTGCCTTCTCGGCAGCCGCCTTTGCCTCGGCACGGGCCCTTTCCTCCGCCTTGGCGCGCTCCTCTTCGATGAATTTGCGGGCCGCGATCGCTTGGGCTTCGGCACGGGCCTTCTCTGCGACGAGAGCCTGTTGAATCTCCAGGATGTGGGCTTCCGCACGGGCCTTCTCCTCGGCCAGCGCCTTCTCGGCGGCGAGCGCGCGCTCCGCGGCGGCGGCCTTCTCCTCCGCCCGGGCCCGTTCTTGGGCCAAGGCGCGTTCGGCCGCGGCAGCCCGTTCCGCAATGAGTGCTTTCTCGGCGGCCAGAACCATCTCCGCCTGGCGCGCCTCTTCGGCAGCTTTGGCCTTGGCCTCGGCTTCCGCTTTTTCCTTCGCGAGAGTCTCCTCGATCTCCCGGGTCTTGGCCTCCGCCCGGGCCTTTTCCTCGGCCAACACGCGTTCGGAAGCCAAGGCTCGCTCGGTTTCCCGGGCTCGTTCCTCGGCACGGGATTTCTCCTCGGCAAGCGCCCGCTCCGCCGCCAGCGCCCGCTCCATGGCGGCGGTCTTGGCCTCGGCCTCGGCCAATTGCTTGGCATGAACTCTTTCCGCCTCCGCGGCGATCTCAGCGGCGCGCGCCTTCTCGGCCGCTAGGGCAAGCTCGGCGGCATGCGCCCGCTGCGCCGCGGCGGCCTTCTCGTCGGCGATGATTTTCTGATTCGCCTTGGCCTTCTCAGCCTCCGCGGCGATCGCGGCCACCCGGGCCCTTTCCTCGGCGATCGCCCGCTCGGCGGCGGCGACTTTCTCGTCGGACTCCGCCTTTTGTTTGGCTCTTCCCGCCTCCGACGCCTGTTCGGCCGCCCGAGACTTCTCCGCGGCAAGCGCCCGCTCCGCCGCCAAGGCCCGCTCGGCAGCCGCCGCGCGCTCCTCGGCTTGAGCCTTCTCACGAGCGTGAGCCTTGGCCAATTCCTCGGCCCGCGACCACGCGTCGTGCTTCGGTTCTTCTTTAACGGGCGGATCTTGGGCAAACGGCGAGCGCGCCAGATAGGACGGCGGCAGCGGCGGCGGCGCCACCGGCTTCTTCGCCTCTGCCGCCGGCACCGCTGCGGGCACCGGCACCGTCCGCTCGCTCACCGCCACCGCCGGAACTTCAACCTTTGCCTCCAGACGCTGCGGCTCCGTCTCCCCGGCTCCCGGCGAGGTGATCGTGCCGCCGCAATGCGGACAGGGCCCCGTCATCGGGGGCATGTCTTTCGGTACGAGAATTCTCCCGCTGCAATGGGTACAACGGAATTCCCGCTGGTCCTGGAAGGCGACGGATCCGGGCATCAGCTTGTGAGGCCACTAGAAATAGGCCCAGCAATCCCGACTGTCAAACCAGCTTAAACGATATCTTTATACCGCCGCGGCAGATAGGACGGTGTCGAGCACCTCTAGGCAGCGGCGGTTCTGCGCCGGGGTGCCAATCGAAATGCGGACCCAGTCGGGCAGCTTGTAGCCGCTCATGGCGCGGATGATCACGCCGTGCTTGAGCATGTCGCGGAACACCCGGTCGCCCTCGCCGACTTTCACGAGGATGAAATTCGCCACGCTCGGGACGAACTCCAACCCGCGCTCGCGGAAGGCGGCTTCGTAGAAGGCAAGGCCTTCCTTGTTGATCGCCTTGGTCTTGTTGACGTGATCGGCGTCCTCCAACGCGGCCAACGCACCGGCTTGGGCGATGGCGTTCGTGTTGAAGGGCTGGCGGGCCTTTTGCAGGACTTCGGCGAGATTCTTCGGCGCGAGGCCGTAGCCAATGCGCAGCGCGGCGAGACCGTGGATCTTCGAGCAGGTCCGCAACACACAGACATTGCGGCCTTCGCGGATGTACTTGATGACGTCGGGAGCGTCATCGAGGAATTCGTGATAGGCCTCGTCGAAGACCACCACCACATGCTCCGGCACGCGGGCCATGAAACGGTCGAGCGCCTCCTGGCCAACCATGGTGCCGGTCGGGTTGTTCGGGTTGGCAATGAACACGAGGCGAGTGTCCGGAGTGATCGCGTCCGCCATCCCCTCCAGATCGTGGACAAACTCGGGATCAGGCACTTCCACGTATTTTGCGCCAAAAAGCGTGGCCATTAGCTTGTAGACCACGAAGGCGTGCTCCGCGGCGATCAGCTCAGCCTTCGGATTGAGGAAGCTATGGCAAAGCAGCTCGATGATCTCATTCGAGCCATTGCCAAGCACCACGTTGGAAAGATCGAGGTCGAACTTCCTGGCGATCGCGCTGCGCAGCTTCCAGCCGCCGCCGTCCGGGTAAATATGGGACTCGTCGAGCGCCTTGCGCATGGCTTCCTTCGCCAGCGGCGACGGTCCCAGCGGGTTCTCATTGGAGGCGACCTTGACGATGTCGGCGGGATTCAATCCCAGCTCGCGCGCGGTTTCGTCGATCGGTTTTCCGGGCTCGTAAGCGATCAGGTCGCAGACGAAGCGGTTGGCGAATTGCTCGATGGCCATGCGCGGACGCTAGGCGGCGGCTTTCCGGCCCGCAACCCGCAAGATGGGCCGCGCTGTCAATGCGGAGCCAGCAGCGTGAACGGCCACCAGGGGAGATTGCGAAGGATCCAGAATCCCACGACCACCGCGGCCAGGAAGCAAGCGATCCGCGGACCGGGCATCAGCCGCACGGGCGATGGCTTTCCCCTCGCCCAGGCCACCGCTTCCCAGCCACTCGCGGCCAATGCCACGGGAAACAGCACGATCCCCACCGGATTGAAGCGAATCGCTGCCCCGACCTCCCCGTGCATCAGCGCGTGAGTCGCCCGGGTCATGCCGCAGCCGGGACAAAGAAGGCCTGTCACATTTCGAAACATGCACCCGGGAGTCATCCCGTCCAACCCCGGCCCCTGTCGATAGAGCCAAACGGCCGCCGCCCCGAACATCAGGGTGACGGCCACGAGGAGCGCCCAACGGCCCGACCTCATTGGGGTGTCTGCATGTTTTGCGTCAACACGCCGGTCGCCATCAGGACGGCATAGAGCAGGACGATCACCACGCCGAGCACGAGCGAGATGACGCACCATTTCTTGGCGTTGTCCGAGGCCGCCTTGGCTGCCGCGAAGTCACCGCGGGCCTTCAATCCTTCCACCTTCGCGGCGTACACGATGGCGGGAATTCCCACCGGCCAGCAGCAAAGGATCGTCACCACGATCGATTGCCACAGGTAGCTGGGAATCATTTGGCCGGGAGCCACCTGCATGGAAGGCGCGGCGGCGGGTGATTGATAGGGGGAAGGCGACGAAGATGCCACAGGTGGCATCGGGGCCGATTCCAACGGAGCTGGAGCCGCCGGGGCGGCCTTCAGTTCCGGAATCTGGCCCACCGGCAACCAGTCGGACATGCCTTCGCACCACGCCAGGTCGTCCGGCCCGATTTCG
>CBKZPU010000237.1:0-7463 GCA_966696705.1 uncultured Verrucomicrobiaceae bacterium | reverse complement strand
AGGCGGACGAACATGCTGCCGGGGACGCGCGGGATGGTGACGGTGATGTCGTCCGGCAAGTTTCCGTTGGAGTTGACGATGACCGGGGGGAGGCTGTTCAAGGAAATCGGGATGTCGGTCCAAGTCTTCATGTCCGGGCTCCATTGTACGGTCTGGGTGGTGGTGCTGCGAGAGGCCACGTTGCGCTTGTAGCGGAAGACGAGATTGTTGCCGCTGAAGGTCTGGGAGGGGCGGATGCCGGAGTCGCTGGAGAGGGGATTGCCCCCGATTACGTATTCGACGAGATTGGGCAGGCCATCGCCGTCCGGATCGGCATCGTGCGTAGGATCGTCCAGGCCGGGGAAGCTCGCGGTCCAATCGCTGTAGGTGATGCGGGTGACGATGATGCGCTTGCCGGCGGGATCATTTTTCAGCAGGTAGCCGGGAGGCATGCCGCTGACGGAGGTGAAGCTGCCGGTGAGGGTGCCGGTATAAGTGACGATGGTGTAGGTGTCGGGACTACTGTACGGAAAGGTCTTGTTCAGCGTGAGGGTGGAGCCGGTGATGTCCAGGTCTCCGGTCACGGCGAGCTTGTCGCTCCAGGACGAGTCCAGTTGGCAGAGGTAGTTGCCGGAGAAGATGGTGGGGCCGGTAGACAAGGTGGAGGGCCAGCTCTGGCCGGTGAGTCCGGGATCGAGGTTACCGGCGAGAGTGACAGGGCCGGGGATGGTGCCATCGCCAGCGAGGGTGGCGGCGGCCGCGATGAATACGGGCCCGGTGCCGAGCGGGCAGAAGGAAGTGACTTCCAGTCGTCCCCCATGCGCGGTGGTGCCGCCGGTGTAGCTATTGATTCCAGAGACGGACATGCCGCCGGCGCCTTGCTTGACGAGCGCGCAGGGGCCAGTGATGACGCTGCCAATGCCGTAGCTCTTGGTGGTGTTATTCACCGTGATCGAGGAGGGCCGGACCGAGTAAAGACCATGGATGAGACCGCCGGGACCGCTGTCATCGAAGACGACACTGTCCCCGGTGAAGAAGCGCTCGGCGGGCGCACCGCCACTGGTGGTGGCCCACGGCTTGTCGGTGGTTTCGGGATCCCAGTAGTCGCCGCTGGCACCGTTCCAGAAGAGCGTCCTGGCACCGATGTCGAGGGTGATGAGACCGGGGGTGAAGGCGAACTCCGCTTTCCGGTACTTTGGAAGATAGTCCATGACCAACTGGCTGGCGCCACCGGTGAGGGTGCCGGTGTAATGGAGCACGGGAATGGGGCCATTGAGGACGGCGTCCGCGGTGACTTCCACGGCGACGGTGGTGCGGGGGCCGAGGTTCAAATCGCCATTCACGGTGATGGCGCCGCCGGACATGGCCAGCTTGAGAACGGCATTGTTCGAGAAAGTCAGCGAGCCGCCATTGCCGATCACGCCATTGCCGGCGAGCGTCGAGAGGCTGGTCACCGAAACCGCGGAGGCCCCGAGGCTGCCGGTGAGGTTCAGGGTGGTGATGCCGGCAACGGTGGTGGCGCCGGTGTAGGTGGAAGCGCCCGAGAGCGTCAGGGCATCACCGGAGGAATGGGAACTCACATGAAGGGAAGCCGGGCCGCCGGACTCCCCGATGGGGCCGCTGATGATGGAATGCGCCCCGCCATCCGGCATCGACACCGACGGGCTGAACACCGAAGTGCTGGTGCCCCCGAGGAGGGTGACGGGACCCGTGAGGGAGGCATTCGTCAGGAACAGATTGGCACTCGTGCTGCCTCCCCAAGGCCCGGTGGTGGCGAAAGCGATGGCATTCGGTAGGGTCGTCCCATTCACGGACAAGGCCGCGCAACCGGAGAGGGAAACCGGCCCGCTGCCGATCTGCTCACCGCGGAGCACCGAGAGCCGCGCATCCGAGACATTCACGGGTCCGGTGAAGGCGACGTTGTCTTGGCTCAGGTTGAAAGTGGAGAGTCCATTCGAGCCGTTGTTGGACCCGTGCAAGTTGAGGCTGCCGCTGCCGCTGACGGCATTCGGGACGTCAGTCACGCTGGTAGACCCGCGGCTGAGCGTGAGAGCCGCGCCGCTGGAAATCGCCACGGGACCGGTGCCGAGTGGGCAGATGGCGCTCGGTGTGGCGGTGTCTCCCACGACGAGATGACCGGCAGCGACGGTGCCCGGGCCGGTGAGCTTGCTATTCGCCGTCAAGGTCACGGTGCCTGCCGTGGTCTTGGTCCATGGCGCGCTTCCTAACAGCACCGCATTCGAGCTGCCGGATTGCAGTTCCACGGGTCCGGTCGTTACCGTCGCATTGTTGAGTGAACCGCCGGAGGTGAGGAGCAGCGAGCTTGCGAAGATGGACTTGCCGGTGAAATCCAGCACGCCACCGCCGGCGGTGATGGGCCCGGCCATGGCATAGCTCAAGGGACCCTCCAAGGTAAGGCGGCCGCTGCCGGTCTTGACCAGCGAGCCCATGCCGGCGAGCCCGCCGGTGGCGCCGAAGG
The DNA here is from genome assembly GCA_966696705.1 of uncultured Verrucomicrobiaceae bacterium. GTDB lineage: Bacteria > Verrucomicrobiota > Verrucomicrobiia > Verrucomicrobiales > Akkermansiaceae > Haloferula. Next base: position 5,005 of record CBKZPU010000237.1, on the reverse strand, counting down.
TGTAGTCGCCATTCGAATTGTCCACCGTGACGCGCGCCGGGGCGAGGGTGGTGTCGAGCACGACATGCTTCGCACTCCCCGGGGCCACGGCGTCATCGAAGGTGACGGAGTCGAAGGCGCGGAAGACCTCATTGACCGCGCCATCGGAGAAATTCTGCCGCGTGAAATCCCAAGTGCCATCAGCCGCACCGGCCGCGGTGGCATTGTTCCACACGAGATCCCCGCCGGCGCCGGTGAGGATGAGCTGGAGCTTGTTGCCATTCACCACCAGGCTGCCGGTGGCGCGCGTGGGACCGAAGGCACCACCGAGGTCCAGGAAGGGAGTGCCACTGCCGGTGATCTCATCCGCGATGAGCAGATCATACGTGCCCGCCGGAGTGTCCGCAGCGATGACGGGGCAAATGGCGATCATGCCACCGGCGAGATCGAGCGCGCCCTTCACCACCGTGGCTCCCTCCGTGAGCGCCGGCAGGATCAGCGAGCTGCCGTCCCGCGCGGTGAGACGGGCCACCGACTGGCCCGCGACCATGGCGCCGAAGCGGGCTCCCGCAGCCACCGTCACGGGAGAATCCGCCAGGCTGCCCCCACCATCTAACAGAAGTGTGCCTGCTTCCACCACGGTGTTTCCGCTGAAGAGGGCCGGGCCGTGCAGGGCGAGCACGCCGGCGCCGCGCTTGGTGATGCCATTGGCCGCCCCGGCCCCGGTGATGGCGGCATCGATCCGCAGGTCCTCCACCGCGTCGCCGTCCGCGATATTGAAAACGGTGGTGTCTCCGGTATTGCCAGCGCCGAGGTGGAGCCTGCCGGAAATCACGGAGGAAGCCGCGGCGGGGAAGCCATTCACGACGGCATCGCTTGCCAAGGTGTAGCAGTTGGTGGCTCCGCCATTCGAGCGGAGCCTGCCACCCGTTAGATTGGTGACGGGCGCGCCATTGCTGCCGGTGCTGACATTGTCGACCAGACCGCCGGTGATGTTCAACGTTTCGACCCGCGCGCCGGCCAGGGTGCCCAACGTGCCCGTCCCCTGCAGCGAGAGGATGCCGGCTTGATTCACGGTGACCGTGCCGAGCAGCGCGCCCTGGCCGGTGGCGGAAGACGTCGCCAGCACCAGCGTCCCGGCGTTCACGGTGGTGCCACCGGTGTAGGTGCTGAACGAAGTGAACGTCCAATTGCCAGGGCCGGTCTTTGTCACGGAGCCGTCGCCGGAGACCCGGTAGTGGTGGACCATGGTGGCATCGGCCGGGGAGTCGAAAGTGGTGGCTCCGGCGACGGTCGCGGCACCGTTCCAGCGAGCGGCGCCAGCGGCCCGCCAGGTGCTCCCCGGCTCGAAGGCGATGGTCCACGGGCGCGAGGTGGTAATCGGGGCGGGGCCCACGCATAGCATCGCTCCGGTGCGGACCGTGACGACAGTCGTCGTATTCCCGCCGAGATTGGAGGATGTCATCACCCAGAGCGAGCCCTCCTTGATATCGAACTGGCCCGGGCTGGTGACGGGGGTATTCAACACCAACTCATTCGTGCCGACCTTCGTCAGCGTGTGGCCGCCCATGGTGAAGGAGCCGCCGGAGATGATGTCCCAGCGGGCCGAGCCCCCGACGGTCGCGGGTCCGGCCAGGGTGAGGTATTGGATCGCCTGGGTGCTGTCCGCGCCGTAGTTGACGATCGCTCCGGCGCCGCCCACGCCGGAGCCGGAGATGGTGAGACGTTCGTTGCCGAGGCTCTTGCCATTGATGTCCACCGTGGCGCCGGAGAAAACGGTGGTGCCGGTCGAGGAGCTGCCAAAGGCCGTGCCGCTCCCGGCCTTCACCGTGCCTGAGGAAACAGTGAAGACGCCGGTGAAGCTGTTGTTTCCCGCGAGGGTCAGCGTGCCGGTGCCGGTCTTCGAAATCGCGCCCGAGCCGGCGATGACTGTCTCCAGGGTCACATCATTTCCGCCGATGGCGATGACCGGAGAGCCGGTGAGCGTGACTTGTCCGCCGGTGAGGCGATAGGATGGTGAATCGAAGGTGAGCGAGCTGGCGCTGACCGTGCCGGAAACGGTCACCACGTCGCCGGTGCCGCCGAAGACCGCCTCCGAGCCATCGGTCCACGGCACATCACTGCCGGCGGTGGCGGCGCTGTCCCAATTCGCGGGACTCGCGGCCGTGCTCCATGTCCCCAGCCCGCCGTCCGCATCCGGGCCGGAGGAAGCGCCGTCCCAATACAAGCTGGCCGCATTCGCCGGCATCGCCAGCCACACCGGAATCCCCGAACTCAGGGCATATAACCCGATGCGGGAGAACGATCTTCGCTTCAACTTCACGCGCAGGAGTCAATGGCAGTCGGGCGGACTGCGGAAGTGTATTCGTTGGAGTCTTCTGTAATCCTAAAAATGGGTCGCCGCATGATCGCGGCGCAGCCGCCCCTGGACTGCTGCTGTCAACCGCAGCTTTCGAGTGGAGGGTGCGGCAGTGGGGCGGGCTGTTGGATGGAGCGCGGCCCGGGTGGATGGCTTCATGCCACGCCCGGGTCACGCCGGCCACTCGATTCCGCTGGCGTCTGGCCTAACTCGTGCTAAGTGCCGGCCTGCCCCCGAAGATATCCGGTCACGGACGGGATGAATCGAAAACAAATCTAAAGACATGTTTACCATCCGATTCGTGACGGTGGATTTCCGGCCGGACTTGCAGGTGACGCTGAGAGGATCGGTGGAGGGATGGGCGGTGGATGTTCCCGGCGTGTATCTGAATGACGCGTGGGAGTTCCTGCTGCTGGAGCAGACCCATCAGGCGGGGCTGGATTTCAAGTTCGTGCTGGAGGGCACTTACTGGATGAATGGAGGCAACCTGCACATCGATGCGCCGCAGGCGGGCCAGGTCTTCGAGTTCAAGGCGCCGCAAGTGGCCTTCCCTCCGGTGAATGAAGCGCTGGTGGAGAACGATCATTTCCAGCAGCGGTTCTTCGCGCCGAATCTGGACGAGAACCATGTGTACGATGCGATCGTGATCGGCTCGGGGGTCGGCGGCGGGATCGTGGCGGATCAACTGTGCGACCTGGGAGCGGACGTGCTGGTGCTGGAGGCGGGCAGCGCGCTCTTCACCACGCACACGGCGAATTTGCCGAGGCAGCACCAGCTCGGGAAATTCGACAAGCACCTGTGGGCGCTCTTCGACGAGTACAAAGTGACCAACTATGTGAACGAGCCCGGCTCGAACTATGGCGGCGGGCAGGCCTTCAATCTGGGCGGGCGGTCGATTTTCTGGGGCGGCTTCATCCCGCGCATGACGTGGTGGGAACTGGATGCCTGGCCGACGCAGGTGCGCTGGGATCTGGAGAACTCGGGCTACCAGCGCGCGGAGGATCTGATGTATTGGCCGGCGCCGCCGACGCCCTACCAGCAGCAGGTGAAGAACCGGCTGACGACCCGCTGGGGCGCGCTGGATCACTACGACGCGCCGATGGCGGTGCGCCAGGTGAACCCCGCCTTCGGCAACCTTTCGGCCGGCTTGTTTTCCACCGCCGACCTTCTAACAGAAGGCCGGCTCTCTCCCGATCCGGCGGCGGGCAAGCTCACCATCAATCTGAATCACGCGGTGGTGAAGATCGAGACGGCGGGAAACCAGGTCACGGGAGTCACGGCGCGGGATCTGGTCGCGGGGAAGACGCGGACGTATCGCGCGAAGCAGGTGGTGCTCGCCGCGGGCACGGTGGAGAGCGCCAAGCTGGCGAAGCTCAGCGCGCTGAAGGATCCGGCGGGACTGGTGGGCACCGGCTTCACGGATCATCCGGTGCTGTTCACGCATTTCGCGATTCCGGCGGGCCAGGCGTGGCACCGCTTCGACTCGTGCAGCAAGACGATGTCCCGCCACAAGCAAGCCAGCGCGACGGCGCATCCGTATAACATCCTGCTCGAGCTCGGCGCGGACTTGAACCAAGGGCGCTATCTCGATCCGGACACGCTGGCCGCGCATCGCCGCCTAAAGGGAGAGGCGATGTTCTGCGAGGTGGTGTTCCTTTTCAATGCACCGCTCGAGAACGGCAACCGGGTGGATCATGCCGGCCCGTCCTTCGTGAAGGCGAAGACCACCATGTTCAAGAGTCCCGCGGCGGATCCCTTCTGGGCGGAGGCGAACCAGCTCAAGGACGAAATCGTCGCCGAGTTCGGCGGCGTGGCCATCATGGGCCAGGACCTCTCGCTCAAGGCGGGCGGCCTGGGCGGTGTGGCGCACGAGGTGGGCACGCTGCGGATGGGCGACAACGGCACCGGCGTGGTGGATACCAATCTCCAGTACCGCGGCTACGACAATCTCCACGTGTGCGACTTGTCGGTCTTCCCGACCTCGCCCGCGGCGAATCCCACGCTGACCTTGGCCGCGCTCGCGTTCCGGCTGGCGGATCGATTGAAGGGCCTGGTGTGAGGCCCCGGCGGTGATCCTTGGGAGCGAGGCGGGACGGCCGGGTCCGGAGGCCTGCCTGCCGGCGAGTCGATCGGCGCGATCCGCGCTGACGGGGGATTGAGGGGGAACTACGGAGAGTCTAGTAGAAGAGAAGAGGAGCACGAGCAGACCGCGCCCGCCGCTGCCGGACCTGCCCGGCAAGCCGCGGGTCGGGACTGGCGGCGCCGCTGTCCTGACAGGCTGCGCGGCATGATCGCGGCGCAGCCGCCCTCGGACTGCTGCGATTCTTCGCAGCTTTCGAGTGGAGGGTAAGGCAGTCTGTTCCCGCGCGTCGCAGCGATCCCGGAAGCCTGGTTCATTCCACATGAGAAGCGCTTCTCACCCTTGCATTCGAAAGCTGCGAAGGATCGCAGCAGTCCAAGGGGTCCCGCCTTGCCCTCCAATATCGCGAGGAAAGCAACACGGACGACGTGCTCGGTGCTGCCCCGTAGCAGGGCTGCTGGCTTTGAGCGGCAGCGGGGCTGCGCGCGGTCGTGGCGAGGGACTTGAGGAAGGCGGAGCGGGTGATCATGGGGAAGATCGGGGAACCGCGAAATCACGCGAAAAGGCGCGAAATTTCGAACAGCCGA
>CBKZPU010000236.1:0-7484 GCA_966696705.1 uncultured Verrucomicrobiaceae bacterium | reverse complement strand
CCGTCACCCCTGCCTCACATCCGGCTCGAAGGCCAAGGGCGGTTTCCCGGACGCATCGACGCTCTCGATGCTCCCCTTCTCATCCTGCACCGGCACCACCTTGATGTCCACCTGCACGGGCACGGCGCGGAGGCCCTCGATGATGGTCCGGAGCTGGGCGACCGTTTGCTCCGCCAGCGTTTGCGGTTGGGCGTAGCTTTGGCCGGCTCTGGAAATCCCGTCCTTGATGGCCTCGAGGCCGTCGTTGAATTGCGTGAGCTGCGCAACCACGCGGGCGACCGGATCGTTCTCGCCGCCGGCCCCGAGGAGCTTGCGCTTGCCGAACTCCTTCTTGATCTGCTCCCAGCGCGCGGCCTGCTTCTCATCGAGCAGGCCTTCCATTTCGTAGAACTTCAGCAGGTTCGCCTCGGCCGCGGTGGTGAGGTTCTGCGACTCGCTGCGGTAGTGATCGATCACGATTTGCCGCACTTCCTCCGGCGTCATGAGTGGCAGCACCTTTTCGGCGATGCGGTTCATGTTGCGGTAGGAGCCCTGGAGCTTGAAGGGCGGCTCGGTGCGGTAGGCGTCTTCCTGCGCGGCGCTGGCGATGTACTGCAGGTTCACCCGCAGGATGGTGTCGCGCACGGTGAGCAGGTGCTTCACCACGGCCAGCATCTCTTCCACTTCGGCGGGCGTGTAGTTGCCTTCGAAATCCGCGCCATCGCGGCTGCCGGTCTCCGCGACGCGGATGAGCATCAACACGTCCTTCTGTGAGCGGCTGGCGAGCTTCGACAGCGTGGCATTCGAGGTGAGCGAGTTCTCGATGTAGCTCGATTTGAATGCCGCCTCGTGGCCGCCGAGGATGTCGCCGAGGTTGTAGGTGTCGGCTCGGTTCGCGAGCATGTCCGGGATCTGGAACTTGCCGCCGCTCTCGGTGTACGGGTTGCCGGCCATGACGACGCAGACCTTCCGACCACGCAGGTCGTAGGTCCGCGCCTGGCCCTTCCACACGCCCTCGATCTTCCGCTGGGCATCGCAAAGGCTGATGAACTTTTGCAGGAACTCCGGATCGGTGTGTTGGATGTCGTCGAGGTAGAGCATCACGTTGTCGCCCATCTCGAGCGCGAGGTTGGCGCGTTCGACTTCCATGCGCGCGGAAGCGTTCGGCGCTTCGGCGGGATCAAGCGACAGCACGCGATGGCCAAGCGCGGGACCATTGATCTTCACGAAGGTAAGGCCGAGGCGATTGGCCACGTACTCCATGATGGTCGTCTTGCCGTAGCCGGGCGGCGAAATGAGCAGCAGCAGGCCCATGCGGTCGGTGCGCGTGTTCGCGCCGGCGGTGCCGAGCTGCTTGGCGAGGTTGTCGCCGATCAGCGGGAGATAGACCTCGTCGATCAGTCGGTTGCGGACGAAGGCGCTCATCACCTTCGGCTTGAATTCATCGAGCCGCATCGCCTGACGCTTGGCGCCGGTGAGCTGCGACTTGCGCTCGGCCAAGGCGCGGAACGCCGCGGCATCGGTGCGCTCGTGCCGGTCGAGCCGGTCGAGAAACTCGCTGTAGTGAATCTCCAATGCGCCATCAACGACTCGCGGGTGGCTGGAACGCAGCCCTTCCACGCGGAGCGACAGCGTCACCGACTTCACCGCGCGCTGCTCGAAACCACCGCGGGCGAAATGAACCGCGGCCTCATCGATCACCGCCGGCAGCAGATCGGCCGGCGTGTCCGCAAGGGCCTCCGGATGATTCACCGCGAACCCGGCCAGCCAGTCGCGGGCGATCTCGTAGCGGATGAAGGCGGGGCTCTCGGTATCGCCGAGCAGTTCCTTGAACACCTGCTCCGCCCGCTTCGCCACCAGCGCCTGATGGAAGTGCCGGCTCAACTCGGCCGCCGCGGCGGACACGAGGAAGGAACCTCCGCTGGCCAGCTCTTCGGAAAGATAGTCGGCCGCCTTCGCGGACACCACGCCGGTGAACAGCCCGTGGTCGGCGCTCCACTTCGCGAATGCTTCCGCGAGCCGCTTCTTCCACGCCTCCGTCTCGTCGCCACCGGCGAACAAACTACGACGTTTCCCGTAGGACGCGAACTGTCCCGCGAGCCGGCCTTTCGCCGGATCGTTCCACGACTCCCAGAACAACACCGCCGCCGCCCGGTCAAGCGGGCCGAAGCGCAATAGCCCGGCCTCGGCGTGCGTGGGCAGCAACTTCTCCAGGATCTTCGCCGCATCCTCGTCGTGGATGCCCTTGGTGTAGCCTTCGGCATAGCGGGGCTGCATGAAGGCCTGAACGCTCGCCAACCCGCCGTCCGACCCGTTCCCGTGATGTAGGAACTGCCACACGAGGTACTCCACCCGCGCCACCCGCGGGCTCTCGCTCGGCACTTCCAGATCCCACGCGTCGCGCGTGGCAAGGAACTCGGCATCGGTGATCGGCTCGAAGAACTTCGTGCCGGTGAGATGGAACGCCATCGCCTCCTCGTGGGGCACGATGGTCATCTCCAAGGGCTGAGTGTTCACATTGAAGGAATTCTTGCCGAAGCGGATGACATTCTCGCCATCGACATAGAGTTCCTTCTTGTCCTTGAGCTGGCGCACGCCGTCCTCGCGCAACGTCTTGAGACGGGTCTGCAGGTCGTCCGCCTTGACCGTGTCGCCCAGCGTCTGGAGCTGGCCGATCAGGTCGCGGACCTTTTCGATCATCGGATCGGTCGCGAAGTACGAGTGGATTTCTTCCACCTCACCGAAGGACGCGACTCGGTTTCGAATGCCGGCGAGGATGCGCTCGGCGGACTTGAAGAACGCGCCCGCCCGCTTGCCGCGGGCTTCCACGAGCTGGGTGCGCCGTCCCTCGAAGGCATCGTAGATCTCCTCGCGGCGCGTGGCGATCTGCTCGATGTATTCGTCGAACTCCGCGAACTTTCCTTCCAGCTCCTCGACCTGCACCATCAGGCGGGTCAGCGATTCATCGCATTTCTCCGGCGTGTCGCAGAGGTCGAGGTAGTTCGCCAGCGCCTGCGACAGCAGCTTCATCTGCGCCGCGAACTGCGCCTCGCCTTCACCGCGGGCGAGTTCCCTGCGCTTGTTGCGCAGCGAGCCGCGGGTGCCGTTGAGTCGCGCATACAACGCGGAAATGCGCTCGATGATCGCCGTGGTCTGCGTGGCATCGGCGATCTTCAGGCCACCGACGATTTCGATCAGCATCTCCAACTCGGTCGCCGCTTGGTCGAGCGCGGTCGCGACTTCATCGGCCTCCGTGACCTTGGCGATCTTCGCCAGCGCGGCTTCCTGCGTGTCGATCGCCGCGGCGTAGGACTTCAGGGAATCCTCGCCTAACAGGAAATCGACCGTCCTTGCCGAAACGGCATCGGTGGTCTCGACGACCTCCTTTTCGAATGCACCAACGACCGCGGGATCGGTATAGCGGACATCGCGCAAGGCGATGATCTCGCCGCGCAGCTTCCGCAGGCCGGCAAGCTGGTGGACGAAGCCCTGCAAGGCATCCGGAGGCGAGGTCCGCGTTTCGCGGACCAGTTTCTCCACGGCGGCGCGTATCACCGACGTGCGCTCGGCGGCCACCGTGCGCAGCTTCTGGACTTTCTCGAACTCGCCGATGGCCGCCTCGCCGGCTTTCTTGATCTCGCGGACCGGCGCGGCGAGCGACTGGCACTCGGCCCGGTCGAGCCAGAAGTAGGCATCGAGCAGGTCACCGGAACGCTTGACGATATCGAGGTAGAGCCCGGCGAAGGAGTCGTCCTTGTTCAGCAAGGTCAGCAGCTCGCGCGACTCGGCCATGCCGCGGACCAGCTCGGGATTGCCGATCTTGTAGAGGAACGAGTCCTTGTTGGTCGCGGCCGCGGTACTCGTCTCGTCGTCCAAGTACGGCGTTTGCCAGATTTGCAGCGCGTGGTGCTTCTGCGGCTGGCCATCGCCGCGGAACAGCACGAGCTGGCCATCGCCGAAGAGCGAGTATCCGGAGCAAACGATCGGCGTCTCCACCGATTGCTGGATCCGGTTGTAGGAAAGCAGGACGTAATCACCCGCCGCGCGGTTGTAGAACGAGTAGAGGACATCCTCGCCGTTCGAGCTGGCGACCTTGCGCTCGAAGCGCATGTCTAACAGGCCGTGATCGAAGGTCTTCACCTCGCCGCTCTGAAGCAGGTAGCCGTTGGCGAAGATGAGTCCATGGTCATCGGGCAGCAGCACGCACGAATCGCCGATCGCATCAATGCGGTGCACCGTCTTGGTCTTCTCGTTGAAGACCAAGTGACGGTGCAGGCTTTCGCGATAGGGCAGGATCTTCAGCAGGATCAGCGAGCCGATGGTGGCGTAGAAAATCTCCGCGTCATCAAGCGTCTGGTCGCTCTCGCTGACCGGCTCGGAATAGATGCCCTGGCCGCTGGCGGTATTGTCCTCGATTTTCACCGTCAGGTCACCGCCGACGGTTTCGACGAAGACGCGGTCCTCGATCGAGATGTGAGGATGGGTGCCGGCGCGGTGCATGCCGCGGTGCGCGCGCTGCCACTGGAACTCCTGCTGCGCGGGGAAGACGCATTCGTGATCGAAGCGGTTGCCGAGGTATTCGAGCGTGCCATCGCCATCGAGCCGCCACTTGAAAGCCTTGATGTCATCGATCGTCTTGCCGGCCCGCATCACCAGGTAGAGGTGCGGGCCGATGATCATGAACTTCAGGAAGACCGCCTCGCGGTAGTACTTGAAGAGGTACGCGAAGTCCTCCGCGAAGCGCGGCCCGGCGAGCACTTCCTCCACCGGCAGCGCCGTGAAGGTCCGCGCTTCGGGATTGAATTCGTAGGCCGCGAAAACGTCCTTGATGTCAGTCGTCTGCTTGAGACCGAACTGGATGTTGTAGCCGAACAGGAAGCGGCGCTTGCCGATCGCGACCAGATCGCGGGCAACGCAATTGTGCTCCGTGGACACGCGCTCGGTCGCGAGCAACGCCGTCTCGATGCCGCCGAACACTTGCAAGCGCTCGGCATTCAGCGCATCGAGTCCACCCCGCAACGTCGCGGCGTGCTTGTCCAGCCGGGCGCGGATGACTTCATACGCGCCCCCTTCGAGCTGGTCGGGCTTGGGAGATTCTTCTGGCATGGGATGAACCGCGAAAGAACGCGAGAATGCGCGAAATCTGAAAAGGCAGGAAGATCAGGTGAGTTCGGGCGGCTGACTTTGATCGCGCAGCCAATCGCTGAAAACAATGCGTTCCCATTCGAGCCCGCCGAGGCGACCGTAATTCACAAGGAGACCGAGTTGGAACCCCGTTGACTTGAGATAGTTGATCTCTTGAGCCCGATGAATGTCGTCGAGGCGTTTCGCGACTTTCACTTCGAGCACAATCTTCGAGTACATCACGAAGTCGGCCTCATAGGTTTGCTTCAACGGTTCACCCTTGTAAGTGAGTGCGAGACCGGGATGGTGAACGAATGGAAGGTCGCGGCGTCGGAACTCTTTATCGAGGCACTCGTGGTAAACCGGCTCGAAGAAGCCCACGCCCATTTCCTTATAGACCTCGAAGCAAGCGCCCATGACTTCGTAGCTCTCTTGTTTGTAAAGGGGTTCACTCATGGATTCGGGAGGGGAAGTTGAACCGAGAAATCACGCGAAAGGACGCGAAATTTGAAGAGATGCAAGAGGAGGCCTCAGGGCATCATCCTTTTTCATGCCTTTCAAATTTCGCGCAGTTTCGCGTTCTTTCTCGGTTCAATCATGGGTGCGAACCACGGGCCGGGCTACCACCCGACCCGTGACGATTTCATTCAGCTCAGCACCTTGCCGGCATTCTGATCGGCCAGGCCGTGGCGGTCGGCCGCTCCCAGCAGGCTGATGAGCTTGCTCCGGGTCTCGCCGTTGGCAGTGCCGAGGAACTGCGCGATGGCGGCGCCCACGGTGAGGTTCTTCACGTCCTCGCTGGTGATGCCGAACTGGCCGGCCCACTCGCGGAGCTGGGATTTGAAGTACTCCGGGTCGCCGTTGAAGAAGGTCTCCTTCACGTCGTGCAGCACCTCGCTGTGGGCGACCATGCGGTCCACCGACTTGCCGCGGGAGATGGCTCCGGCGATCTGGTCGAAGAACTTGCTCTCGCCACCGATGATCTCGATCTTGGCGGACTTCAGCGCCTCGCCCATGACCTTGGCCTGCGCTTCGGCGATGTCCTTCTGGATGTGGATGCCAGCGAGCTCGATCGCCTTCTCCTTCTCCAGCTTGAGCTTGAACTCCTCGTGAGCCTGGCCGGCTTCTTCGAGCAGCTTCATCGCCTCGGCCTTCTTGTTGATGCCTTCGGCTTCCGCTTCGAACTTCAGGCGGCTGACCTCCGCTTCCGCGGTGCCTTGCTTCTGCGCGGCATCGGCCTTCGCCAGCATGACCTCGGCTTCGCCCAGGCCCGGCGCGGCGGTTTCCTTCGCGGTGGCTTCGGCGAGCTGCTTCTTGGCGATCGCCAGCTTCTCGCTCGCCGACTGCTCTGCTTCGGCGGAAATGACGACCTGCTCGGCCTTGAGTTCGGCGGCCTTCTTCTCGGCCTCCGCGGCCTTGACGCGTTCGTAGAGTTCCTGGTCGGCGCGCAGTTTCGCGGCTTCCTGCGCGGCTTCGGCCTCCTTGACCTTGCGGATCATTTCTTCCTGCGCCACGGCCTCGGCGAGGGTGACGGTGACCTGCTTCTGACGATCCGCGCCGGCAAAGGCCTCGGTGTCCTTGATGCGCTCCTGCTCGACCACGACGAGCTTCTCGACCGCGACGCGCTCCTTGATCACGTCCTGGATCGCCTTCTTCTCGACCTCGACGGCCTTCTCCTTCTCGATCGCCTTCAGCGACGTCACGCGCTCGCGCTCGATCGCTTCCAGCTCTTGGTCGCGCTTCACGCGCTCGACCTCGACCACGTCGGTGCGCTCCTTGTTGCGCTGGGCGACGAGCACCTGGCGGTCCTTGTTTTGGGTGGCCACGTCGATCTCTTCCTGCGCGGCGATGCGGGCGCGCTCGGCCTTCTGGCGCTCTTCTTCCTGCACCTTCATCGTCTCCGCCTGTTCGCGGGCACGCACGCTCTCGACCTCACGCTTCTGCTTGGCCTCGGTTTCGGAAAGCTGGCGCTCCAGTTCGAGGATCGCTTCGCGCGCTTCCACGTCCTGTTGCTTGATGACCTTCTCCTTGTCGCGCTGGATGTGGTTCGCGAGCTTCGCCTGGGTGGCGGTCAGTTCGGTGATCTTCTTGATGCCCTGCGCGTCGAGGATGTTGTCGGGATCGAGCGCCTCGATCGGCGTTTGTTCCAGATAGTCGATCGCGGCGTCATCAAGAACGAATCCGTTCAAGTTGGTGCCGATGATCTTGATAATCTCGTCGCGGAAGGTCTCGCGCTCCTCATAGAGCTCGGTGAAGTCGAAGCGCTTGCCGACGGTCTTGAGCGCTTCGGAGAACTTGGCATCGAAGAGCGCGCGGATCTCATTCGTGTCGGAGGCGCGTTCGCAACCGATCGACTGGGCCACCCGCAGCACGTCTTCCTC
>CBKZPU010000235.1:0-7493 GCA_966696705.1 uncultured Verrucomicrobiaceae bacterium | reverse complement strand
GGCATCAATGTCTCGGGCAAAAACCCGGTCCCGATGGCCAAGCTGAAGGATACCTTCGCCGGGCTCGGCTTTGCCGAGGTGAAGAGCTACCTGCAAAGCGGCAACGTCGTCTTCCAGACCAAGAAGAAAACGTCCCCTGCCAAGCTGGCCGGCGAAATCGAATCCGCGATTTCCCGCGACTTCGGCCATGAGGTTTCGGTGCTGGTCCTGACGGCTGACCAGTTAGATGCCATCGCGAGCCACAACCCGCTCTGGCCGAAGTCCGGCGGCGAGGAAACGCACTTCCACGCGACCTTCCTTTTCGGCCCCGTGTCAAAAGCGACCTTCGACTCCCTCAAGCTCCCGGCGGCGGAGGGCGAGCGCGCGGTGCTCGCCAAAAACGCGGTCCTGCTCCACTGCCCGCACGGATACGGTCGCACCAAGCTCAACAACACGTGGTTCGAACGCGCCCTCAAGGTGCGGGCCACCACGCGCAATTGGCGGACGGTGCTGGCGCTGCGGGACTTGATGGCAAGTTGAAAAGTGCGTCCGACAGTGGGCGGCCACTAAACCTTCGGCGCTTCCGGTCGTAAGTTCCCTGTGAAGTCCGCCATCCTCGCCTGTGCCGCCTTGCTCGCGGCCTCCCCCGCCCTGCTGGCCGCCGCCGAAGTCACCAAGGGATTCGGCCCCTCTGACTCCGGATTCAAGCTCGACCCGGTGCTTCCACCCGCGCTCGACGACGCGGCGGCCAAGGCGACATTCTCGATCATCGACGGCCAAAAGGACGGCAACAGCCCGGATCTCGCCGTGCTGAACGACGGCAAGGTGCCGGCGGGAGAAGACCAGCCCTCGGCCAACTTTTTCTTCGCCAATGGCAGCGAGGGCGGGCGGATCGGCGTCGATCTCGGCGGCCTCGTCTCCGTGAGAAGCGTGGCCACCTACTCATGGCACCGCCAGGGCCGCGGGCCGCAGGTTTACAAGCTCTACGCCGCCGACGGTAAAGCCAAGGACTTCAACGCCGTGCCGAAACGCGGCACCGACCCGAAGACCTGCGGCTGGGTGCTGCTGGCCGATGTGGATACCCGCCCGAAGACGGGCAATGGCGGCGGCCAGCACGCCGCCGAGGTTTCCAACAAGAACCGCAGGCCGCTCGGCGAATACCGCCACCTGCTTCTCGACATCTCGCGCACCTCGCCCGACGACACCTTCGGCAACACCTTCTTCAGCGAGATCGACGTGCTTGACGCCAAGCAATCGGACGTCCAGCGGATCAAGCCGCTGGAGAAGATCGTGAAGAACTACAAGTCGAAGGACGGCAAGTTCCGCTACATCATCGACAGCACCAAGGCCCCCGCGCTGACCGAGTGGAGCGAGAAGGAACTGCTGCCAGTGATTGAGGAGTGGTATCCCAAGCTCGTCGAAATGCTGCCGAGCGATGGCTACCGCGCGCCGGACCAAGTGACCTTTGAGTATCGCGATGACATGGGCGGCACGCCGGCTTACGCCGCGGGCAACAAGATCGCCCTCAGCGCGCCTTGGTTCCCCGGCCAGCTCGAGCGCGAGGCCAAGGGCTGCGTGGTCCACGAAATGGGCCACGTGGTGCAGAACTACTGGCGCGCCCGCATGACCAATCGCCAGCCCAAGGACACCCCCGGCTGGGTCACCGAAGGCATCTGCGACTACATCCGCTGGTTCCTCTTCGAGCCCCAGACCAATGGCGCGCGCGTCCGCGATCCGCGCCAGGCGAAGTACGACGCCAGCTACCGGATCACCGGGAACTTCCTCGATTGGGTCATCAAGGAGAAGGACAAGGATCTGCTCAAGAAGCTCAATGCCGCCGCCCGCGAAGGGAGATACGAGGAGAAACTATGGAAGGACTGGACCGGCAAGACGGTGCAGGAACTCGGCGAAGAGTGGAAAAAGGCGGTTGAGGACGGGAAACGCTGAAATTCGACAGCGACCCATGATGATGATGTAGCGGCGGTCTGCGACCGTCGCACTTCAGCGGCACCGGCCGCATCGTGAGACTTCCTATTCGGGCGCACAGGAATGCGGCCGATTGCCGCCAGTTTCCGACGGTCATACCCGCAACCAAGAAGAGCTTCGCCTTGACCTCGTCCCGCGGAGGGTGCGGACCACACTAGTCCCCGTCCGGCTTGGTGAGATCCACCACCGGGCTCACAGGATAGCGGAAGTCCTCCGGCTTGTCCGGCCTCGCGGGATCGAAGCGCGTCACCTCCGGCCGCAGCTGCTTGGCAAGCGCCGGCACCTGCGTGCGGATGCATTCCACCACGCACTTTGCGAGCTCGTAGCTGCCGTAGTTGTTGTGGTGCGTGCCGTCTTGGAACGCGGCGCCGATATTGTCGCCGAGCCCCTGATAGAGCGTTCGGCTGATCGCGTGCAGGTCGATCAGAACCACGTCCAGGTCCTTGGCCACCGAACGCACGGCATCCGGATAGCCGCCGAGAGTGTCGTTCTTCACGCCACCCTTGCGCTCCATCGAGGTGATGAGCACCGGCGTCCCGCCCAATTCGCGGACCTGCTTCACGATCGCCACGAGGTTCGAACGATAGGTCTCAAGCGCATCCGGCCGCTTGTCCTTCATGTCGTTGTGGCCGAACTGAACCAGCACGTAGTCGCCCTTCTTCAGCGAGCGATAGACCTTTTCGAACCGCTTCGCGTGAAGCGAGCTGCGGATCGACTCACCCGACTCCGCATGGTTCGCCACCGCCACCGTCGGGCCGAAGAAACGCGGCAGCATCTGACCCCACGAGTTCCATGGTTCGTTGGATTGGTCGGTCACGGTCGAGTCGCCAATCACATGGACCACCGTCGTTTCCGGAACCGCCCGGATCTCAAGACGATCGACGTCAGCCTTCGGACCGTTGAACTCCAGCGTGAGCTTGCCATCCCAGTGCAGGTACGGCTTCTCGCGGTCCTTCAGCTTCACCGCCCCGCCCGGAAACCCGGGCTGGCGGACATGCACCGTGAACCGCGAGGTTTCATGGACCTGCTCTAACATGAGCCGCCGTGACTCGGCCTTCACCGTGAGATCGGCTCCCTTGGCCGGCACCACGGTGACCTCGTAGCAGCCTTCCGGCACCGCGAGGGAAAAATAGTAGCCACCGCTACCGGTGACGTGATCGCCCTCCTCGACCGGCTTGCCGACCAAGTCGAAGCCGTGGCCCTTCGCTTCGTCGTAGCGGTCATCCACATGCACGGCGGTGAAACCAGCCGCGGGCTTGCCGCCACCGAAGTCGAATTTCCAGGGGCTGGCTGCGGCATGAAGCGGTGCCAAGAGGAACGGGACAGTCAGGAGGTAGCGCGGGCGCATGGGCACAGCATGCGTCGCTCCACGCGGTCTTGTCAGATTACCCGTTCGGGGCAATGGGTGGGGTCCCCTCTCCGGGTATCTTGCCACCATGACGCCGCGCCATTTCCGCCGACTGTTCGTCTTCCTCGCCTCCATTCCGCTGCTGCTTTCCGCGGAAGACGATCGACCGGTGATCGATGACTCGCAGGTGAAGAAGGAAGTCCCGGCGTCGGCACTGCCCACATTGTGGATCGCGGGAGATTCGACGGTGAAGAACCAAGGCGCGATGCGGGGCTGGGGACAGGACATCGCCACCCTGCTCGATACGACGAAGATCCAAGTCGTGAACCGGGCGATCGGAGGACGTTCGTCACGGACCTTTTTCAACGAGGGCCGCTGGGACGACATGCTGAAAACGATGAAGGCCGGCGATATCGTGCTGGTGCAATTCGGCCACAACGACGTCGGCGCGCTCGACGAGCGTGGCAAGTTCCGCGGCTCGGTGAAAGGTATCGGCGACGAGACTCAGGAAGTGAAGAAGCCCGACGGCAGCGTGGAAACCGTTCACAGTTACGGCTGGTATCTGAAGCACTTCGCGCGCACCGCGAAGGCCAAGGGCGCGACGGTGGTGCTGTGCTCGCCGGTGCCGCACAAGAAATTCGACCGCGAGGGCAAGTTCGTCCGCGACTGGGAACAGTGGCGCGGCTGGGTGAAGGACTGCGCCGCGGCGGAGGGCGTGCTTTACCTCGACCTCGCGGATCTCGTCGGCAACCGCTATTCCGCCATGACGCCTGCGGAAGTGGAGGCGCTTTTCGCGGACAAGGGCACCCACACGAACGCCGCGGGGTCGATGCTCAATGCCCGAACCGTGATCGACGGCCTCAAGGCGTTGCCGGACAATCCCTTGGCGAAATTCCTGTCGCAAGCCACAGGCACGCCGCCTTGACCGGGGCGCAAATCCGCGCAGGCTGCACGCAGCGGATGTCCACCCACTTGAAGACCCTTCAGGCCCACGCGAAAACGGCCCTCAAGCCGGCAGTGCAGGGCCACCTTTCGCCTGCCGAGCGGATCGCCCTCTACAAGCGCTTCCTAAAAATCGAGGAGCACCGCATCAAGCTGCGCCACCGTGCCGGGGCCGGCGGACTGGAGATCGCGACCGCCCGGGCGGAGCTTTTGGACGTGGTGCTGCGCTCGCTGTTCGATCTTGCCCTGTCGAAGCGGAAGGAGGCGCCGGTGCTCGCGCTCGTCGCCGTCGGCGGTTACGGCCGTGGCACGCTCAATCCCTGCTCGGACATCGACTTGCTGTTCCTGTTGCCGCGGGCGTCGAACAAGCTGCCGGAGGATCTCTCTACGCTGATTCAAGAGATCCTCTACCTGATGTGGGACGTCGGCTTCAAGGTCGGCCACGCCTGCCGCTCGGTGGCTGAATGCTTGGAGCAGGCGAAGGCGGATCAGGAGAACAAGACCGCGCTGATCGAGGCGCGCTTGATCGCCGGCGACAAGAAGCTCTTCGCCGAATTCCAAGCCCGCTTCGACAAGGAATGCCTCGCCAAGGGCCAGGAGGCATTCTTCCAACTGCGTCGCCAAGACCTGCGCAGCCGCCACCAGAAGTATTCCAAGACCGTCTTCCTCCAGGAGCCGAACGTGAAAGAAGGCTGCGGCGGCATGCGCGACTACCACAACATCCGCTGGGTCGCCCGGGTGAAGCGCGGCAGCGCCGACCTCCGCGATCTGGTGGACGACCGACTGCTCACCACCCGCGCCTTCCGGAAAATCGAGGCCGCCTACGATTTCCTCAATCGCGTCCGCAACGAACTGCACTATCAGGCCGGACGCGCCAGCGAGCAGCTCACACTGCGTCTCCAAGGCGTGGTCGCCACGAATTTCAACTATCCGCAGCGCAGCATCCTCCGCCGCACCGAGGCCTTCATGCGCGACTACTACCTCCACACCCGGGCGCTGTACCAGCACACTGGCTCGCTGATGGAGGCCTTCGAGATCGAGCAGGAAGACACCGCCGTCACCGGGCTGAAATCCTTCCTGATGCTGCGATCGAAGAAGCGCGAGGAATTCGACGGCTTCATTGCCCGCGACGGGCGCATCTACCCGGTGAACAACGAGATCTTCGACGAGGATCCGAACCGCCTGATGCGGATGTTCCAGCACACCCAGCTCCGCGGCCTGCGGCTGAGTCCGCCGATGCGCAAGCTGATCAAGGCGCACCGCGAGGCGATCGACCGGCCATTCCGCTACGCCAAGGCCAACCGCGACACCTTCCAAGCCATCCTCGAGCGCAAGGGCGACGTCGCCCGCACCCTGCGGCAGATGCACCGGGTCGGCTTCCTCGGCCGCTACCTGCCGGAGTTCGGCGCGCTCGACTGCCTGGTGCAACATGAATTCTTCCACCGCTACACCGCCGACGAGCACACCCTGCGCTGCATTGAGGAACTCGACGCGCTGGTCGGCACCGATGATCCGAAGAAGGAAATCTACCGCCGCCTCTTCCACGAGGCGGAGGACCCCTATGCCCTCTACCTCGCGCTGATCCTGCACGACACCGGCCGCGCCGAGAACGTCCGCGAGCACACCGACGGCTCCGCGATGCTGGCGTCCCGCCTTTGCAATCGCCTGCAAGTCCACGGCCCGCGCCGCGCGCTGATCATGTATCTGGTGGACCACCACCTGACCTTCTGGCGCTTCGCGACCACGCGGAACATCGAGGACCCGGACGTGGTCTCCGAGTTCGCCCGCATCGTCAAAACCCCGGCCCGCCTCGACCTGCTGCTGCTCTTCACCTACGCCGATTCGAACGGCACCAACTCCGAGACCTGGTCGAGCTGGAAGGAGACCCTGATGCTCCAGCTACACTCCAGCACCCGGCTGTTTCTCAAGGAGGGCAAGGAGCGCTACGCCGCATCCCTCCGCACCGAGAAAAAGGTCCTCAAGGATCAGGTCAAAGCCCAGCTCAAGGAAGACGACGAGGATGACGTGGAAGACCACTTCCGCCGCATGCCGGAGGCCTATTTCCGCTTCCGCGACGCCGACGCGGTGGCAGCCCACGTGAAGGCGGTGATGAAGCTGGGCCCGAAGGCCGAGGAAGACAGCTTCGAGTGCTCGCTCCAGTGGCTGGATAGCCCGGAAAAGGGCTACACCGAAGTGGTCATCGCCACCCACGACCGGCCGCTTTTGTTAGAGAAAATCTGCTGCGCGCTGGCCTCGGAGGAATTGAACATCCTTTCCGCGGACTTCTTCACGCGGACCGACGGCATCGTGCTGGATATCTTCCGTGTCTGCACCACGAACTTCGAGCCGGTCTCCGACCTCGCCCTGCGCAAGCGCCTGTCCTCGACGCTGCGCGAGGTCGGCTTGCTGGAGAAGTACGAGCACGCCCGCTATTTCCGCCGCAAGCCGAACCTGCTGCGGCCGAAGGACGACCACGGGATGCAATTCCCGGTGCGCGCCTACATTTCGAACAACTTGCACCCGTCCTTCACCGCGATCGAAATCCAGGCCGTGGACCGCATCGGACTGCTGCACGACCTCTTCCACGCCATTAACACCCACGGTCTGAACACCGCCAATGCGCGGATTTCGACGGAGAAGGGTGCCGCGATGGACACCATCTACATCACCACCCGCGATGGCAAGAAAGTGACCGATGAGGCACTTTTGAACCGGCTTCAGGACAGCATTGAGGACCTGATTGGCAAAAAAGACCAATAAAGCATCGCTTCAATCAGTTGTTGGATGCCGTTTGTGAATAAATGTGAGTAAGTTTCTCACGTCGTTTCCATTTCTTCCTCGCCAAAACGCGTTCACCGGGCATTTTTCACAAACCTGACCGGCCGCCTTTTGGTTTCCGTTCAGCCAGCGGGAAACCCAAGCGCTGCTTCCCGTCGTTACTGGGTTCCGGGGGGGACTTCGAACGACGGACCGGCCCTGAGGTTCTCGTGAAAAACCAGAAAAGGCGTGAGTCGGAATTCCGGGGGGGATAACGGCTCACGCCTTTCTTCTGTAGCGGCGGTCTGTGCCCGCCGGATTCTAGCGGCATCGGCCGCATCAGCGTGCATTCGAGACGGGCGTCTCAAGATCGTGCTTGGCTCATGCGATGATTGGGCGAGTCGAGAGCCTCACGATGCGGCTTGTTGCCGCAGGTTTCCGGCGGTCGTAGACCGCCGCTTGTGTATTGCGCCGTGCTAGG
>CBKZPU010000234.1:0-7601 GCA_966696705.1 uncultured Verrucomicrobiaceae bacterium | reverse complement strand
GGGATGGCACTCCTCCATGAATCTGACTCGACACACAGCGGTGCGGAAACCCAAGCCAAACAAGCCGCCCCATCCGACCGCGTTAACGAGCCAAGTTCAATCCGAGCTGGCGTATCAAGGGTCAGTCCTTGAATTTTGAAACTTCATTGGCAACAACTAGCGACTTAAATTCTCAAGGACCGCCCCCCGACAAGGGGTGGAATGTCCCCTGAAAATCCGGTCTAACCGGGTGCATCCGCGGGTAAGGGCAACCTTGGGGCACCACGGCCCAACGAGGGCACGGGTGCGGGGCTTGGAACTCTTTCAGTAAGAAAGAGTCGGGGCGGCCAGATTCGAACTGACGACATCCTGCTCCCAAAGCAGGCGCTCTACCAGGCTGAGCTACGCCCCGTGACGCGACGGTCGGGCGGGACCATCGGTGGACCGGACCGGGCTGGCAAGACGAAAGCCTTGCCATGCCGGTCTTTATCCGTGGCCGCCGGAAATCAGGAGGGTTCGCCGCCTTCCGGGTTGTCCGTTCCCTCGTCACCGGAGGCTTCAGAAGGCTCGGCGGATTCGTCTCCCGCGAGCACTTCGGTTTCTTCGCCGGCAGCGTCCTCGCCGTCCGGAATGACGATGGCGATGTCCTGCAGCTTCTCGCCTTCCTTGAGGGTGAGCAGCTTGACGCCCTGTGCGACGCGGCCGGTTTCGCGGATCCCCTTCTCGCCGCCGACCTTGATGCGGATGCTCTGGCCGGTGGAGGTCATGAGCATCAGCTCGTCTTCCTCGGTGACGGTGAGCGCGCCGACGACCGGGCCGGTCTTGTCGGTGACGTTCATCGTCTTGATGCCGATCCCGCCGCGCGATTGCAGGCGGTAGTCATCGAAGGGAGTGCGCTTGCCGAGGCCGTTCTCGGAGGCGACCAGCAGCGTCGATCCTTGGGTGACCTTGGCGAGGCCGACGACGAAGTCGCCCTCGCGCGGACGGATGCCCATGACGCCGGCGGAAGCGCGACCCATCGAGCGGGTGTCATCCTCGTGGAAGCGCAGGCTCATGCCCTCGTGGGTGACCAGCACGACTTCGTCGGAACCCGAGGTATGGCGAACGCCGATCAGCTCGTTGTTCTCCTCCAGGATGATGGCGGTGAGGCCGGCCTTG
Organism: uncultured Verrucomicrobiaceae bacterium; assembly: GCA_966696705.1. Lineage (GTDB taxonomy): Bacteria > Verrucomicrobiota > Verrucomicrobiia > Verrucomicrobiales > Akkermansiaceae > Haloferula. Next base: position 6,464 of record CBKZPU010000234.1, on the reverse strand, counting down.
CGGTAGTTGCGGAAGTCGTTGATCAGCGTCTTCTTCACCTTGCCGCTGCGGGTGGCGAAGAAGATGAAGCCGGCATCCTCGCGGAAGGTGACGTCGTTGCCGTTCTCATCGGTGGCGCGTTCCAGGCGCAGCAGCGCGGCGATCTTTTCCTCGGGCTTGAGGTCGAGGACGTTCTTGATGCTGCGGCCGGTCGAAGTGCGCGAGCCTTCCGGCAAGCCATACACCCGCTCGACATAGACGCGGCCGGTATTGGTGAAGAACAGCAGGTAATCGTGTGCCTGGACGCTGAAGAGGTGCTCGATGAAATCGTCGGCCTCGTCCTTGCCGGTGGCCTTGGTCTCCATGCCCTTGAGGCCCTTGCCGCCGCGGCCCTGCAGGCGGTACTCGCTGGCCGGGGTGCGCTTGACGTAGCCGCGATGCGAAAGCGTCACGATCATCGCGTCATTGGCGATGAGTTCCTCCATGGCGATCTCGCCTGCCTCGGCGAGGATCGGGCACTTGCGCGGGGTGGCGTGCTTTTCCTTCAGCGCGCGGAGCTCGTCCTTGATGATGTTCAGCACGCGCTCCTCGCGGGCGAGGATGTCGAGCAGGTCCTTGATGGTCTCGAGGATCTCGTCGTACTCGGCCTTCACCTTGTCGCGCTCGAGGCCGGTGAGCTGATAGAGACGGAGCTCGAGGATGGCATTCACCTGGCGCTCGCTGAAGACGTAGCGGTCGCCTTGCACCGATGCCTGCGAGCGGATGAGAATGCCCAGCCCTTCCGCGGTGGCGGTGGAGAACTGGTAGGCGGCCAGGCGCTCGCGGGCCTCGTCGCGGTTCTTCGAATCGCGGATGATCTTGATGAAATCATCGAGGTGGCCGAGCGCGAGCAGGAAGGCTTCCAGCAATTCGGCGCGTTCCTCGGCCTTGCCTAACAGGAAGCGCGTGCGCCGGATGACGACCTCACGGCGGTGCTCGATGTAGGCGTCGATCGCCTCCTTGAGCGAAAGCTGCTTCGGGCGGTTCTTGTGAATCGCCAGCATGTTCACGCTGAAGGAAGTCTCCAGCGCGGTGAGCTTGAAGAGCTGGGCGACGACGACTTGCGCGCGGGCATCGCGCTTCAGCTCGATCTCGATGCGGGTTTCCTCGTCGGAAAGGTCGCGCATGCCGGAGATGCCGGTGAGCGTCTTTTCATTCACCAGTTCGGCGATGCGCTCCTGGAGCACGGCGCGGTTCACGCCGTAGGGCACTTCGCGGATGACGATGAGCGACTTGCCGCCTTCGTTTTCCTCGATCTCGACCTTGCCGCGGAGGCGCATCGAGCCACGGCCGGTGCGGAAGTATTCCTCGATGCCGCGGATGCCGCGGATCTCGCAGGAGACGGGAAAGTCCGGCCCCTTGATGTGTTGCATCAGCTCGGGCAGCGTGATTTCGGAATTGTCGATCTGCGCGCAGATGCCATCGATCACCTCGCCGAGATTGTGCGGCGCGAGGTTGGTGGCCATGCCGACCGCGATGCCGGTGCCGCCGTTGACGAGGAAGTTCGGAAATGCGGACGGGAGAACGGAGGGCTCTTCCTGCGAGCCGTCATAGTTCGGCTGGAAATCGACGGTGTCCTTGTCGAGATCCTCCATCATCGCCATGCCGAGGTGATGCAAGCGGGCCTCGGTGTAACGCATGGACGCCGCGGCATCGCCTTCCACCGAGCCGAAGTTGCCCTGGCCATCGACGAGCATCTCGCGCATCGACCAAGGCTGGCCCATGTTGACGAGCGTCGTGTAAATCGATTGGTCGCCGTGCGGGTGATAGTTACCCATCGTCTCACCGACGATCTTGGCGCACTTCACGTGGGCCTTGCCGGGCGTCACGCCGAGCTGGCGCATCGCATAGAGCACGCGGCGCTGCGAAGGCTTGAGACCGTCGCGGACATCCGGAAGCGCGCGCGAAATGATGACCGACATCGAGTACTCGAGGAACGAACTCGAAAGTTCCTCGGCGACGTTGATGGGCTTGATGGCTTCTTGAGACATGGAAAGGCAAATGGTCAGCGGTCAATGGTCAATGGTCATCAGGCATCTGATGCTTCGCGACCGATGGAGTTGATATAGGCGTTGATGCGTTTCTTCAGCGTTTCGAGCCGGTCGTAGAGGACCCGGGCAAGCTCTCGCTCCACAAGCTCGCGCCGCGCGGCTTTCTCGATCCACGTTTGAGTTTCCTCGGTGGAGCCTCGCGCGTAGTAGCAGAACTTCTGATTTTCTTTGAAATGATAGCGGCCGTAGCCTTCGGCCAGATTGGCGGCAATCGAGTCGCAGGAACGAACGATCTGTTTGCCGACGGTGTCCTTCGCAAAGAAGTCCCACGACTGGACCACTGCCCAGACTTCCTCGCCGACTTCCATCGCCTCGCGATAGATCTCCAAATCGTTGATCGCGCTCTTCATTGTATTCACCAATGACCATTGACCACTGACCGCTGACGGACGTCACACGTCGAGGTTGCGCACGTTCAGCGCGTTGTCCTCGATGAAGCGCTTCCGCGGCTCGACGATGTCGCCCATGAGGACGTCGAACATCTTGTCGGCCTCGACCGCGTTGTCTTCGTCCAGGCGGACGCGGAGGAACTGGCGGGTCTCCGGGTCCATGGTGGTTTCAAAGAGCTGCTTGGCGTTCATTTCGCCGAGACCCTTGAATCGCTTGATCTGAACGCCACGGCTGGCGATTTCCAGAACGCGCACGAGAACCTCGGGCAGGGAGAATACCGGGTGGATCTTCTGCTTGTCGCCCTCGCCTTCGAGCAACTCGAAGAGCGGCGTGTCGTCGTCCGAGAACTTCGCGGTGTCGATGCCACACTCGTTGAGACGGCCGAAGATCCGGGCGATGGCGTGGGACTCGTGAAGCTCGTGGAGATTGGCGCGGCGGGACGGGCCGGTGTGCGCGGCGTGGTCTTCCTCACCCAACGGTTCATCGAAAAGACGCAGGTCGCGATTCTCCGCGGCGTAGGCCCGGAGCGCTTCCTCATTCGCGAAGTAGAGCACGCTCTCGTCGTTCCCAATCCGGACGCGGACCATGTATTCCGGCAGATGTCCTTCGTGACGTGCGGCGAGGTAGTCCTTGAAGCGGCCGCCATTGCCCTCGATGGAATTCGAATAGCGGGACAGCGCCGAGAGATTCTCCAGGATCGTCTTGAGTTCCTCCGCGGAGAAGCTGCGGGCTTGGTCCTGCGTGCGCAGCTCCACTTCGCTGGAGCCGAGCTCGATGAGGATCTTGTTGAGCTGGTCATTGTCCTGCACGTACTCGGAGCGCTTCTTGCGCGTCACGAGGTAGAGCGGCGGCTGGGCGATGTAGAGGAACCCACGCTTCACCAGCTCCGGCATGTGGCGGCAGAAGAAGGTCAGCAGCAGCGTGCGGATGTGCGAGCCGTCCACGTCGGCATCGGTCATGATGACGACCTTGTGGTAGCGGACCTTGTCAATGTTGAACGAGCCGTCCTGGTCGCCATCGCCTATGCCCGCGCCGATGGCAGTGATCAGATTCTGGATTTCCTTGTTTTGGAGCGCGCGGTGAAGGCGGGCCTTCTCGACGTTGATGAGCTTGCCGCGCAGCGGCAGGATCGCCTGCGTGCGGCGGTCACGGCCTTGCTTGGCCGAGCCACCCGCGGAGTCACCTTCGACAATGTAGAGCTCGGACTTCGCGGGATCGCGCTCGGAGCAGTCGGCCAGTTTGCCCGGCAGGCCACCGCCGGACAGCGCGGACTTGCGGACCGTCTCGCGCGCCTTGCGGGCGGCTTCACGGGCGCGGGCGGCATTGAGCGACTTCTCGATGATCTTCTTCGCGATGCCCGGGTTCTCGTCGAAATACTGGACGAGTCCTTCATAGACGATCGAGGAAACAACGCCCTCGATCTCCGAGTTCACCAGCTTGCCCTTCGTCTGCGACGAGAAGCGCGGGCTGGGCATCTTCACCGAGATCACGCAGACGAGACCCTCGCGGACATCATCACCGGTAAGGGCGACATCCTTTTCCTTGAGGATCTTGTTCGCCTTCGCGTACTGGTTGATGCCGCGGGTCAGCGCCGTGCGGAAGCCGGTCAAGTGCGTGCCGCCATCCGCGTTCGGGATCGAGTTCGCGAAGCAGAGGATCTGGTCGTTGTAGGAGTCGTTGTATTGGAAAACGATGTCGGCGAAGACATCCTCCTGCGACTGCTTGCCGTCGTAATCGATCTCGATCTGGCGCTTGCCCGAGATGCTGACCGGCTCCTCGTGGATGATCGTCTTGTTCTTCCCGAGTTCATTGACGAACTCGATGATGCCCTTCGCATAGAAGAACGAGGTCTTGCGCTGCGACTCCGGTCGCTCGTCCTCGAGGTCGATGGTCAGGCCGGGATTGAGGAAGGCGAGCTCGCGCAGGCGGGTCGAAAGCCGGTCGAACTGGAACTCGATGGTATCGACGAAGATCGTCGCGTCCGGGAAGAAGGTGATGGTGGTGCCGGTGCGTTTCGCATCGACCTCGCCCACCACGTGCAGCGGCTGGGTGGTCTTGCCGCGCTCGAAGGAGATCGCGTGGACCTTGCCATCGCGATAGACCTCCGCCTTGAACCAATCGGAGAGCGCGTTGACGCACTTGGCGCCGACGCCGTGGAGACCGCCGGAGTACTTGTAGGCGCCTTGGCCGAACTTGCCGCCGGCGTGGAGATTGGTCAGCACCAGCTCGACCGCCGGGATGCCGAACTTCGGATGGATATCAACCGGGATGCCGCGGCCATTGTCGGCAACGGAAATCGAGCCATCGACGTGGATCGAGACCTTGATGCGGTCGCAGAAGCCGGCGAGGTGTTCGTCGATCGAGTTGTCGAGCACCTCGAAGACGCAGTGGTGCAGGCCGCGCTCATCGGGGTCGCCGATGTACATGCCGGGGCGCTTGCGGACGGCCTCCAAGCCTTCGAGTTTGTCGATCTGCGCGGCTCCGTATTCCTGCTCGCCGCTGACGTTCGTGTCGGCCTTTTCGGGCTCCTGATGCTCTTCGGACATGGGCGCGCAAAAGGTCTGAAATGCCCGCCCCGGAGACAAGGCTGATTGTTGGAAAAATCGGCAAATTGCCGGACCCGCAATCGATTGATTTCAAATCAATTGCACAGACTCCAACAAGAAGCCATCAAGCCATCGCGAGGCACACGCGCTGCCACTTCAAAAGCACCTCTTCCGGAGCCGCCTCGCCGTCGGCGATCGACTCGATGATGGAGCGCGGCGCGATCAAGGAGGCGTCGATATCGAGGGCCGCGGCCTTGGTGTCGCGCATCGAAATCAGGGCCGCCACGCGGGCGTCGAATTCCGAGTCGCGCCGCCGGCGCAGGCCGCGCGGCTTTTCCGGCCACTCCTGCGGATCGCGGGCGCGCGCCACATCCAGAACCTCGGTGAGGCGCTTGCGGCGCTCCGGGCGGTAGTGCGGCGGGATTTCAATCCGCTTGCCACCCGCGAGCAAAAGACTCCAGTCGATGAGCTGGCGGTTGGTCGCCACCATGAAGGAGGGGCGATCCCACGAGGCGGCCTCGACGTCCCGCCACTCCCACAGCGCCTTGAGGAAATTCAGCCCGCTGCGGTCCAGCCGGCCGGAACCCTGGATTCGCCACGGATCGCCGCGCGATTCATCCCGCTCCAGCACCTTGATGCGGGCGGCCTCGCAGCTTTCCAGGAACCACTCGTAGCGCCCCTTCGCTTGCAGCTCGGCGGAAATCTTCTCCCCCATCGGCAGGAGGAAGTGCACGTCATTGAGCGCGTACTCCATCATCTTCGGCGAGAGCGGGCGCTTGCCCCAGTCCGCCTTTTGCGACGATTTCGAGAGCACCACGCCGAAGTAGAGCTCGACCAGATCCGCCAGCCCGAACCGCCGCACCCCGAGCAACCGCGCGCCGATCTGGGTATCGTACACGGCCGGCGGCAAGGTGCCGAAGGTCCGGCGCAGCATGGTCATGTCGTAGTCCGCGCCGTGCATCCACACGGTCCGGCTCTCCAGGAAGCCCCCGAGAGGCGCCAGATCCCCGATCTCCAGCGGGTCGATCAGCACGTTTTCCCCCGAGCAGGAGAACTGCACGAGGCACAACGATTCCCGGTAGCGATGGAGGCTGTCCGCCTCGGTATCGATGGCGCAGATCCCCGCGCCATCCGAGCGACTCAAGAGCGCCGCGAGATCTTCGGACGTATGGACCAAAACAGGGGAAGACATGGAAAAAGCGAATGGCTCCATGGAAAAGCTCCGGACCCCTATCACAGGCTCCGGAGCTCGATTCTAGAGCAAGCCGGGAAACGAGGCTCCCCGAAACCCGCGGGCAATGCGAGATTATTGTCGCAGATCGAGCGCGGTGAGCTTGACTTGGATATTCGGCAGCGGGTCCGCGGGATTGACCGGATTGCGGCTCCGCAGGACAAGGTAATCCTGGCTCATCGTGATGTCGGTCGTGGTCGCCTGGGGCCGGACGAAGTAAACCTCCCG
>CBKZPU010000233.1:0-7623 GCA_966696705.1 uncultured Verrucomicrobiaceae bacterium | reverse complement strand
CATGCCTCACACCTCCGCCGGCGCCTCCTTCGGCGTCAGCTTCTGTTGCAGGGCGGCGAGGCGCTGATCCGCGGCGCGCAGGGTGTTGAGGATCTTCTTCTGCTTCTCCACCTGTGCCGGTTCGAGCGTGGAGGAAGCCGCACGCTGCGCGACTTCATTGACCACGGTGTGCAGGGCGCGGGCGGCGGTTGCCTGGAACATCGGGTCGGCGAAGGGCGCGCCGGGCGAGACCTCGGGGTCCATCGACTCGATGAGGAACTCCGCGAAGAAATGCGGCTGGCACACGCGATAGACGTGCAGACCCAGCGCGAACAGCTCGCCGGCGAGCGGACGCAGGCCGGTGAAGCCTTGCTGCTCCCAGTGGCGGAGGACGGAAAGCGCGTCCTCCACGGTGTCGGTTGTGTCGCCGATCCAGTCTTCGGCAAGTCCCGGGCCCTTCTTGGAAGAATCCAGCCAAGTGACCAGGGAGTGGGCGAGCAAATGGCGGCCCTGCAGGGAAAGCTCGGCGGGTGCCGGATGATCGCGCTCGTGCGGCGTGGTGAGTTCCAGCACCTTGCGAGCGTCCGCGGCGGAGGCTTCGGTGTCGCCGGCCACGCCGAGCGAATGACGGCCGCGATTGAGCAAGGCGTTGCAGAGCGTCAGGAGTTGGGCCGGGTTCTGCGGTTCGGGCAGCAGCTCGATGCACTTCTCGAAGCAGCGGCGCGAGTCGTTGTGATCTTCACCGACCAAGCCGCGGTTGGCCCACGCGAGGGCGAGGCGCTGGAGCACGCCGGGATTGCCTTGCCAGTCCATCTGTTCGAGCAGCGCGATGGCCTCGTCATAGGCGGCGCGGGCTTCGTCGTTGCGCTCGCCCATCCGGTGCAGCACGTCGCCGCGGTTCATCAGGCTGGCGGCGAGGCCCCAGCGGACGTTTTCCTCGGCATCGGCCGGGATTTCCTTCCGCAGCTCGATGGCGCGGTCGAAGTCGGCGAGCGCGTCGGGCAGCTCTTCCTTTTCGCCGGCGGAAAGCGTGCAGATGCCGCGGTTGGTGTGGGCGTTGGCGAGTTCGTTCTTGCCGCGCGGCGTGCCGTCATCGAGGTCGCCGGGGTTTTCGAGCGCGAGCTGATAGAAAGGCTGGGCGTGATCGAGCAGGCCGTGATCGCGGTGAAGATTGCCAAGCACGATGAGGCCCATCGCGCGGGTCGAGCGAGCCAGCGCCTCGGTGTTCTTGTCCAGCGACTGGACGACGGTGCCGAGTTCCTCGACGGCCTGGTTGAACTCCTCCTCGGTGAGCGGGGTGGGGGTGTCACGCCACTTGAGGACGGTGGCGAGCGATTCGGGGAGGCCGGGGGCCTGCGGCGCGGATGGGAAAACTTCAGCCATGGATTTGGTGGCGGCGAGGTTGCCGGAGGGAGCGGGAGACGCAAGACCGGAAGACGCGAGATCCAAGACTGGGCTGGAAGCCGGGAAGGCGGGCGTGCAAGGTCCCGCCGTGCGTCGCTTCTCGGGGATCGCGGAAATGAAAAAGCTGGCCGGGCCGGTGCATCTGGCGCTGGGCGTCTTCGATGGCGTGCATCTCGGCCACCAGGCGGTGATCGGTCAGGCGCTCGCGGCGCGCGGGCGCGATGGCGGCACCTGCGGCGTGCTGACCTTCGATCCATATCCGATCCGCGTGCTGTTTCCGGAAAAGGCGCCGCGGCGGTTGCTGGCGTCGCTCGACCACAAGGCGGAGATCCTCGGGAGGATGGACGTGGATTTCCTGCTCGCTTTGCCCTTCGACCGCCAGCGTGCGGAAGAGGAGGCGGAAGCATTCATCCGCGAGCTGGTGGCGGCCGGGGTGAAAACCATCGCGGTGGGCGATGACTGGCGCTTTGGGAAGGGGCGGAAGGGCGACGTGGCCTTGCTTTCGCGGCTGTCCGCCGAACTCGGCTTCCGGATGGAAGCACTGCCGCCGGTGATGATGGACGGCGACCGGATCAGCAGCACCCGCATCCGGCAGGCGATCCAGGATGGGAATCTGGAGGCCGCCGCGCGCATGCTCGGCCGCCCCTATACCGTGGAGGGAAAGGTCGTGGAGGGCCGGAAACTCGGCCGCACCATCGGGTTCCCGACCGCCAATGTGGAGCGCGGCGAGGAGCAATTCCCGCCTGACGGGGTGTGGGCGGTGCGCGCCCGGGAAGGCGAGCGGCGCTTCGACGGCGTGGCCAATCTCGGGCTGCGACCGACCGTCGATGGCGAGCAGCGGACCCTCGAGGTGCATCTTTTCGACCACCACGGCGACCTTTACGGCCGGATCCTGGAGGTGGAATTCGTGAAGCACCTGCGCGGCGAACGGAAATTCGAGTCGCTGGAGGCGCTCAAAGAGCAAATCGGGCGCGACGCTGCGGAGGCAATGTATTTACTCCGTGGGTTGGACCACGAGGATCACTGAAATTTCCCGGATTTTCCGCTTACGCTGCCGGAAACAGCCCTCTATACAGCCCGGAAACCCCGATGCCGATCTCCGATCGTTTGACCACCACGCTCGTTTCCCGTGCGCGCCTCTTGGCGCTGGCACCGGCGACCTGTCTTCTTTTGGCGCAGCCGGTTTTCGCCCAGTCGTCGTCCGCGATGGCCCAGGCGGAACTGCAGCGCCGTGCGAACAACGCGACTGAAGCGCAGGAGCTGCTCAAGAAGGGCGACGAATCCTACAAGGCCGAGAAGTGGGCCGATGCCGTGGCCGCCTACACCGGGGCCCGCGAACTCTTGCCCGAGGCTCCCGCCACCGCGGAACTGCGCAAAGCCGCGACCGAGCGTTTGGCCCAGGCTTCCGTGGCGCTCGCCGCCCAGCAGCGCCGCCTCGGCGACGTCAGTGGCGCGAAGGCGACGGTGGACAAGGTGCTCGATGCGTCCGTGGCTCCGGACAACGGCTTGGCGCTGGAGATGCGCGATCAGCTCAACGACCCCATCCGCACCAATCCGGCGGTCACCAAGGAAGACGCCCAGGACGTCGAGGAGGTCCGCCTGGCACTCTACAAGGCGGAAGGATTCTACAATCTGGGCGACTACGACCAGGCGGCCCGCGTGTACGAGGAAGTCCTCCGCACCGATCCCTACAACAAGGCGGCCCGTCGCGGCATGGAGCGGGTGGCCCAGCAGCGAGCGGATTATGCCCGCGCCGCCTACGACGAGGCCCGGGCGGACATGCTTTCCCAAGTCGATGAAGCGTGGCAGCTCCGCGTCACGCCGGGTGACGTGATTCCCGAGGATCTCATCGGTGGCGGTCCTTCAAACGCCCCGATCCTGGCTTCCAACAAGCTGGAGAGGATCATCCTGCCGACCGTGGATTTCCAAGAGGTGACCATTCTGGAAGCCTTCGATTTCCTCCGGGCGCAGTCCGTGGAACTCGACAACCTGGAGCTGGATCCCGCCAAGCGCGGCATCAACTTCGTGGTCGATCTCGGTCCCGACGAGGTGGCCAGCAAGATCAAGGCCACCAAGATCACGCTGCAACTGAAGGGCGTCCCGATGTCGGAGGTGGTCAAGCACGTCTGCAACATCACCGACACGGTTTCGGTGCCGCAGGAATGGGCGGTGGCGATTCGTCCGGCGGGGGCGGATACCACGGACATGGTCACCCGGAGCTTCCGCGTGCAGCCCGACTTCCTGACCAGTGGCGCGGCTACCGTCGGGGCCGGCAATACGAAGAGCGACGATCCCTTCGCCGAGAACAATGCCGGCGAAGGACTGCTTGCCCGCCGCCTGAGTGCGGAAGAGATTCTCAAGCAGCAAGGCGTGTCCTTCCCGGAAGGCGCATCCGCCACCTTCAATGCCGGCACCAGCACGCTGACCGTCCGCAATACCTCCGCCAATATCGGCTTGGTCGAGCAAATCGCCGAGGCGATGGCGGGGTCCGAGCCTTCCATGGTGATCGTGGAGGTGCGGATGCTCAAAACCCAGGAGCGCACTCTCAAGGAACTCGGCTTCGACTGGTTGCTCGGCGAGTTTTCGCTCGGGGGCAGCGGCTTGGTTCCCGGCGTCGCGGCCGGTTACCTCACCGGTGGCGCCAACAATCCGGCGAATCTCGCGGACGTCGCCCTGCCGACCGGCGTGACCGAGCGCCTTGGCCTTACTTCCGGCAATCGCAGCGGCGACGAGGCGGTTCTCGGCGACAGCATCGATGACCTGATTCTCGAGCAGCAGCAGGGCTTTGCCCGTGGCAAGGCCCGCGCGCCGGGCATCCTGTGGGCCAATGGCACGCTCAACAACACGAACCTCACGATGTTGATGCGCGGGCTCGACCAGAAGAAGAACATCGATCTGGTGGTGGCTCCTTCCACCACGTCCCGGAGTGGCCAGCAATCGACCATCGAGGTCATCCGTGAGTTCATTTATCCGACGGAATACGAGCCCCCGGAACTCCCCAATTCCGTCGGTGGCGGGCTTGCCATCGACCTTGATACCGGTGAGTTCTTCGGCGGAAGCCAGTCGTCATTCCCGGTGACGCCCGCGACTCCGACCAGTTTCGAGATGCGCCCGGTCGGCGTGTTGCTCGACGTGCTGCCGACGGTCAGCGAGGACCGCCACTATATCGACATTGCCCTCAAGCCGAGTGTCACCGATTTCGACGGGTTCGTGAATTACGGCACCCCGATCACTTCGCCGGGCTCCGATTCCTTGGGCAACCCGACCACCACGGTGGTGACGCCGAATGAGATCCTGATGCCGGTCTTCTCCGTGATGAAGAGCGAAACCAATCTCACCGTGGCCGACGGGTCCACGCTGGTGATCGGCGGCTTGCTCCAGGAGCGCGTCCAAAAAGTGGAGGACAAGGTCCCGCTGCTCGGCGACATTCCGCTTGCGGGGCGGCTCTTCCGCAGCGAGGTGCATGCACCCGTGCGCACCGCCATCGTCTTCTTCGTCACGGTGAAAGTAGTCGATGCGACGGGTCAGACCTTCAGCAGTCGTTGACGACGGGCCCGCCACGTGGAGGATTTCCCGTCACCTGAGATCTTTCACCCGCAATGCCTGCCAACGATCCCGAGCCGGAGAACTATTCGATCGACGACATGATGGACCGCCTCCGCGTCCGCGGCGGGGGACCGCGTGACGGCGAGGCGAAGCTCGTGACCCGCGAGGATGGGACGCAGGTTTACAAGATGCGCAAGCGCAAGCGCCGCAGCGTCCAGCCGAAGAAGGAAAAGGAGAAGCGCGAGCAGCGCATGCGCGTGGCGCAGGTCGTCGGTGCCGTCGGCTTGGTCGCCGGTGCCGGTCTCGTCCTGCTGGGGTCGGTGATTTACCTCAATACGCCGGGCTATCACCAGAAGATCGAAGAGCGGGTCAAGCAGTGGACCGGTGCGGAGCCGAAGCTGTCGCAACTCCGCGTATCACCGATCAGCGCCGGAGCGTCGTCCGTCGAGCTCCACTGGCCGGAGACCTCGCTCCTGAAAAGCCTGACCGTGAATCTCGTGCGCGCCGACCTGCGGGTGCCCAGCCTGGCGACGGGCGTGTGGAAAGGCACCGAGATGGTCGGTGGGCAAGGCGGCACGCTGGTGCTGCGCCAGCCGGTGGGAGTGGCTCCGGAGTTGCCTCCACGGGGTGGCGATTGCCCCTTTCAGTTCCGCTACCGCAGCCCCCAGTTCAATGTCCTGATGGGCGGAGACGAGCGGCCCGCCGCGCGACTCAGCAATACCGAGGCCACGTTCGATGTACTCGATCCGGCCGCCACGACCGCCAACCTCCGGTTCGAGGGCGGCACCCTCAGCGCCCCGGGCTGGGGCGATTTCTCGCTGAATTTCGCCTCGCTCCAATTCGATCCGGACGGTCTGCGCGTCGGCAATGTGCGGCTTTCTCCCGCTCTCAAGTCGGATGGCGCGGAGATCGAGATCCTCAATCCCGGCCAAGCCCTCTTCGACCTCCGCGGTGCCAAGTCCGAGCTCGCCGTCCGGGTTCGCCGGCTGCCGATCGGTTCCCTCCTCGGCACGAACTTCGGCGGCTGGCTGGTTGTGGAAATCGAAACCCCGGAGGGCGGCGAAGATGGCACCCTGACCTACGAGGCAAATGCTTCCTCGCCGGTTTCGCTCCGGATTCCGTTCCGCGCGGCCCCGTCGTCTTTCACCTACTGGAAACAGCTCCCGATGTTCGGGGTCTTGGCAAAGGAGGTGGACGAAAGCTGGTATCAAGCCCCGAGCTTCGACTTGGAAGCGACCGGCACCGTGGTCCGCACCGGCAACACCGGTGGCCTGGACAACCTGCGCTTCGCCGCACGCAACCGCCTGACCGTCACCGGGCGGCTCGCCACGGACCCGCAGGGCACCCTCGATGGGTCCTTGGAAGTCGGCTTGCCCGATGCCTTGGTCAATGAGGCCGCGGCTCCGTTCCGCGCCGTCTTCAAGCGCCGGGAAGGGGGCTACTCCTGGGCCACCGTCCGTCTTTCCGGCACCGGTCGCCAGCCGCAGGACGATCTTCAAAAGCAGCTCGATACCGCGGCGACCACCGCCACGCCCGCTGCGGGCGGGAACGAATCGCTGGAGGACGCGTTCCGGGAGTTGACCACGCCGGAACGCTGAACCTCGGGCCTCTTCTCCGGAGGCGCGCTGGTGACAGCGCGGAACCGCTCGGTGCAAATGGCGTTCTCACGAACGCGCCTGGTGGAGAAGGAGCACCTTCGGAAATCAAAGTTCCTTGATCCGGATATTGCGCCAGCGGACCTTGCAGGACTTGCCGGCGTGCACTTGCAGGGCAAAGAAGCCCTCGGGGGTGAATTCTTTGCCCTCGTCGGTATAATCGACGCGCTCCTTGCCGTTGAGCCAGATCTGGATGTGCTTGCCCTTGCAGACGATGCGGATCTCGTTCCAGTCGTCCCACTTCATGATTTCCTGGCCCTGCTTCGTGAAAGCGGCCTGCGCCTCCTTGTCGGCTTCAGTGTCGAGCTTCGCGTCGTTGTTCTTCTTCGGCTGGAGCCAGCCGCGGCGCGCCTCGTCGTAGAGCCCGGCGGTCCAGGCGCGTGCCTTGCCGTTGTCGTGCTCGCACTGGTAGCCGTGCACCCGGCCGTCGGCGCCGGGCTTTTGCAGGCCGCGGAACATCATCCCGGAGTTGCCGCTCAGGTCGTCGAACTTCATTTCGAAACGGAAATCGAAGTCCTTGTAGGTCTTCTCCGTGCGCAGGAAGGTGTTCGACTTCACGTTCTCCCCGAAGCCGACGATCTGGCCGTCCTCGATCTTGTATTCGCCATTGCCATTGACCCGCTTCCAGCCGGTCAGGTCCTTGCCATTGAAAAGGTCGGTGAATCCGGGTTCGGCCGCTTGGCACAGGGGCAGGGCGAGCAACGAGGTGGCGATGAGGGTGCGGAGTTTCATGAGTTGAATCTGTCGGACAACTTTGGATTTCGGGGCGGCTCCGGCAAGCCTGAAGTCGCCCGGGCATGGAACGTTGCAGAAGGTGACAAGTTGTCACCCCAAATGAGTGGGGCGCAGGAAACGCCGGGTTTCCGTAACTTCCCTGTCACCAAGCTTTTTCTTGCGGCATTGCGCAATCCTGCTAGTTTCCGCGGCAATTGCTGGGAAAAGGCATGGCCGGCCATCTTGACCATCCCGTCCTCGTTCTCAACCGGTTTTGGCAGCCGGTGCATACCTGCTCCGTCCGCCGCGCGCTCAAGCTCTTGTT
>CBKZPU010000232.1:0-7640 GCA_966696705.1 uncultured Verrucomicrobiaceae bacterium | reverse complement strand
GATGCGTGGTGGTCACCGCCACCGTTTTCATGCCGGCGGCTTTCCCCGCGCGGATGCCGACGTGAGCATCTTCAATGACCACACAGGACGCCGGATCGGCGCCGAGCTTGGCAGCGGCTTTCAGGAAGACCTCGGGGTCCGGCTTGCCGCGCGAGACGTCTTCGGATGCAGCGATGTCGTTGAAGAAAGGCGCGAGACCGGTGAGCTCCAGCACGCACTCGACATTCGCCCGCGGCGTGGAAGTGCCGATGGCGCAGGGAATGCCTTCCTTCTTCAACTCTTCCAACAGAGTCACCACACCCGGCAGCGGCTCGATGCCGACGGCCCGGAGGATGTCGCGATAAAGCGACTCCTTGCGATCGCCAAGCTGTTGGATGTGCCCGTGGTCGCCTTCCTTCGCCCAACCGAGGAAGGGCAGGATGCTCTCGTTCCGCTGGCCGAAGGTGGACACGAAGGTCTCGCGGGTCAGCGTCTGGCCGAGTTCCTCGGCGAGCATGAACCACGAACGCTCGTGGGCTTCGTGGGAGTCGATCACCACGCCGTCGAAGTCGAAGATCACCGCGGAAAGGGGCATGCGCCGAGGATGGAAGGGCGGATTGGAGCTGGCAAGCGATCCAGCAAGACGGATGCGAAGCGGACCCTCCGTAGCCACGGTGGTGACACTGCGAGAAGCTTCGAAAGGCCGGCCATTGCACTCGCCTCTCGCGTTCTCATGGACGCGCCCTACGGAATTGATGGACGGAGCGTTGCAGTGACGCGGAGATGATCCGAGCCGTGACGGGAACGATCCGTCCAGGTCGCTTTCCAGCCTTGGCCGAGCCAGACGTGGTCGAGCGTGAGCAAGGGCATTCCGTAGGCCCAAGTCTCGCGGAAACCCCGTCGCGGGCCATCGTTGGCAAGCGTGAGTCCTTGTTCACGCCACGGGTGGAACCACTTGGACTCCGGCGGCGTGTTGAAGTCGCCAAGGACGATCACCCGCGGATCGCCAGCCGCGGCTGTCAGGATGCCGGCCAATGACGGCTCGCGCGACAACCACGGCTGCGAGCGGACATCCGCGACCACCACGGTCAGTTCGCCGTGGCGGGGCATCATGACTTTCACCCGGTGACAGCGGAATAGGTCATGAACGCCCAGCGATTCGTGGGAGATGATCTTGCCACGTACGCCAAGCATCGTACTTCCATCGAAGCGCTGCCACTCGTGATCCGGATTCGCGGCGGTGAAACGTTGCCATTCATCCGCGCTGAAGGTGCCGCACTCGATCACGGCGGAAAGATCGGCTTGGCCGATGGCTGGCCATGCCGCGGGATTCCCGTCGAGGTGACGCCCGGCATTCCAGACCGAGGCGGTGAATGAACCCTCCGATGTCGCCGGGAGCTCGTCACGTCGCCACGAATGCCATCCCTCCAACAGGGAGACGAGCGCGCAGGTCGCTGCCATCAGGAGGAAGCCCCGGTGCTTGAGCACGCTCACCGCCAGCACGCCCGCGATCAACCGTAGCATCCAAGGCGTCCCGTAGAACAAGGTCGCGGTGATGGCCGTGCCATCCTGGCCGCGGCACAACAGGCCCGCCCACGAGGCGGCGAGACCGGCGATGGCGACTGCCCGCAGGATCCCGAGCCGCCGCTCGCGCGTCATTTCCCGAGGTTGAGGATTTGCTCGAGGATGGCCAGATAGTCCTCGAAGGCCTTCCGGCCCGGCTTGGTCAGCGTGTAGAGCGTCTGCGGACGGCCATCGCCGGTGAGCTTCTCGCCGGAGATGTAGCCGGCTTGCTCCAGCGTGCGGAGGTGGGTGATCAGGTTGCCGTCGCTCATGTCCAGCTCGCCCTTGAGATCCTGGAAGGGCCACGGCTCCACGCGGGAAGCGAGCAGCGTCATGATGCCGAGCCGCGCCTTCTCGTGGATGGTCTTGTCGAGTTTGGAAAAGTCGATCATGCGCCCGGCCCGTCGCGGCGGGTGGTGGTGACGATGGCGGCCCCGTAGAGCAAGTGGAAGCCTCCGAACGTGGCAGCCATCAGCCCCGAGGGACCGAGCCGGGTCAACAGTGGGCTCATCGACTGCACGAAGGTGGCGGCAGAGAGCGCGATCAACCCGGTGGCCATGAAGGCGAGCCCCAGCCAAATCATCGACTTCGGCGCGAACTCGCGGATCGCCAGCAGCGCGAGACCATAGTGGAGGATCCAAAAGCAAGCCGCCATGATCTCCGCCCACTTGCCGCCGCCTCGCAGGAAGAGGAGACCGACGAAGCCCCCGGCTACCAGCGACGGCAGAGCCCCGCGCAGTGCCACCTTGAGGCCATGTGACCACAATGGCCTCGCGTGCACCTGAGCCACCCGCAGCAGTTGCCACAACGCGAAAAGCAGGACCACCGCCAGGCCGCCGAGCCAGACACCGCCCCACTTCCAGCCGGCTTTGCCTTCCGACAACCAGCCGGCCGCCAGCGACATCGCCCCGCCCACCAACGCAGCCTCGCCGGACAGTGCGCGGAAGATCGTCGCGCGTTCCATCATGGTGCGGATCACGCGCAATTGCTCCGCGGCTTCCTGGTGGGTCGTCATGCGCCTTGCTTTGCCATGCAAAGCGGGCGCTCCTCAAGCGTTCTTCGTGGGGAGCGCGGAATTTGTTCCGCTGACGAGGCTCGAGGTGCGGCGGAAAGCCGGCGTCAAAGACACAGGCCACCATGCCCCCTGCCATGGGAAATTGCCGGGAGAGTTTCGTATTGGGATGCAGCTCCGCCGGACGCAAGGGTGGCGCACCAGAGTATCGATGCAGGAATGCCTGCCGGGGGGTATGGGGGGATTTTGCGGCAACGCGGGCGGGACGACTATTTCCCCCCTTCGTAACCGGCAGGCCGGCGGAAACCATCGTTATAACCCCAGAGGTAGTCATTGCGATGGGCGCTCGGCAGCGTGCGGTCCTCGTTGATGTGCGGGTCATAGGCGAGGCCGTAAAGGCGGTCGCCGCTGCCATCGACGTGGCCGCGGTAATAGGCATCGCGCGGGCTGTAGCCGGCCGCCTGATAGCCAGGAGCGTAGGACGTGCAAGACGTGCCGGCGACTGCCAGGATCACGCCCAGTGGGACTAGGATGAACGTTTTCATAGCATCCCCCCTCTAACACCGGAATCCCAACCGGTCGAGGGGCTTTTGAAACGGATGTCTTAACGATGATGAGCCCCCCGCGGTTTCGGCGCGGCGAGGGCGGTGAGGACCAGACCGCCGACAAAGCCGCCGAGGTGCGCGCCGTAGGCGATATTGTCCGGCGCATGGCTCATCAGCGAGGTGTAGTCGAAGACCACGCCGATCACGCCGATGAGCGCGAGCTGACCGGCCGGGACCGGCCGCGACATCGGCCAGATGTGCGGCTCCGGCAGATGCCAGCGGGTTGCCAGACCGAGGTAGGCGCCTTCGAAGCCCATCACCGCGCCGGACGCGCCGAGCATGGGAACGAATTTCCCGGCATTCAGCACGACGTGGAGGATGCTCCCGGTGATGGCGGTGAGGAGAAAGACTCCGAACATCCAGCGGGCACCGAGCAGCTCGACCATAAGCGCGGCGAAGATCCACAGGAACAGCATGTTATAAACGATGTGCTCCGGATCGGCGTGGAGAAACGCGCAGCTCAACAGCGTGCCGAAGGTCTTCAGGTCCTCCATGCCGGCCACTCCGGCGCGGAGATCTTGCCAGCTTTCCGTGACCATGGCGGGCACCGCCATGTAGGGAAAGTACCACTCGATGCCGCGGATTTCCTGGAACAGGAAAATGCCGAACATGACCGCAATGAGCCCGAGCAGCGGACCTTGGGCGCGGAGGAGTTGGCGGACGGCATCGTCTCTCATTGGCCGCAGACCATGGGCCGGGGCGATCCGGTCTAGCAAGGCCGGGAAACGAAAGCGGGGGCCGCCCGGAAGCAAGGAAGGCCATCCGATTGCAAATAGGCCAAGTCATCCGGGTCATGGTTTCTTTCCGCCCCTCTTCCAATCTGGCGACAAAAATTTGAATGCGTGCCCTGCCTGCTGTCGCTATATGCCTTCGAGTCGTCAAAGAACCAATGAAAGCAATCCCCGCCCTCTTCGCGCTCATCGCGCTCGCCCTGCCCGGCTTCGCCGCGGACAAGAAAGACAAGGAAAAGGCATCCGTGCCGGATGCCTCCGTCAGCCAGGTGAAATGGGCTGAAGTCGTCAACGAAGTCCCCTTCGACAAGGAAGCCCTCGGCGGCAAGGTCGTCGTCGTGGAAGAATGGGGCGTCAACTGCGGCCCCTGCATCGCCAGCCTGCCGGACATGGCCAAGCTCGCGAAGCGCTACGAAAAGAAGGGCCTCGTGGTCGTCGGACTGGAGCGCCAAGGCAGCGCCAAGGAAGACATCCTCAAGGCGATCAAGCCCGCCCGCGTCGCCTACCCGGTGATGGCCGGCGGTTCCGGCCCGGTGCCGAGCGACGGCATCCCGCACGCCATGGTCTTCGGCACCGATGGCAAGCTCGTCTGGCACGGTCACCCGGCTTCCGATGAGTTCGAGGATGCCGTGAAGGACGCCCTCAAGGCCGTGGCCAAGCCCGCCAAGTAATCCGCCGCCCTGTTTTCTCCAACGCCGCTCTGGTGACCCCGGGGCGGCGTTTTTTCGTGCCGCGATCAGGCGCGGCGATCCATCCTGCCGGCGAGCCATGGACTCCGAAGAGATCAATCCGTACGCCGCCCCCGCCGTCATCGAGGCCCCGGTGGCTGGCGTCGCTTCGGACGCCGCTGGCAAGTACGGCGCCTACCGCGACAATCGCAAGCTCGCGGCCTGGCTGACCGGCCTGCTGGTGTTCGGCACCGTTTTCAATCTGCTGCGCGGCGGGCTGAACCTCGCCTACACCCTCACCGACTTCGGTGCGGATGAGAAACGGGTGACACTGATCGAAGGAGTCATGGGTGGCATCGGCATGGTCGCGATCGGCTGCATGATCGTTTTCGGCACCTGGATCGTCCGTTCGGCGAAAAACGCGTGGCTGTTCGCCGAGGTCGCCCGCCTCCGGTCGCGGCAAGGTTTTCAAGTCCAGCAGGCGCTTCTCCACGACACCCCTGGCTGGGCCGTCGGCTGGTTCTTCATCCCCATCGCCAGCCTGTGGAAACCGTACGTGGCAATGCGCGACATTGTCCACGCGTCAACGGTGCGCGAAGGCCTGCCGGCTTTCCTGCTGCCCACTTGGTGGACTCTGTGGATCGTCTCCCTCGTCAGCGACAACTTCACCCGCCTGCTCAACGAGCCCACATTGGATTGGAACCTCGGTGTTCAAGCGGCGGCGTGGGCGGCAATCTCCGGCATCGAAGTCGCCCTGCACCTCATCGCGCTCGTACTGGTGCGGGCAGTGACCGCCTTGCAGACCGACACCGCCACGGCGCTTGCGGAGGCCCGGCCCACGGAGGCACAGCAGCTATGATCCCGCGGCGCGAGGCTTGCCGGCGAGGAAGAGCAGCACATCCGCCCGCGCGATCGCTCCGAGGAAGGTGCCGTCCTCCCGCGTCACCGGCAGACGTTCCATTTCCGCCCGGCTAAAGAACTCCAAGGCCTCGCCCATCGTCTGTTGCGGGGCGCAGCGCGGGACGTCCTCGTGCATCACGTCGCGGGCGATCAGCAGGGACTCGAGTTCGGGTTGGTCGAGGTAGGGCTTGATGTCGTGGAGGGAAATCACGCCGGCGAGTCGCTCGTCGTCCACCACGTGCAGGGAGTCGTGGCGGCTCTGGAGAAAGGCACGAGCGACTTCGCCGAACGACGCGCGGGACGAGAGGACGGCCGAGTCCTTGGCCACCAGATCGCCGACCTTGAGCGTGGCCAGATGATGGGCGACGACGGCCGCGCCCTTGCGTTCGAGCGCCTCGCCATAGAGTGGCCGCACGCCCATGGCCCGGCAGAAGTAGTAGCCCGCCCCGCTGGCGACAACCGCGGGAAGGATGACCTGATAGTTCAAGGTCAACTCGAACAGCATCAGGATCGCCATCACCGGCGCGCCCGTCGATGCCGCCAGGAATGCCCCCATCCCCACCAGGGCGAACGCCTGCGGCTCCAGCCCCGCGCCCGGTGCCATGGCCGAGGCAAGCACCCCGAGCAGATAGCCGGTCGCCGCACCCGTGAAGAGCGTGGGCGTGAATACACCGCCGACGGCTCCCGAGCCGAAGGTCGCGCTGGTCGCGACCAGCTTGCACGCGAGCGTCACGGCCAAGAGCTGCCAAGCCCCAGGACCATGCAGGACGGAAAACACCAGCGCCCGTCCGTTTCCCGCCACTTCGGGGTGAAACCACGCCAAGCCGCCCACCACCAGGCCACCGAGCGCCAGTCGCGCCGGTGCGGGCAGCTTCAGCCGGGAAAAGCCCGTCTCCCCGATCTTCAGCAGCCACAGGAAAACCGGCACCAGCAGGCCGCTCACCAGACCCAGCCCGAGGTACCAGAGCAGCTCCGCATTCGACTGCAGCGCGATGGCCGGTGCGGCGTAAAGCGCCTCCGCCCCGTAGTGCGAACGCGTCACCAGCACCGCCACCACCGAGGAGATCACCAGCGGGCCGAACGCCTCCATCGCCAGCGAGCCGAGCACGATCTCCGCGACGAAAAAGGCCCCGGCGATCGGTGCATTGTAGGCGCTCGCGATCCCCGCCGCTGCTCCGCATGCGACGAGCTGGCGTTTTTGCGCGAGCGGGAACCCCCGCCAACGCCCGAACAGCGACGCCGCGAGCGACGACAATTGCACCAGCGGGCCTTCACGGCCAATCGATGCGCCTGAAGCGGCGGAGAACCACGCGGAGATGGATTTCACCAGACTCACCCGCACCGCCAGATTCCCGTCTCCCACCACCACGGCCTCCATGTAGTCGGTGGAGTGGGCCGCCGCCTTGTAGCGGCTGCCGAACCACAGCGTGGTTCCCGCGAGCAGGCCGCCCAGCGTCGGCACCACCACCCGCTTCCATGGCTCCATCGCACGGAAGCTTTCCACGTAGCTCTCACCATGGCCGGTGAAAACGTAGTGCAGCCACTCGGTCGCCTCCTTGAAGCCGATCGAGGTCCACGCGCCGGCAAAGCCGATCACCGCTGCCCAGAAGAGCGTCGCCTGCCACTCGCTGAAGCGGACGCGCTCGCCCCACCAGATCCGCAGCCGCACCAAACGGCGGGTGCCGGTTCCCAAATTCGTGCTGCTGCCGGCCGCCGTGCTCATTTCATCCCTCCAAGATCGACCGGAAAGAAGCCTCATCCGGTGCGGCCATCAAGTCCGCCACCACTCGCAAGTCCCGCAGGCGTCGCGCCAAAGCGGCGGTCATTGCCAGATACTCCGCGATCCGCTCCGGCGGCACGCCGAAAAGAAAGACCAGCGACACCGGCGTGCCGCTGAAATCGACAGGCGTCCAACATCGGGCCGCGGCGAACACGATCTCCGACACCGCCGCCGTCCGCGCGTGCGGCAGCGCGATGCCACTCCCTAACAGGGGCGGATTGATCTTCTGCCGCTCCAGCACCGCGCCGATGAATGCCGCCTGGTCACGAATGCCGGCTTTCCCCGCCAGCAAGTCCGCGACCGCGCGGATCGCCTGCTCTTCTCCGCCCGGCTCCAGATCGAGGATGATCGGGGCGTCGGGCGGCAAGAAGGACGGCATGCCCCATCCAACAGAGCCGCCCC
>CBKZPU010000231.1:0-7692 GCA_966696705.1 uncultured Verrucomicrobiaceae bacterium | reverse complement strand
TCAACTACCTCTTCGCCCGCAAGCACGGCGGCACCTTCGTCCTGCGCGTGGAAGACACCGATGAAGCGCGCAATACCCAGGAAGCTCGCGACGCGATCTTCACCGGCATGCACTGGCTCGGCCTCGATTGGGACGAGGGCGAAGGCAAGGGCGGCGATTACGGCCCCTACAACCAGAGCGAGCGCACCGCCCTTTACGACAAGTGGTTCGAGGTCCTGCGCGAAAAGGGCCGCGTCTATGAAGAAGAAGGCGCGTGGCGTTTCCGCTTCGAGCGCAAGCCGATCACCATGAACGACCTCGTCTGCGGCGAAGTCACCATCGACTACCGCGACGAGTCGAACACGCCGGACATGGTCATCCGGCGGTCCGATGGCTCGTACGTCTTCCACTTCGTCAACGTGGTGGACGACCTCGAAATGAAGATCACGCACGTGATCCGCGGCGAGGACCACCTCATGAATACTCCGAAGCACCTGCAGCTCTTCGAAGCGCTCGGTGCCCCGGCCCCGCAGTACGCGCATATCCCGCTGATCCTGAATCCCAACGGCTCCAAGATGTCGAAGCGCGACGTGGGAGCCGCTGTGGGCGATTACCCGCGCCAAGGCTTCATCGCCCCGGCCGTGGTCAATTTCATCGCCCTGCTCGGTTGGTCGTCGAAGAGCGACGACGAAATTTTCACCATGGACGAGCTGATCGAGCGATTCTCCCTCGAAGCCGTGAACCGCGCCCCGGCCCGCTTCGACCCCGAGAAGTGCGCGTGGGTCAATCAGCAGCACCTGCTCAAGCTCTCGCCGGAAGCCTTCGCCGAGGCCGCCACGCCCTTCGTCGCCGAGGCCGGCTTGCCCATCGACGACCGCTATCCGGCCGTCGCCGCCGTGGTCCGCGAGAAGGTTCGGCTGCTTTCCGAAGTCCCGGCCGCCATCGGCTTCCTGCTTTCGGATAGCTTCGACCTCGACCCCGAGGCGGTCGAAAAAGTCCGTGACAACGCCGCCGCGAAGGATCTGCTCGCCGCCTTGGCCAATGACTTCGCCGCGATTGCCGACTGGTCCGCCGACGCGGCGAAGCACCAGATCGGCGAGACCGCCAAGGCCGCCGGTGCCAAGCCCGGCCAGCTCATGTTCCCGGTCCGCGTCGCGCTCAGCGGCAAATCGGGCGGGCCGGATCTGGGGGATATCCTCGGCTTGCTCGGCCGCGAGAAGTGCGTGGCGCGGCTGCAGGCGTTTGCGAACGCGCTTTGACGCTGGCGGAGGAGAAACCGGAGAATGTAGCGGCGTGTCTATGACCGTCGTTGACTGGCGGCAACCAGCCGCATCGTGAGAGCGTGTTTTCTTATTCGGATCCACACGGATGCGGCCCATGCCGCCAAAAAAAGTGCGACGGTCATAGACGCGCCGCTACATTGGGGACGACGCGCCGCGGTCTCCGGCTACTACCTCGCAAACAAAGCCAGCCGCCGGTCCACCGACTTGTTCGGCGCATCATCCAGCGCCCGGCTGTGCGGGTTCCGCAAATCGGCGAGCTTCCGCCCGCCGCATTGGGACAGGCACGCCATCGCCAGTTCATGCTCTCGATCAAAGTACGATGTGATCGCCAGTAGCCCACCCGCCCTCAGCCCGTCGAGCGCATTGCGGAACAGCACCTCCCACACCGCCGAATCGTGCCAGTAGTTCTGGTGGCGGATGAAGATGAAATCGAAGGGCGGCAATTGTTTCATCCGGTCCGTCCGCGAGGCATCCCCGGCGCGGAAATCCAGCTGCCAGCCCGGCGGCGCGTTCGGGATCCAGCGCGACTTCGCCTCGGCGATCTCCGGCGGCCGCAGGTCGATCCCCAGATAAAATAGCTCCGCCGCTCGCGGCGCGACCGCCTCGAGCAGCACCCCTGTCTCATCCGCCCGCCCGCAGGCCAAATTCAGCACCGCTGCTTTCTCCGGCGCTCGCCACTCCGCCGCCCGCAGGCCCAGCGCCAGCAAGTCCCCCAGCCGGCGGACATCCGCCGCGATCCCCGGGAAACTGAATGGCACGGCAGGCGTCATGCGCCGGGAGAGAAGCTCGCTCCCACCGCCGCCCGCAAGGCTTTCCCTCCGCGCCGGAACTTTGCTTCACTCACCGCGTGACCCCTCCACCGCCAACTCCTGCTCCACCTCGCCGCGGTCTTGTCATCACCGGCCTCATCGTCGGGACCCTGCTCACCCTGTCGCCGCTTTTCGGCCTGCTCGGCACGGTCGTGGGCATGATGAAGGCCTTCAATGCCATCGGGGTTGAGGGGGCGGGTGACACCGGGCAACTCTCCGTCGGCATCGGCGAAGTACTGGTTTCCACCGCCGTCGGCCTGGCTCTCTTTGTCCCGGGCGTCATCCTCCTCACGATTTCGATCATTCACTACGGCCGGGCCAAGCGGGCGGCCCTTCCGCCGCAGGTGCCGACGCGTTGACGGCGAAAACCTCGGCGGCATGCCAATTTCCCTCTGGATTTCAGTTTGAGCCCCGGCCTAACAGTCGTTATAAGCGTCCCTTTCCGCCCCAAATCCTGCGTCTCATGGTTCCCAGCACGTCGCCCGTCCATCCCGTCGATCCGGCACTTCAAGCGTCCATCGCCCACATTTCCAACCAGTTCGCGATCGAGGGCGAGTTCATCGAGGGCGAGGAAGTCGAGAGCGGCCACATCAATTCGACCTACCGGGCCACCTTCGAAAAGGCCGACGGCGACCGCCAGCGCTATATCCTCCAGAGGATCAATGAGAAAGTCTTCAAGGACCCGGTGGCGGTGATGCGGAACGTCGAGTGCGTGACCCGCCACATCAACTGGAAGGTGCTGCGGGTGAAAAAGGACCTCGGCGGCCAGACGCTCAGCCTCTACCCCGGCCGCGGCGGGCGCTCGTGGGTGGTCGGGCCAAATGGCGGGATTTGGCGCTGCTACAATTCGATCGAAGGCTGTGTCACCTACGACATCATCGAGAACACCCGCCAGGCCTACCAGGCGGCGCGGGCCTTCGGGTCGTTCCAAGACTTGGTGAGCGACCTGCCGGCGAGCGAGATCGAGGAAACCATTCCGGATTTCCACCACACGCGGAAGCGCTTCCAGCGGCTGATGCAGGCGGCCGATGCCGATCCGCACGGCCGGGCTGGCTCGGTGGGTGCCGAACTGGATTTCGTGCGGCAGCGGGAAAAGGACGTGGACGTGATCATTGACCTGCTCGCCACCCATGCCATCCCGACGCGAATCACCCACAACGACACCAAGATCAACAACGTGATGATCGATGCCGAGACGGACGAGGCGGTCTGCGTGATCGACCTCGATACCGTGATGCCCGGCGCCTCGCTCTACGACTTCGGCGACCTCGTCCGCACCGCCACCAGCCCGGCGGCGGAGGATGAGCAAGACCTGTCCAAGGTGATGATGCAGATGCCGATGTTCGAGGCATTGGTGGATGGCTACCTCGATGCGGCCGACGATTTCCTCAACGACGCAGAGGTCGAGCATCTCGCCTTCAGCGGCAAGCTGATCACTTTCGAAACCGGCATGCGTTTCCTGACCGACTTCCTCGAGGGCGACACCTACTTCAAGATCCACCGCGAGGGCCACAATCTCGACCGCTGCCGCACCCAGTTCAAGCTGGTGGCCGAGATCGAGCGCCAGCAGGAGGCGATGGAGAAGTTCGTGCGGAAGGTGCGGCGCGGGAAGCGCTGAGCTGTCTTGTTTTACATTTTGAATCCCGGAAGTTCGACGGAATGGATTTCCGGTGGTTTCATGACCGTTTGGGAAATCCAAGAGGCGGAGCTGATGAATGCCCTGCGCCTGAAGGCTTTCTGGGAAGAGATCACGCCGGAGCAAGCCGAGATCCAGATTGGTCTTTTTCACGACCGGCAGAAGCGGGGGCTGTATGTGTTCCCCGAGATTCACCGGAGTGACTTGATGAAGACCTTCCGTCTCCTCAGCGCCGAGACCCCGCGGTTAGGCTGCCGCACGATGGACATTCTTCACGTCGCCCGCGCGGTGGAGATCGCGGCGACCTCGTTCATGACTTTCGATGGCCAGCAGCGCGAGCTCGCCCTGCATGCCGGCTTGAAGGTTATTGAACCGGATCTCCCGGCTGAAAAGCCGCTGAACTGTTAGTGCGCGGTGGAGGTGAGCTTCAGCCCGATGATCGAGACCACGAGCAAGCCAAGGAAAAGCGCCCGCAACGGCGTCATCGCTTCACCGAGGAAGACGGTGGCCGTGATCGCCGCCCCCGCGGCACCGATGCCGACCCAAACGGCGTAAGCCGTACCGATGGGCAAGGTCCGGACCGCCAAGGCCAGCAACCACAGGCTTCCGGCAAGTGCGACCCCGACCAGCAGCGACGGCACGAGCCGGGTAAAGCCCTCGGTGGATTTGAGGCCGACCGCCCAACACACTTCGAGCAGGCCGGCGAGGATGAGTAGGGTCCAGGAATTCATGACATGAGCACTTGAAGCAGGTTCAGGTGCGTCGTCTTTTCCTTCAACCGGGTACGGCGCGTCTCGTCCGGGCGGCGGGACCAAAGCCCGGGGGAGGCCCTTGGTCAAGCGGAGACGAACTCCAGCGACTACGGCGTACTACGATGCCGGTCGCGCAAGATGCATCCGCCGTGACGCACCATGCATTTGTTAGGAGACGGTTCCGCGAGGACTCCCCTTTGGCATCCTTGGAAGGACTGGAATTCGCGCAGGGTCCGGCAGTGGTACGGACTTCGCTAGGACGCGCCATCCACCATGATCTCTCGCTTCGCCGCACTGCTCTCGCTCTTCAAGCGCCGCCAGCGTTCGACTCCTCCCCGCCGCTTCCGCCGCGTGCGGATGTTCAATTTTTGATTCTCCCCGACGAACAAAGCAGGCTGGTCAGATTTTCGTCGGGGGCCCCTGATAAAGCACCAGGCTGTCCGTGCGGCTTTCCTCACCGCAATGCTGGCAACGCAGGTGGAGGATTCCCTGTTTCGTGAAGGTCTTGCCCGCGGGCTGCCCACAGTGGGGGCACCCGAGCGAATGGATCCGCCGCTGGTATTCCCGGCCGAAGCGGATGGCCCAGGGAAGCATCACCGCGAAACAGACGACGAACGGTACCACGCCGAGCCAGTCCCATCCCGTCCAACAGGCGAAGAGCTGGAACAGCAGGAAGAAGGAGAGCATCCACACGTAGTGACGGGCCTTCGGCCGCGGAAACATAGCTCCGAGGTCATCCGCACAGCGCACCTTGGGTTCCGGTGTCACGGGAAAAGCCTAAGACCTTGTCAGCGTCATTACACACTCCAAATGCCGGGTGTGCGGGAAGAGATCGAAAGGCTGCACCTTCTGGAGCTCGAAGCCGCCCTGCTTCAGGATCGCGAGATCACGCACCTGCGTGGCCGGATCGCAGGAAACATAGACGACCCGCGACGGCGCGAAGGCGATGAGCTGCTCGAGGAATTCCGGCGAGCAGCCCTTCCGCGGCGGGTCGATGAGCACCGCGGTTTCGTTCGCCGGGAAATCGATGTCGGCGAAAATGGTCTCTGCAGAAGCGGCGAGGAAGCGGGCATTGGTAATGCCGTTCGACTCGGCATTTCGCCGCGCCCAATCGGCGGCGGCCTCGCTGACTTCCACGCCGGCGACCTGCTCGAAGTGCTTCGCCAGCGTCAGAGCGAACAGGCCCGAGCCGCAGTAGGCATCGACGAGGAAACGCGCGCCACCGGCTTTCGCCTCGGCCGCGGCATGGCCGGTGAAGGCGGGCAGGATGAAGGGATTGTTCTGGAAGAACTCGCCGGCGAGGAAGTCGAAGGAGAGCTCGCCGACATGCTCGGTGACGACGGCATTCGGGTTCGTTTCGACCCGTCCCTCGGTGGCGCGCAACAGCAGCGTGGCGCCCTTCTTGAATTGCTTGCCGCGCTGGCGATACGACTCCCGTTCGCGCGGGAGCACGGCGTTGATTTCCTCCATCGCGATCGGGCACTGCGGGACATCGATGATGCCGCTGCGCCGGCCATTGGGCAGGAAGCCGATCGGACCGATCTCCCCGTGGCGCGGATGATCGAAGTGCGGCGTGATCTTTGACCGGTAGTTCCAGATCTTCGGCGAGGGAATGCAGGGCTGCACCGGGAACTCGATCCCGGCCATGTGCAGCAGCAGTTCGCCGACCTGGCGCGTCTTCCAATCGAGCTGCGCCTGATATGACAGGTGCTGGTACTGGCAGCCGC
Source organism: uncultured Verrucomicrobiaceae bacterium (assembly GCA_966696705.1). Lineage (GTDB taxonomy): Bacteria > Verrucomicrobiota > Verrucomicrobiia > Verrucomicrobiales > Akkermansiaceae > Haloferula. Next base: position 1,506 of record CBKZPU010000231.1, on the reverse strand, counting down.
CGCAGGTGCCGAAGAGCGGGCACTTCGGCTCGCCGCGTTCGGGCGAGGCTTCGAGCACTTCGATCAGGTCGGCGTTCGAGCAGTTCTTGTCATTGCGGAAGACGCGCGCCTTCACCAATTCGCCCGGCAGGCAGAACGGCACGAACACCACCCAGCCGCCGAGACGGCCGATTCCGACGCCGAGGTTGCTGAGCGCATCGATGCGCAGCTCGATCTCCTGATGGTACTCGAACGGGTAGGGATGGAACTTTTTCGGCGGACGCTGCACGGGGCCGGGTTACGGGGCGGAAGCGGAATTGCCAAGCCGTCATCATCGCGGGCTTGCGAAATCGCCGGAGGCTGCGATGGGAGAACATGGCCGAAACCTTTCATGCGTGGGCTGCCGCCGACCGCGGCGCGAAACTCCAGCCCTTCGACTATTCGCCGGGTCCGCTGGGTCCGGAGCAGGTTCAAATCCGCATCGAGAATTGTGGCATCTGCCACTCCGATCTCTCGATGATCGACAACGAATGGAGTACCTCCGTGTTTCCGCTCGTCCCGGGTCACGAGGCGATTGGGATCGTGGAGGCGGTGGGCGACTTCGCGAAGGGCGTGCAGGTTGGCGACCGTGTCGGTCTCGGCTGGTTCGCGGGGTCGTGCATGCACTGCCGCCCCTGTCTTTCCGGCCGCCACAATTTGTGCGCCACGGCCGAGCAGACGATCGTCGGCCGCCATGGCGGCTTTGCGGATCGGGTGCGCTGCCACTGGAGCTGGGCGCTGAAGCTGCCGGAAGGTGTGGATCCGAAGAAGGCCGGCCCGCTCTTCTGCGGCGGCATCACGGTCTTCGGCCCGATCGCGGACTTCGGCGTGAAGCCGACTCACCGGGTGGGCGTGATCGGCATCGGTGGCCTGGGCCACCTCGCACTCCAGTTCCTTTCAAAGTGGGGCTGCCATGTGACGGCGTTTACCTCGAGCGATTCGAAGTCGGCGGAAGCCAAGGTGCTCGGCGCGAATGACGTGCTGAACTCCCGCGACAGCACCGCCATGGAATCGGCCGCGGGCAGCTTCGACTTCATCCTCTCGACCGTGAACGTGCCGCTCGATTGGAACGCTTACCTGAACTTGCTCGCGCCGGACGGCCGGCTGCACTTCGTCGGCGCGGTGCTGGAGCCGGTGGCGGTGCCCGCGTTCGCGCTGATCATGGGCCGCAAGCGCGTCTCCGGCTCGCCGCTCGGTTCGCCCGCCACGGTGCTGGACATGCTCGATTTCTGCGCCCGCCACGGCATCGCACCGCAAACCGAAACCTTCGCGATGGCCGATGTGAATGACGCGCTGGAGCACCTCAAGGCGGGCAAGGCGCGGTATCGAATCGTGCTGGAGAACTGATTGTTACGAGTGGCGGAGTCAGGCTTGTGTTCGAGACGTCATCGGACACTGGGAGCGGGGGGGGGGGGGGGGGTGGGGGGGAGAGGGAGAAGAGCCGCCCACACAAAACAAAGACACCAAACCAGAGAAAAAAAAAACCCG
>CBKZPU010000230.1:0-7699 GCA_966696705.1 uncultured Verrucomicrobiaceae bacterium | reverse complement strand
ATGCGCCCGCCATCCCGCCAGATCCTCACTGTTGAAGAAGCCTTTGGTGCCAATGGCTGGCACTGCGAATTGGTCGAGGGCCGCGACGTACTCCGGTCGGTGTTCTCCGGCCATCACACGCGCATCGAAATGACCATCCAGGCCTATCCACCGATGAACGCGCTCGCGGTCATTGGCGAAATGCCGTTGCCACTTGATGACGAGCACCGGCCCTACGTGCTGGAGTTGTTAGCCCGCGCCAACAAGACGCTCAATCTCGGCGGCTTCGAATACGACCTCGACCGCGAGCGCCTCGTCTTCCGCATCACCAATCTTTTCGACAAGGAGCGCTACGATGCCGACATCGTTTCCTCGATGGTCCACTGCGCCGTCGCCGAATTGGACCGGCTCGCGCCGTATGCGATGACCGTGGTCCGCACGCCGGAAGACCTGTTGGAGGATCTCGATCTGAAGCGCCTGCTCCAGCGCGAGGACTTCATCCCGCCCGTGCCAGGGGACGAAGAAGACTACATTTGAGAAGTTCCAAGTCAGAAGTTCCAAGTGCCAACAACAGACCGATGAAGACCCTTGCTGCCATTGCTTTGCTCTCCGTCCCCGCCTTCGCTGCCGATCATCCTGCCGAAGCATGGGAACTCACGCTCGAATCCGGCTATCTCTGGAACATCGGCGACAATACCGCGATCGACTACGAGATCGCACCGACGCAGTTCACGCTGCGCAGCCCGGTGGTGCTGAATTGGTGGGAGGATGAAAGCGGCGCGCGACTCATTGTCCGCAGCCGCTTCTCCCTGCTGATGGAGTCCATCGTCGAGGGTCCGGAGGACTACTACTTCGGCATCAATGGCGCGCCATCGATCGAGTATTGGTTTCCAAACGAAAAGACCTCGCTGTTCTTCTCCATCGGTGGCGGCGTGGGCTGGACAAATTCCACCCGCGAACCGGAAGGCCAGGGCCAGGACTTCACCTTGAACTGGTTCTCCCAGCTCGGCGTGCGCCAGGAGATCGCGCCGAACCTCTCGCTACTAGGCGGGGCGTATTTCATCCACCACTCAAACGGCGGCCAAACCGACCCGAACCCCGGCATCGACGCGCTCGGCTTCACCGTCGGCCTCGGCTGGCAGTTCTGATCAGCGCAGGGCCATGACATGGGCCACTGCGGCCGAGGCCAGGCCGGGAGGATAGTAGCCGCCCTCCAGCGAGGAAACAACGCGCCCGCGCGCATGGGTATCCGCGAGCGAAACGACGCGCCGGGTGAACCCCGCGAAAGTCTCGTCATCCCATCGCAGGCCACCGAGCGGGTCGTCCTTGCGGGCGTCAAAGCCGGCCGAGACCAGCACGAACTCCGGCCGGAAGGCATCAAGCGCGGGCGCGGCATGCTCGTCCCAGGCCGCGAGGGCGACCGAGCCATCCGAGCCATGGGGCAGTGGCAGATTGAGCGTGAATCCTTCTCCCGCGCCGAGGCCGCGGTCATCGGCCCGGCCGGTGTAGGGGTAAATGTTCGCCTCGTGAAGCGACACGTAGAAGACCCCGGGATCGGCCGCGAAGATGGCCTCGGTGCCATTCCCGTGATGAACGTCCCAATCGACGATGGCGATGCGCTGCAGGCCATGAACGCTGCGCAGAAGATTCGCCGCGATGGCGATGTGATTGAAGACGCAGAATCCCATCCCGCGCGAGGCAGTGGCATGATGCCCCGGCGGGCGGACCGCGCAGAAGGCCCTCAAGACATCCCCGCGCATCACGGCATCGACCGCCTCGATCACCGCGCCAGTGGCTTCCAGCGCGACGTCGTAGCTGTCCTCACAGATTGCGGTATCGCCGGTGCGCAGGACGTCAGCGCAGGAAATCACGTCGCGGTAAACCAAGTCGTGGTAATGCGGTTCATGCGCGAGCAGGACCTCGGCAACCGTTGCCTTGCGCCCCGGCAACCGCACGATGTCTTGCGGCAGTTTTTCCAATGCCTCGCGCAGCACCCGATAGCGCGCGGCGGACTCGGGATGACCGGGACCGGTGTCGTGCCGCTCGTAGCAGGGATCGTAGTGAACTCCGATGGGTTTCATCTCGCGTCGCGGTGGATGTTCTTGTGCGCCAGGTAGCCGTTCCGCCAGCGCAGGATGCGGGAAACGGGCAGCCGGAACTCCCGCTCTTCAATCATCCCGTTGGAGGTACCCCCGGCGCGGGTGAAGAGCGAAGCCATGCCGTGGTTCTCCGCCAGCACGCTGGCCCAGAATTCCGCGATGCCACGCTTCTTCGCGACCTGCGCCAGTTCGCCTAACAGGAACCCCGCCATCCCCACCCGGCGCGTGCTTTCATGGACCACGAAGGCGACCTCGGCGGCAGTGCCGGAGGGATCGAGGTAAAAGCGCCCGATCGCCCGCAGTTCCTCGCGGCCGCCTTGTTCCGAGAACAAGCCGAGAGCATGGTCCTTCGCCTGATCGACCGCCGCCAGCTTGTAAGCGGACTCGCCGGTCATGCGGTCGCGCTGGTAGCCGTAGCGGAGGCGCACCGTCTCCTCATCGTGCGAATAGAAGAACGACTGCAGGGCGCGCATGTCGCTGGGATGGAGCGGGCGCAGCCGGAAGCGGCCGCAGGAAAAGGTGATCCACTCGGTTTCCACCTCGCCGCGGGCACCGCCGGGCATGGTGAAGAACTTCGGCAGCCATCCCCGCACGCGCGCGCCTTCGAGCAGAGCTTCACGGTAATCGGGATGGGCGATCTCCACCAAACGGGCAACGCGTTCGCGGATGCTGTTCCCGTAAATACTAGCGATGCCGTACTCGGTGACCACGTGATGAACGTCGCCACGGCCGGTGCAAACGCCGCTGCCGGGTTGCAAGCCGGTGACGATGCGCGAGGCCTTGCCGTCGTCCGTCAGTGACGTCAGCACGATGATCGGCCGGCCGTCCTTGCTGCGGCCAGCACCGCGGATGAAGTCCTGCAAGGCACCGATGCCGCCGTAAAAATGGTGGCCGCTGGAGTCCCGCACCACTTGACCGGTCAGATCGATTTCGCGCGCGCCGTTGATGGCGACCATGCGGTCATTCCGCGCGATGCGGTGAGGATCGTTCACCCAGTCGCTCGGGTGCAGTTCGAGATCGGGATGGCCATCGACGAAGCGATAGAGCTTGCGGCTGCCCAGCACGTGGCTGGCGATGATCTTGCCGGGCTTGTAGCTCTTGCGCGAGTTGTCCACCGCGCCGCAGCGCACGAGGTCCATCAGCGCGTCATTGAACATGCCGGAGTGAATGCCAAGCTGGCGGCGTTTGGTGAGCGCGCGCACCACGGCTTCGGGCGTGTTGCCAAGCCCGACCTGAAGCGTCGCGCCATCGTCAATCAACTGCGCGGCGTAGCGACCGATGCGTTCCTGGCGTTCGTCGAGGTCCGCGATCTCCGCCTCCGGCAATGGCGCGGCATGCCTGAGGAAAAAGTCGATGTCCTTGATCGAGATCAGGCTGTCGCCGCCGGTCCGGGGCATCTTCGGATTGACCTGCGCGATCACGAGGCGGGCGCTTTTCGCCGCGGCGCGGGTGACGTCCACGCTCACGCCGAGCGAGCAATATCCGCTCTCATCCGGCGGGGTCACCTGAATCAGCGCGACATCGAGTGGCATCCGCCCGGCCAGGAAAAGCGCCGGCACTTCCGACATGGCGCAGGGCGTGTAGTCGGCCTGGCCGCGCTCGACCGCCTCGCGCAAGGCCGGCGTGAGGAAGAACGAATTCGTGCGAATGACCTGCTCGAAGCGGGATTCGATCCACGGCGTGGGTCCCAGGCCGTGAATGTGGACGATTTCAAGGTCCACGAATCGGTCGGCATGGGCGAGCATCGAAGAAACGAGCGCCTGTGGCACCGCGGCCCCGCCACCGATGAACACACGACTGCCGGGGCGCAGCAGGCGCGGCCAATCGCGTTCGTCGAGGGGCTTCACGATAAGAGGACTACACGAACCTTCCTCCGTGGCGTCGAAAAATTTCCCAAGGATTTTCCCGGAGCAGTGTCATTCTACGAGAACCCTTCGACTAGCTCCATGAGAATCGCGATTCTGACCACCGCCCTCGTCACCGCCGCCAGCGCGGAAACCGCGCTGACCATCTACAACCAGAACCTCGCCGTGGTGCGCGAGTCGCTCCCGCTGGAACTGAAAGCCGGCGAGAACCCGCTGACCTTCGACCGCGCGACCGCCCAAGTGCTGCCCGACTCCGTGGTGCTGCGCGACCCGGCAGGGAAAGCCACCTTTTCCATCCTCGAGCAAAGCTACCGCAATGACCCGGTCAGCAAGTGGCTGCTGCTCCAGTATTTCGAGGGCAAGGAAATCGAGTTCCGCAGCACCTACCCCGATGGCAAGGTCGAGGTGAAGCCGGGCAAGATCGTCCGCTCCGGCTACGTGCCCGGCGGCCAGCCGCAGGACCCGATCATCGAGGTCGATGGCAAACTTCGCTTCCAACTGCCCGGCGAGCCGCTATTCCCGGCACTGGGCGATGGCTCGATCCTGCGGCCGACGCTCGGCTGGGAAATCCAAAGCCAGGCGGACGCGAAGTTCGATGCCCAGCTCTCCTACCTGAGCCGCGGCTTCTCTTGGGAGGCGGACTACAACCTCGTGGCCCCGGAAAAAAGCGACACGGTAACGGTAACCGGCTGGGTGACCGTGAACAACCAGAGCGGCACGGGATTCAACCAGGCCAAGGTCAAGCTGGTGGCGGGCGACGTGAATATCATCGAGCCGCAGCCACCCATGGATGCGAGGGGGGTCGGAGGCAGGATGATGAAGATGGCCGAAGCCGCTCCGGCCGTGCAGGAGAAGGCCTTCGACGACTTTCACCTCTACACGCTCCAACGAGCGCTGACGATCCGCGACAAGGAGACCAAGCAGGTCGAATTCCTCCGCGCACCGGAGGTGAAGGCGAAGAAGAAGTATGTCTATGATGCCGCTTCGATGCGCTTCTTCGGTCACGGCGGTCCGCAGACGCAGCCGATCCAAGGGCAGGAATTTCCCAAGGACGTGGCGATTTACTGGGAGTTCAAGAACGAAGAAGCGAACGGCCTCGGCGTGCCGCTGCCGGCGGGCCGGGTGCGCTTTTATCGCTCGGATGATCAGGACGGAAACCTCGAGTTCGTCGGCGAAAACGACATCGACCACACGCCGCGCAACGAGAACGTCTCGATCTACACCGGCAACGCCTTCGACTTGGTCGGCGAGCGGAAGATCACCAACTTCCAAAGGGACGACCGCGAGGAGTCACTGAAGGAGACGATCGAGATCACGGTGAAGAACCGCTCGAAGGAAGCGAAGGAAGTCGTCGTCCGCGAGCACCTGTGGCGCTGGTTGGAATGGACGATCGAGAACCCCTCGATGGAGTTCGAAAAGAAGGACGCGCAGAAGATCGAGTTCACCGTGAAGCTAGCGCCGGACGAGGAAAAGAAGGTCACTTACACCGCGCACTACACGTGGTAGGGACAAGCCCCCGCTTGTCCGCGAAGCACGGGAGCAGCGCGTCCCAAGGACCGTCCCGGCCGGACGAGGACGTCCGCCCCTACCGTGCCTTCCGGAAGCAATCCACCGTGTGGTCGTCCACCATGCCGACGGCCTGCATGAAGGCATACATGGTGGTGGAGCCGACGAAGTTGAAGCCGGCCTTGCGCAGCGCCTTGCTGAGGGCGTCGGACTCGGCCGTTTTGGTGGGAAAGTCCGCCATCGTCTTGAAATGGCTGACCTTCGGCTTCCCGCCGACGAATCCCCAGATCCACGCCACCGGATCCCCTTCCCGCTCGCGGAGGGCCAGCCAAGCCTTGGCGTTTTCCCGCACGGCGAGGATTTTCCCGCGGTGGCGGATGATCCCTGGGTCGAGCACGAGTTTCTCCAACTGGGCATCTTTCATTTCCGCCACCTGATCGGGCTCGAAATTCCGGAAGACCTGGCGATAGCGCTCGCGCTTCTGGAGGACGGTCCACCACGACAGCCCGGCCTGCGCCCCCTCCAGGCAGATCATCTCAAAGAGGTAGCGCTCATCCCGCGACGGCACGCCCCACTCGGTATCATGGTATTCCACGTAGAGCGGCTTGTCGGCCGGGAGCCAGGGGCAGCGGGTCATGGGCGGGAGCTTGCACCATCCCGCACCGGGCACAATCCCGCCTTGCCGCCCGGCGGGCCGCCTGATTCCATCCGCGCCCCAACCCGCACCAGACCATGGCCAACAAGGACCACACCGACCCCGCCCGCATGGAGAAAATCGTCTCCCTGTGCAAACGCCGCGGCTTCATTTTCCAAGCCGGCGAACTCTACGGCGGTCTCAACGGTTGCTGGGACTACGGTCCGCTGGGCGCGGAACTGAAGCGCAACCTCAAGGACTACTGGTGGCGCAAGACCGTCCAGGAGCGCGATGACGTGCTCGGCATGGACGGCGCGATCCTGACCATGGAGCAGGTGCTCGTTTCTTCCGGCCACGTCGGCGGCTTCAGCGACCCGATGTGCGATTGCTTGCTGACGAAAGCCCGCCTGCGCGCCGACCAGATCCCGCCGCAGGACGGCACGGCGGTGTATTTCGACGGGGCCAAACACGAGGCTTCCGGCTGGTCCTCCGACAAGCGCTTCGCCGTGCTCGTGGCGCCGGGCAAGGACCCGATCGAGGCCCACAAGACCGCGCGGAAATTCTACGCCGACCACATGCCGGACAAGAAGATCTCGCCGAAGGAACTCGAGCTGACCGAGGGCGGTCGCGAAGAGGTCACCGGCAGCACCTCCTTCAACCCGGAAAACGGCGGCATGCTCACCGAGCCGCGCCAGTTCAACCTGATGCTCCAGACGAACTTCGGCGCGACTGGCGACCAGATCGCCTACCTCCGCCCGGAGACCGCGCAGTCGATCTTCGTGCAGTACAAGAACGTGCTCGATTCGAACCGGATCAAGCTCCCCTTCGGCATCGCGCAGGTCGGCAAGTCGTTCCGCAACGAGATCAACCCGCGCAACTACACCTTCCGCAGTCGCGAGTTCGAGCAGATGGAGATCGAATACTTCTGCCGCCCGGAAGACGGCATGCGCCTGACCGACGAGTGGCTGGAGGAGCGCCTCAAGTTTTACGGCGAGATCGGCATCCCGCGCGAGAAGCTGCACATCCTCGATGTGCCGGACGGCGAGCGCGCCTTCTACTCGAAGAAGACCTACGACATCGAATACGAGTTCCCCTTCGGCATCCAGGAACTGGAAGGCGTGGCCTACCGCACCGACTACGACCTCGGCGTCCACCAGAAGGGCTCGGGCAAGCCGCTCGAATACTTCGACGAGGAGACCAAGGAGCGCCTCCTGCCGCATGTGGTCGAGCCATCCGCCGGCTGCGACCGCACCGTGCTCGCGCTGATTTGCGAGGCCTTCGATGAAGAGACGCTCACCGACGAGAAGGGCAAGGAAGACATCCGCACGGTGCTGCGCTTCGTGCCCCGCATGGCCCCGATCAAGGTCGGCATCTTCCCGCTCCTGAAGAAGAACGAGGAGCAGGTCCGCATCTGCAAGGAGATCCAGAAGAAGCTCCAGCCGTGGATGACCGTCTTCTACGACGATGGTGGCGCCGTCGGCCGCCGCTACCGCCGTCAGGACGAAATCGGCACGCCCTTCTGCATCACGGTCGATTTTGAAACCATCGGCGAAAACGGCCCGGAGCTGAAGGATACCGTCACCATCCGCCACCGCGACTCGATGGAGCAGGAGCGC
>CBKZPU010000229.1:0-7707 GCA_966696705.1 uncultured Verrucomicrobiaceae bacterium | reverse complement strand
TGGCCCGTTCCGCCTCGCTGAGTTTCGCCGATTCCCTCTCGATTTCTTCCAGAGTCATCGCCGTCACGCTATCCTGTCGCCGGTCCTCCCGCGATGGAATTACCGGTTCTCCATTGGAATGGCCACCGGAATCGCCGGTTGGATATTCATCTCACTGAAGCAGGGTGGCGCGGCGCTTCGAAACCCAGCGCTTGTCTTCATCGGAGAGCGAGCCTCGCGGGACGATCGCGTCTTGAATGGAAAGCAACACCTCCTTCGGGTCGCATCCATAGAGCCCCGCGCCCCAGCAGGGATTCGCCTCAATGATCGCCCATACGCCATCGTCCAAACGACCGACGTCGAGCGTGCATGCCGGCGGCAACGCGATGCGATCATCCGCCAGCGCCATTTCTGCGAAGGCCCGGGCTGCGGCTTCTTCGCCGACTTGAAAACTCCACTGCCCTTCCTGATCACGGGCGAGTTCGCCATCCCGCCAATAGGGACTCAGGCTGACGATCTTCCGCTCGCGCACGAAGCATCTCACCTCGAGGCGGAAATCGACGATACCCGAGCGCAGCACGGCGATGTCCATGTCCACATTCTCGTCTGTGGGAAGCTCGACTCCGGAAGCATAGACCTTCGGCTCGAAGATCTTCCCATCGGCAGGTTTGACGAAGGCAAGCGAGGTTCGGGTGCGGGCCTCGCCCAGCGTCATCAGCTCGATATCCCGGAGCAGATACTCGCGCGGCACCGTCGTCAGCCAGTCGATCGATGGCTCTAACAGCACCAACCCGGTCTGGTCCGCCACCGCCTCGGCAAAGAGCGGCTCGCCGTAGATCATCACCGGCCGCCCTGCTGTCGTGAGATGCTCTGGAACCCGCCAGCCTTGGATCCGCTCGGGCGTCCACCCGAGCTCGAGGCATGTCCGCCACACGGCAACCGAGTCGTCGGTCATCCGCGGGCCTAACAGAACGACGGGCGATTCAGAATTCATGGATCATTGCGGTGGTTAGAGTCCGATGCCCGACCCTAACCATCACGCAAGAAACCGACAAGCATGTGCTCCCGCCTGCAGAACCGGAATAACGAAGGCCCCGGAAAACCCAGGGTCGAGTGCTGCAAACCTGGCTGGCACTTCAATCCCACCACAGGGAAATCTTCTGCTCCCGGTGAAACCATTTCGCGAGAAATTTCTCACCCCACGATGGCTCCCAGTCATTGTAGTAGATCTCCAAGCCATTGGTCATCGCTTCTTCAAACGGGAAGAGTTCTTCAAGCGCCCGGCAATCGGGTTCAGAGGCTGGATCTATAAACACGAGAGTCGTCCAAGCCGGCCATGCCTCTGGGATCGAGACCGGCACCACTTGGTTTACCGCGACCACGCGTTGGGCGACGCTTTCGATATACTCCGGGCGATCATCGTAATGACTTCCAACCCGAAAGGAACGAATGAGGTCAGCGGTGTCGGAATGAGGGATGACGAAAACCCGGATGCCTTGGTAGTGATTGAAATCGATCATGCTGATCGAGGCGAGAGCCTCTTCCTTCGAGGAATGCTTCATGGCTCCTTCAAGAAACCTCTGATGCTGTGCTTCCACATATCCCGGCGGCGGAGTCGTTTCTCCCGCGAGATCCAGCCCCAGAACGACATGATGCGCCTTCAAGTCGCAGGTTGCGGCGATCCGGTCTCGCTCGGCCGATTGCTCGTCGCGGCTCAGCTTCCAATCAAGATGGGGCGTCTGTCTCCACCCCGGCTTGCCGGGGACCTCGGTGAGAAGCGATGCATTCATGGGGGTAGTGACGGAATCGGGTGCTCGTTCGCGCAATAGCGCTGCGCTGACAACGATGAAGATCACCGTGGCCATTAACCAAGTGGCAGTCCTGCGATTCATCCAACTCAAGGTTGAATGACATCCTCGGAGTCGGGTCAATGCCATACGCTCTCACCCTGCCGGAACCAATCGTACCGCCATCGACGTCGCGTAGCGTTGAAACCCGAGCGCTTCCGCGATGCGGATCGACGGGGTGTTTGCATCCAGCGTGCGATACTGCGGGAGCAATCCGGCGGCAAGGGCACGGCGGGAGAGATGGGCGACGGCGTTTTTTCCGAAGCCGCGGCCGCGGAAGCCGGGATGGGTGACGATGTAGAGGTGGGCGATGGTGCCGCCCCATGTTTCATATCCACTGAATGCGGCGAGTTGGCCGTCGCAGAAGACGCCCGAGCAGGGAACATCGAGGGACGAACCGCCGTGGTCCCACTCCTCTTCGCCGCACGCTTCACGAAGACTTTCCACAGCGGCGGCGTCCTCATCGTTCAAGCTACGGGCCAGTGCGGCGGTTCCACGGACGTCCATCGTGTAGCCGAGGTAGGCTGGGCCGAGCACCACCGTCGCCACCGGGAAAAGCGCTGCAGCGAATTGCTCCGGAGTGCAGCCGCCCTCCAAGTCCGCCAGCAAGCCGCGAAGCTCTCCCGCTCGATCCGACGGAATCGAGACCGTGGCAACTCCTTCGCGAAACAACCCCAAGGCTCCGTTGTAGCCCTTCAGTTCTTCCCCGTGGGTAACAACCCTGAGCGGACTGGAGAAAAGTTCATCAGCCGGGCAGTTCAGATGGCCCGCCCAGTAGCGGTCGGCGATGGAGAACATCGGCCGTTCCTAACAGCCCGCTTGAATCCCGGCGAGGTGCAAACTTCAGGGTGGTCCTACTCTCCGAGTGCGGCAGACGCGAGATGACGGCGGACTTCACCCGGAGCTTCCCGGCCCGGCGAACCGCACTCGGAGAGTGCGGACCACTTTGAGCGGACCACTTTATCCCGCTACGATCCGCGACTCGACGAGTTCCCCTGCCCCGACTTTCGCGCCCGGCCAGACGACGGAGTCGCGCACCACGGCACCGCCGGCAATTTCCGCGCGGGGGCCGATGACGCTGCGCTCGATGGTCGCGGTCGGGTCGATGACGGCGCCGGGATGGATTGCCGGAGCCAGCGCGAGTTCGCGGTGGGCGGCGAGGTAGGCCGCGGGGTCGCCGAGGTCGCGCCAGTCGCCGTCGTCGAGGACGATGGCGCCGAGGCGGCCTTGTTTGGCGAGTTCGAGGAAGGCGGGGATGACGGAGATCTTTTCGCGGGGCGGGATCAACTCAAGCAGCTCCGGCGTGAAGCAGTAGATGCCGGAGAAAACATGGGTGCCCTCGGCGCGGCCCAGCTTGCCGCGAATGTCGATGGCCAGGGCGCCGTCGAGGGCGATGTGTTTGGCGTCGCCTTGGGACCGCAGCGCGAGGGTGACGGGATTTCCCGACGCCACGTGCGCGGCGATCAGGCGGTCGAGCGGCAGCGAGGAAAAGATGTCGCCATTGTGGACGAGGACGTTTTCCCCGGCCGCCCACGCCTCGATGTTTTTCACCCCGCCGCCGGTTTCGAGCAGTTCGGGTTCGTGGAAGAGGTTCAGCGGGAGGCCCTGCCAACTTCCTTTTCGGGAGGGCAGTCCATTTCCTCCGGGGAGGCCCGGGCCATCGATCTCCCAACCACCCTCTCCCATCTCCCATCGTTCCGGCAGGTGGTGCTTGTTGATCGCGAATTCCGCAATCTCCGCCGCGCGGCACGATTCCATGGCCCACTCGATGAGCGGGCGGTGGAACAGCGGAACGAGCGGCTTGGGCAGCAGGTCGGTCAGCGGTCGCAGCCGCGTGCCGAGCCCGGCACCGGGAAGGAAAGCCTTGCGAATCACGCGGCGGGTTTGCGGGGCGGGTTCCCGGCCGGCAAGGGATTTTCTCATCGCGGGGAAACAGATTTCCGCCGGATGTGTTCCTCTGGTGGGCCCAGATCCCCCTCCGGCGTCCCTTTCCTGCTTACCAAGGAACACAGCCGTGAACTCCCCGGATGGGGAGTAAGACATATGGGCGCTTGAGAAATTTCCCGATTCAGTCCGTATTGCCCCTGCCCGATGCATCCGATTAGTCCTATTTTCGCATTTTCCGTCGTCATTAGCAGCATTTCTGCCCTTCCTGAGGGCTTCGTGATGCGCGAGTTCGCCGGTCCGCCGGACGCCGACTACCCCGCCGCCATCACCGCCGCCGCCAATGGTGACGTGTACGTGTCGTCCGACCAAAACGGCTCGCTGGGCCACAAGAAGAACATGGGCCGGATCATCCGCTGCCGCGACAAGGACGGCGACGGCAAGGCGGACGAGTTCATCAAATTCGTGCCGGATGTGGACAGCCCGCGCGGCGGCCACTTCGTCGGCGACACGCTTTACCTGATCCACCCGCCCTTCCTGAGCAGCTATCGCGACACGAACGGCGACGGGGTGGCGGACGAGAAAAAAGTACTCGTCACCGGTCTCGGCGGCGGCATCGAGCACCCGCGCGGCGCCGACCACACGACGAACGGCGTGCGCATGGGCATCGATGGCTGGCTCTACATTTCGGTCGGCGACTTCGGCACCTTTCCGGCGAAGGGCACCGACGGCTCCACCTACACGCTGCACGGTGGCGGCGTGCTGCGGGTGCGGCCGGATGGCTCGCAGATCGAGCCCTACGCGCTGATGGTCCGCAACATCTGCGACACCGCGATTTCCCCGGAGATGGACCTTTTCAGCCGCGATAACACCAACGACGGCAAGGGCTGGAACACCCGCTTCCACCACTACACGCAGCTCGGCGATCACGGTTATCCGCGGCTCTATCAGAATTTCGCCGACGAGGCCATCAAGCCGCTGGCTGACTACGGCGGCGGTTCCGGCACCGGCGCACTGTGGTTGAGCGAGCCGGGCTTCCCGGCGGAGTTCACCGACGCGCTGTTCTCGACCGACTGGACCACGGGCACCGTCCACTACCACCCGTGGAAGAAAGCCGGCGCGAGCTTCACGGTGGAGCAGAAGGACTTCGAAAAGCTGCCGCGGGCCACCGACATCGATGTGGACGGCAATTCAAAGCTCTTCCTCGCCGACTGGCGCAATGGCGGCTTCGATTTCACGCCGGACCAGAAGGTCGGCATGATCTTCCAAGTCACCTTCCCCGGATCCACGCCGGCGAAGTATCAGGACGTGACCAAGGCGAGCGATGCGGACCTCGTGAAGCTCGTCGGCTCGCCGAGCGCGGTGCAGCGCCTGGAAGCGCAGCGCGAGATCCTCAAGCGCGGCAAAAAGCCGGAATTCGCGGAAGGCATTTTCGGCGTGGCGAAGGACACCAAGCTCTCCGTGGGCGCCCGCACCGCGGCGGTGTGGACCTTCAAGCAGCTCTACGGGAAAGATAGTACCAAGTATCTGGCGGAGCTCGTTTCCGACGCGACGATGCGCGAGCAGGCGCTGCGCGCGATGACCGACCGCAGCAGTGAACTTGCCGATGTGCCGGTTAAAGCCTATGTCGATTCGCTCAAGGACAAGAACCCGCGCGTGGTGCTGCAGGCCTTGATCGGCCTCCAGCGTCTCAAGGCGAAGGATGCCGCACCGGCGATCCTCGCCGCCTCGGGCGACTGGCGCGAGGAAGGCACTTCCCCACGTCTCGAGCACACCGCGGTGCAGGTGCTCGCCGCTCTCGGCAATGTTCCCGCCTGCTTGAAAGCCGTGGAAGACACCGCCACGCGCAAGCTGGCACTCCAAGCCCTCCAGAAGGTTCACTCGATGGACGTGGTCAGCGGCCTGCTCGTGCTCTTCGGCAAGTCGGCCGACTTGGAGCTGCGCTACGACGTGCTCTCGTCGCTCTCCCGCCTCTTCTACAAGGAGAAGGAATGGGATCTCAAGAGCTGGTGGAATACCCGCCCCGACGACCGCGGCCCGTATTACGAAACCGCCGAGTGGGAAGGCACCGCCAAGATCAAGCCGGCCATCGAGAAGGGCTTCGGCATGGTGGCGCCCGATCGCCAGAACGCCTTGCTGGACGTGCTCGGCAAGAACCGCCTGCCGGTGGCCGATCTGAAGCTTGCCGGCGTGGATCCGGTGCTCGCCGCATTGAGCGCGAAGGAGCTCAATTCCACCCAGCTCATGCTGCTGGTCTCCGCGGCGAAAGAGCCGAAGCGGCCCTTCGCCCAGCGGGTCGAAACATACAAGGCGCTTTCGAAAGGTGGCGAGGATTCGTCGATGCCGCATCGTCTCGCGGTGCTGGCTTCGTGGAGCCAGGAGAAGAACGTGCCCGCCGAAGCGGCGCAGCACATCAGCGACTTCGTCAACGCGCCCGACCGCGGCAACCAGATCGGTGCCTTGCGCGACATCGCCGCCAAACAAGGCAACGCCGCGAGCCGCATCGCGTGGAAGGCCATGCTCACCGTGCTCCACAGCCCGCTGGCCAAGGCCGACGCGAAGAAGAAAATCCAGGAGGAAGTGGACAAGACCCCGCGTGAAGTGGGCTTCTTCCAAGCCATCACTGATCTCAAGCTCTCCGGCTTCGACAAGCAGATCGAGCAGGGCATGAAGTGGGACAACTCCGAGCTGATCAACGCCGCGAAAACCGCGAAGGAAGCCGTCGCCGCCGCTGGCCCAAGCGGCAAGAAGGTGGCCGAACTGCCCACCGCCGACGCGGCCAAGGCCGCGATGACCGGCAAGGGTGACATTGCCACCGGAGCCCGGCTCTTCACCGCGCAAGGCTGCATCGCTTGCCACGCCATCGACCCGAAGGCCGAGCAAAAAGGACCCTATCTCGGTGCCGCCGGGGCGAAGTTCACCCGCGACTACCTGATCGACTCGATCCTCGAGCCGAACAAGGTGGTGGCCCAGGGCTTCCAGACCTCGATGCTCAAGCTCAAGGACGGCACCGCCAAGATGGGCTTCGTCACCGCCGAAGCCGACGGCGTGGTCGAAGTCCGCGACATCGCCGGCCAAGTCAGCAAGATCAAGCGTGCCGACATCACCGAGGAAACGCACATGCCGACCTCGATGATGCCGCCCGGCCTCGCCGCGGGACTCACGGTCGAGGACTTCACCTCGCTGATCGATTACCTCGTCTCGCTGAAGGCAACAGGGGGCTGAATCATACGGACCAGCCGCAATTCAGTCTGGAAGGCCGCTTGGAAACAGGCGGCCTTCACTTTTTTCTTCATCTCCACCACACTTGTAGTGGACAACCCCACTACAATTGTGGTGAATGCAAGCAGCCATGGATGCACCGAAGATTTCCGAATCCGAATGGGCGGTCATGGAGGTGTTGTGGGACGACTCGCCCCGCACCGCTTCCGAGATTGCCAAGAGCCTGCGTAAGAAAACCTCGTGGGCCGAAAACACCGTTCGCACGCTGCTGACCCGCTTGGTCGAGAAGGGCGCGCTGGAGGTCCAGGACCAAGCGGGCTCCCCAAAGCTCTACTCCCCCGCGGTGAAGCGCGAGGCCTGCGTGAAGGCAGAGAGCGAGTCCTTCCTCGAGCGCATTTTCCAAGGAGCCGCGAAACCGCTGCTCGTCCACTTCGCAAAGAATGCCCGGCTCACGCCGGATGAGGTCCGCGAGTTGAAGCGGCTCCTCGATCAATCGACTGAAAACAACCCCTGACCCCAAACCTTATGAACCTGTTAGATACGGTATTTGAATGGGTGGTCTCGACGACCCTTCGCGGATCCGCGGTCGCCTTCGTGATCTTGGCGATCCAGATGCTGCTTCGTCCTTGGTTGCCCGCGAATTGGCGGCACACGCTGTGGTTGCCGCTGCTGCTGGTGATGGTCCTGCCCTTCGTGCCGGAACTGCCGGTGCATCTGATTCCCGCGCCTCAGGCTGAAGTCGCCGCGGCTCCCGCGATGATGGGCGAAGCCGTCG
>CBKZPU010000228.1:0-7734 GCA_966696705.1 uncultured Verrucomicrobiaceae bacterium | reverse complement strand
CTTCCGGTCGCCGGTTTGTCATGGAATGGTCATGAGTGCAAGATGACGCTGGGACTGCGGGCGGGCCCGCGGGCTCCAGCCCGAGCCGTCGGAGACCCGGACTGCGCGCAGCCTGCTGCTGCTCAATGCGAGCAGCCCTGCTGCGGGGTGGCACGGGAAGACTCCGAGAACAACGAAACGAGTGAAACGAGCGAAAGTTGAAGAGGCTTGGGAGCGGAAGTCGCCCGGTCGGACGGGCTGGGCACTCCTTGATTGCGGGCTAACATGGACAAGCCCGCCCAGCAGTCGGCGGCGTCGGATTATCAGGCGTCAGATGACCCGTCCCATTCTTACACGCCTTGATCAACACGGGGAGAGACCTTGGAAGAAAATCACGCGGTCCTCTTCTTGGTCGATAAAGACTTCGATCCATTCCCCGAGGACAAGGGGGCAGCATGGCCCATCGAGGCATCAAGCACCCGGCGGTGATGCGGATCGACGTGCCCGGGTCCGGGGCCGGGGCCGTGTGTGTCCCGGTCCGTCGTGCGGACTTCCCGCGGAGGATCGTACACCCAGTGCCACCCCGCAGCAGGGCTGCTCGCAGTCCGGGTCTCCGACAACTGGGGCGGGCTTGAATGAGAGGCGGAGCGATCAGGTGCTTCGGCGGGCCAGCGGCCGGCGGTCCCGGCGGATGAAGCAAAATATGCGGAGTGTCGGGTGGGCGGCGGTTAGATCGCGGGCCGCCATTCAGGAAGGCTGCCGGCGTTCCAACTGAACGCATCCATGAAAGCTGCAACCTTGATCTCCCTGTCCGCCCTGCTCGGCACCGCCATGGCGGGAACCATCATCACGCAAACCACGCCGGCCACCACCTCCGGCTTCGAGAACGCCCGGCGCCCGATCAGCAATCCGACACTCTTCGACCTCGCGCTGCCGACCACCAACCTGCACCCGATCTTCATGTACCATCGCCTGCCGGAATCGGTGAACACCTCCGTCGGCCCGCTGCCAATGGGTGGCGACGTGCAGGTCTATGCGTTGCAGTTCGAGATCGCCCTGAGCGAGCGGCTCTCCATCGTGGCGACCAAGGACGGCTACGTGGACATCAATCCCGACACCGAGCCGCTGTGGGGCGACGAGTCCGGCTTCGCCAACATCGCCGGCGGCCTCAAGTATGCCTTCATCTACGATCCGGCTAGTAGCACGGCGGTGAGCGGCACGATGACCTTCGAGTTCCCGACCGGAAACCACGACGTCTTCCAAGGCGAAGGCGACGGCGCGGCCAACCTGATCGTGTCCGGCCTGAAGCTGTGGGACGATTTCCAACTCGCGGGCGCCGCGGGCGTTCACCTGCCCTTCGACGGGCAGATGGCGACCACGTCATTCGTCAGCGCGCATGCCAGCTACGAGGTCAGCCGCTGGTTCATCCCGCTGGTCGAGGTGAACTGGCACCACTTGCTGGAAGCGGGCAATGGCCGCCCGAATTTCTTCGACCAAGCCGGCGGCGGCGTGCCGGTGGTGGCGGCCTTCGAGGGTTATGACCTGCTCAATTTCGGGGCCCCGAATGCCACGCAGAACCGCGACTTCGTGACCGC
Source organism: uncultured Verrucomicrobiaceae bacterium (assembly GCA_966696705.1). GTDB lineage: Bacteria > Verrucomicrobiota > Verrucomicrobiia > Verrucomicrobiales > Akkermansiaceae > Haloferula. The sequence goes on along the minus strand of CBKZPU010000228.1, from coordinate 6,160 downwards.
GGCCATCGGCTTCCGCTCGCGACTGACCGATGACATCGACCTCGGCTTCGCCTACGAACTGCCACTCACCAACGAAGAGGACAGCGTGATGGACGACCGCTTCACGGTGGACTGGGTTTGGACTTTCTAACAGGGTATTCGGCTCGGCCGCCGGGTGCCCGCGCATGGGTGCCCGGCGGTTTTTCGTTTGAAGGGAACGAACCGCGGAGACGCGGAGGTCGCGGAGAGGAGCGCTGAGTTTTGAAGAGGGGATTGGAACAACGAAACAGGCGAAACGAACGAAATTGGAAAGGCGATGGATTCGGGGATGGGGCACGAAGTACCACGCGCAGGGTTTCACCGGCCCCATCGCCGCCCTTCAGGCAGCCATCGCTCATCCATCGTCAACCTGGGGCTGCGCTATCGCTTGCCCCAGGCTATTTCATTGCCGCGCCTTTGGCGCTAAACCCAGGCGAGTCTCCGCGGTGATTCTTCCGCACGTCAGAACTGGAAGTAAATGAACTCGCTCAACTGGTCGAAGTCCCGGCCGACCGCGTAGAGGATCGCCAGGGTGAAAAGCAGCCACGGCCAGGTCGGCCGCCACTGCCACCAGCGGTGCGGGCCGGTGCGGGTGCCGGTGGCTTCCTCGATGTCGAGCGCGGGCCGGTAGCGGCGCAGGAATTGTTGGGTATTCGGCAGCGCCCAGACGACGATCAGGCCGATGACGACCGGCACCAGGGCACGCTTCCCTTTGACCACGACCACGGCATCCGGCGGCCAGCCATCGAACCCGTGGAAGCCGAACATCGCGGCGAGCATCCGGGTGGCGCTGTCGAAGTCGTGGGCGCGGAAGAAGACCCAGCCGATAACCACCGCGAGGAATGTCAGGCCGATCGCCAGCGGCTTCGGCATGGCAGCGATCGACAACTTCTTCCGCAGCCCGAACCACGCGTGGTTGATGCACAGATAGAGGCCGTGCAACGCGCCCCACACGATGAAGGTCCAACCGGCGCCGTGCCACAGGCCGCCTAACAGCATCGTGAGGAACAGGTTCACGTAGCGCCGTGCCGGTCCCTTGCGATTGCCGCCGAGCGGGATGTAGAGGTAGTCGCGCAGGAAGCGGGACAGCGTCATGTGCCAGCGCCGCCAGAAGTCCACGACCGAGACCGCCTTGTAGGGCGAGTGGAAATTCAGCGGGAAGCGGATGCCGAACATGCGGGCCGTGCCGAGCGCCATGTCGGAGTAGCCGGAGAAATCGAAGTAAAGTTGCAGCGTGTAGGTGATCGCGCCGGCCCACGCTTCCAGCATGGTCGGGTCGCGTCCTTCCCCGGCCGCGAGGGCGAAGATCGGCGTGGCGGTGCGGGCGAGGTAGTCGGCGAGCACCACCTTCTTGAAGAGCCCCAGCGCCAGCATGGTGGAGCCGATGGCGAAGTCCTGCGACCTCAGCCCGCGGTCCTTGTTCTTCTCGAACTGCGGCATCATCTCCCGGTGATGGATCAGCGGGCCCGCGATCAGGTGCGGGAAAAAGGTGACGAACAGCAGGTAGTCGGTGAAGTGATACTCCTCCGTCTCGCCCCGGTAGGCATCGACGAGGTAGGCGATCTGTAGGAAGGTGAAGAAGGAAATCGCGAGCGGCAGCACGATGGTGCCGATGTCGCCCGGCCAGCCCGTCAGCTTGGTGGCGATGCCGGCGAGGAAGCCGGCGTACTTGTAGTAGCCGAGCAATGCGAGGTTCGCCGTCACGCCGCCGGTCAGCAACAGCTTGCCGGGCCGCGTGAACTTGAGCGCCGACAATCTACGACCCAGGTAGTAGTTGAAGACGCAGGACCCGATGATCAGCCCGAGGTATTTCGGCGACCACGGTTGGTTCGGGTCTGGATTCCAGATGCCGTAGAAGTAGAGCGAGACCCCGACCAACCAGGCGAGCGAGAGCCGGAACGGCGCCTTGCGGAGCAGGTGATAGCCGAGCAAGGCCACCGGCAGGAAGACGAAGAGGAAGAAGTAGGAATTGAACAGCATGTCACTTCTTCTTCGCCTCGCCTTCCGCGATCCATTCTTCCTTCCGCGCCACATCGGCCGCGCCCGGGCCGGTGAGGTAGGCCTTGTAGCCTTCGCGGACGTGATTGAACCACGGCTCGATGGTCTCCGCCGTCAGCTTGGTGCCGTAGCTTTCCGCGCCGGGCATCGGCACCGGCCAGCCCATGATGCGGCTCTGGATCACGTTGCCGACTTCGATCGAGTAGTGCCCGAGATCGCCCCAATGCGGCATGGCCGACTCGCGATCCTGCGGCAGCGGGTCGCAATTCAGCGGATGGTAGTCGGCAAAGTCCCACACCTCGACCGGCGGACCGTCGAAGGTCCCGGCATTCACCTTCTGCGCCAGCTCCAGCACCGCGCGGCGTTCGTGCTCGAAGACGACCGGCGGATTCGCGGCATGGGCGGCACGCGCGTTCATGAGCGCATGGGTCGGGTGAATGAAAGCAATCATCCGCACTCCCCTGCTCCGCGCGTCGCGCATCAGCTCTTCCAGCACGCGCGCCTTGTCGGGATTCACCGCCGGCTTGGACGTGTCCGGCACGTCGAACTCCGCCTCGCCCTGGATGCGGGCCTTGATGAAATCGATCTGGGCACGCTGGCCTTTCTTCTTCGGGTTCGCGCGCAGGCCCTTGGGCGTGTATTGGGTCCGCTCGCGGGTCGAAGCGCGCTTGAGCGTTTCGACGGACGCCTCGAGCGTCGAGACGCCGATCAGGTAGCGGATTTCGCGGTTGAAGCGGTCTTCATTTCCCGCCAGCGGGGACGCGTGGAAGTCACCCATCGGCCGGGTGTCCGTCTTCGAGCTGAGGTCGCCGGGATCCACGCCGAAGAGGATCAGCTCCACCTTCCGCTCCTCCATCAGGTAGCGGGCCAGCGCGCTGCTTTCATAAATGAAGCCGCCGCTGCAGCCGAGATTCACCACCGACTGATGGTGCCAGCCGGAGAATTCGGGATCGAGGCCGTTGGCCACGCGGGACGAGCCGACCAGTCCCACGTCGATCTCCTTGTTGGCGCGGACGATGCCCGCCTTGCCGGTGCGGATCTGCGAGGAAATGTCGCGGTAGGGGTCGAGCTCCTGCGACGACCACGGCGTCGGCGTCACCCGCCATGGGTTCACGAAGGTATTCAACGCCAAGGACACCAGCGAGGTCACCGCGATCACGGAGACCAAGCCGACGGTGTATCCCCGGAAGGCAGACATGGACGGGGTATGAAGGACGGCTCGCGGGGGTGTCAAACGTCTTCCGCGCCGGGTGACACCCACTGGGAGCACGGAATTCATTCCGCCTGGACGGCAGGCTCGCCGGCAGTGAAGCGGAATGAATTCCGCGCTCCCGGCAAGTCCCGGTATTCCGGAATCCCGAGCCCTTGGTTCCTGCCTTCCTATAACAGCCTCTCAACCGAAATGCCGTTCCACCAGCCGGGCGACCTGGGTGAAATCCGCCGAGTCCACCAGCGGCAGCGGCGCGTTCATCGTCAGAAGCGGCACCCGCTCGCGCGTGTGGTCGGTGCCGTGATGATAGGGATCGTTCCCGTGGTCCGCGGTGATGAGCAGGAGATCGTCGCCGACCTTTGGCAGGAAGCGGCCAAGCCAGGCATCGAACTCGCGCAGGCACCGCGCGTAGCCCGCCGGATCGCGGCGGTGGCCGAAGAGCATGTCGAAATCCACGAGATTCACGAAGATCAGGTGCGGCCGCGGTCGTTGTTCCGCCCACAATTTCTCGATCACCGCCATGCCATCGGCATTCGACATGGTCGGGTGGGATTCGGAAATGCCGGAGCCCGCGAAGATGTCGGAGATCTTCCCCACCCCGATGGTCTCCACGCCAGCCGCCTGCAAGCGATTGAGCATCGTTTCCGGCGGCGTCAGCGAATAGTCGTGGCGGTTCGAGGTGCGCTTGAAGGTGGCCGCGCTGTCGCCGAGGAAAGGCCGCGCGATCACCCGGCCGATGCGGATGCCGCGCCTGTCCAGTACCTCCCGCGCCCGCTGGCACAGCTTCCACAGCTTCTCCAAGCCGTAGCGCTCTTCATGCGCGGCGAGTTGCAGTACCGAGTCGGCGCTGGTGTAAACGATGGGCCATCCGGTGCGCAGGTGCTCTTCACCGAGTTCGCCCAGAATCTCCGTGCCGGACGCCGCCTTGTTGCCGAGGAATGGGCCGCCGATCTCGTCTAACAAATCCTGCGGGAACGACCCGAAGGTCTCGAACGGCTGCTCCAGCACGCAGCCCGCGAGTTCCCAGTGGCCGGTGGTCGTGTCCTTGCCCGCGGAGGCTTCGCTCATGATTGCCCACGCCGCAGCCGGCAGCGTCGCCGGCTGACCGCGGCCGAGCACGTGAAGCAACCCGAGCTTGGAAAGATCCGGCAACTCCAGCCCCTCGCAATCGAACAAATGACCCAGCGTGTCCGCGCCATCATCGCCATACGCCGCCGCATCCTTCGCCCCGCCGCAGCCGACGGAGTCCAACACGATCACGAGCGCTCGTTTCACCCCGGCCATCCTTTTCGGAAAGGAGCATTCGCCCAATCAAAATAACCCGACCGGGAACCTTCAATATCATGGATCCCTTTGTTCCTCGCCGTGTCGCCTTTCAGGCTGGCCAAAAACCGGCTCGAGGACGACCTCCACGTGATGACCGGACTGATCCGCATGGTCCTCCAGATGACAATGGATCCCCTTGCGGCGCAGCTCGCGGATCTCCAAGGCCGCCTGCTCGTGGGCGACCAGCACGTCCGTCGTGGGGATGCACATGGTCCTCATGGCAACCCCATGCGTCGCGCCGATCCGCGCCGGCGCAACCGGATTTCTTGCGCGGATTTTCCGGTCACACCGGAATGTCGTCCGTCGAGTCGCCTGCGTGGCCGCTCGCGCGAGGGGCGCTTTCGCTTTTCACGAGGGCGTAGATCCCGGCGGCCAGCACGCCGACGAGGATGGCCCCGCCGAGCACACCGATCGCTTGCCGCGGCGGACTGGAGCGCAGCGAACGCAGGCGGGCCGCGGCATAGTGGCCGCCTTCGGCAAGGCGGTGGCGGGCGGTATCGGCGATGCCCCGCGCGCCCTGCGGCACGGTATAGCGGGCGGTGTGGTGGACGAGATTGCCCACGTCCTCGCGGAGATGGGAGAGGTCCTCGCGGACGCGGCTAAACAGCGACGAAGCGCGGCGGTCGTGGAATGGTGAGTTCATGGCAGTTCGATTTTGGCAGGTCTCGCATTAAGGCGCAGCTTAGGCGCCGGGGCAAGTCCGCGATTGCCGGAGGGAGCCGCGCGGGAGCGTGGGTAGGGACGATCCGCCCTCGGTCGTCCGCGAAGCACGTGAGCTGCCTGCTGCCGTGGACCGTTTCCTCCTTCGCTAAAGCTACGGAGGGCAGGCCCCGGCCGAGGGCCTCCGGCTACTGCGGCGGTTAAGATGAGGGAGACGCCCTCCACTCCTTTGAGTTTCGTCGGTTTCGCTTGTTTCGTTGTTCTTCAAGTCTTCCGGTGCTTCCCCGCAGCAGGGCTGCTGGCTTTGAGCGGCAGCAGGCTGCCGCAGTCCGGGCCTCCGGCTACTGGGGCGGCGGTTTAGAATTGCCGGAGACTCCGCTCAGATTGCGGCGGCGAGGGCGATGAGGGCGGAGAGCTGGGTATTGTAGTTCGCAGTCCGCGCCCGCGGCGGCTTTTGCCATTCCAAGGGGTAGAGGCCGCCATCCTGCGGCAGCTCGAGGATGGCCCCGGCACTGGCGGCGAGCACGCGGTCGAGCTTGGCGGAGACCTCGGCGTGAACTTTCTGGCGCTTCAGCGAGTGGGAAAGAATGCCGAAGTAGCGGGCGCAGATCCCTTTGAACATGCCGACGTCCCAGCCGTCGGCACCGAGCTTTTCGTAGAGCACACCATCGTCGCGGACGATGCCGGACTTCTCGATGATGGTGGTGGCGACCGCGGCGGCTTCGTCGAGCCACGCCTGCTTGCCGGTCGCTTGGTGAAGTGCTTCGAGGCCGCCGAGGTAGGCCCCTTGGTTGTAGGTCCAGTAGTCGCCCCGATGGCCGGGGCGATCGACGATGCCGGTGCCGTCGTAGAGTTTCGCTTCCTTCTCCCATGCGATGGCCTTTTCCGCCCAGTCGAGGAATTCGCGCTGCTTGGTCACGCGGTGAAGGCGGGCGGAAAGGACGACGA
>CBKZPU010000227.1:0-7785 GCA_966696705.1 uncultured Verrucomicrobiaceae bacterium | reverse complement strand
TTCGTCACGTGCGTGTAGATCTGCGTGGTCGAGAGCGAGGCATGACCGAGCAGACTCTGCACCGAGCGCAAGTCCGCACCGGCGTCCAGCAAATGCGTCGCGAAGCTGTGGCGCAACTTGTGCGGCGAAACCTTGAACGGAATCGAGCTCAGCTTGAGATACTTCTTCAGCAGCAGGTCGATCGCCTGCTGGGTGATGCGCGTCCGCAGCTTGCCGAGAAACAGCGGCCCATTCGTCACCGCCGCCTCGCGTTGATAACGCTGCAACGCCGCCAATGCCGGACCACCGATCGGCACGATACGTTCCTTCGAGCCCTTGCCCATCACCCGGACGCTTTCGCCGAGGAAATCGATGTCCTTCACCTCCAGCCCGCGCAGCTCGGAGATGCGCAGCCCGCACGAGTAAAAGAGCTCCAGGATCGCCGCGTCGCGCAGCGGCATCCACGGCTTCGTCTGCTTTTGCAGCGGCACTTGCAGCGGCAACGCGAGCAGCTCATCGATCTGCGCGACGGTCAGCACCACTGGCAGCTTCTTCTCCGGCTTGGGCAGTTGGACCTCCGCCACCGGGCTCTTCGCGAGGCCACGGCGATGCACGAGGAACTTGTAAAACGACCGCACCGCCGCGAAGCGCAGCCGGATCGTCGCCTTCGACAAGCCTGCCTTCATCATCTCGAACAGCCAGCGGCGGAAATCGTCCGCGCCCAATTCGCGCCACCCGGTGAAGCCCTCGCCGCGCCACTCGCGGCAGGAAGCCATGGCCAGCCTGTAGTTCTCCAGCGTGCGCGGCGAGGCACTGCGCTCGACTTCCATGAATTTCAGGAAGTCGCTCTCCAGCGTCTCATCCATGGTTCGCGGGACCGTTCTTTCCCTTCCTCGCACGGACGATGGCGGTGATGACGAACGCGACCCCGATGACCAACATCACCGCGGCGACGCCGAGCCCGAGATACGCCATCTGGACCTCCGACACCTGGGCCTCGCCCACCAGCTTGCGGGCGCCCTCGAGGCGCTTGAGCACTAGGAAAATCAGCACGCTCGCCGAGGCGAACAAGGTCAGGGCGATGCGGATCAGGCGGTTCATGCGCAAGCGGGGCAGGTGCCGAAGAACTCGAGTTCGTGATAGAGGTTCTTGAAGCCGGTCTTGCGGCGGATTTCCTCCTCCAACTCGTGGACCGGACAGGGGGCCTTTACCGGCTCGATGCTGCCGCATTCGGTGCAGATCAGATAGTCCTGATGCCGGCCGGGAATCAGCAGCGTGAAATACGCCGCGCGCTCGTGCAGGCCCAGCCGGCGGGCGACGCCCTTTTCCGCCAGTCGCTGGAGCAGCCGGAAAACGGTGGCCTTGTCGCACTGGTCATGCATCCGCGGCGAGGCCGCGAGTTCGCCCAGCGTCATCGGCCGCGGCGATTCCAGCAGCGTCGTTATCAGTTCCTCCAATGCCTTCGTCCGCCGCAGCCCGGCAGCGCGGCATCGGTCAATGGTCTGGGCGACAAGGTCGGACATCCGGGGGCGACCCTAGAACGGGAGACGGACAAGGGGAAGGGCCGATTACAAGACCCGGGAGAGCCGGTCTTCAGGCCGGTATTCGAAGCTACTTCGTGGCCAGACGCGACCGTGTTCCATAGTGGTCCGCACTCTCCGAGTGCGGTGGAAGCAGTTCTGACGGCACTTGGAAACCCTGTGATCACAGGCAGCACGGGCCCGCTAAATCTTTGGGATTGCCACGGCTCCCGAGGTTACTTCGACCGCACTCGGAGAGTGCGGACCACTTTGGTTGCCGGCTCCGTCCGGGAAGCTTCTCCGTATGCCTTGAGGTCGCTTCGACAGGCTTCCCCGAAATCCTCACAACAACATCCCCTGGCCATCCGCCGGCGGCGGCATCTTCGCGCCAATCTTCGTATACGCCGCGGGCAAGGCCACGCGACCGCGAGGGGTCCGCTGCAAGTATCCCTGCAGGATCAAAAACGGCTCGTGCACTTCCTCGATCGTCGCGGCATCTTCACCCACCGCCACGGCCAATGACCCCACGCCCACCGGCCCGCCGTTGAACTTGTAAATGAGCGCCTCCAGGATGCGCTTGTCCATTTCGTCCAGACCCTGCGCGTCGATCTCGATCATCGCCAGCGCCGCATCCGCAATGGGCTCCGTGATCGTGCCATCGCTCTTCACCTGCGCATAGTCGCGCACCCAGCGCAGCAACGCATTCGCCACCCGCGGCGTGCCACGGGAACGCGCGGCGATCTCCAGCGCGCCTTCGCGCTTCACCGGGATCTCCAGCAAGCCCGCCGAGCGCTCGATGATCTGCGCGAGCTCGTCCTGCGTGTAGTAATCCAGCCGGTTCACCAGCCCGAAGCGCGAGCGCAGTGGCGCCGTCAACATCCCCGAGCGCGTCGTCGCCCCCACCAGCGTGAAGCGCGGCAAATTGAGCTGGATCGACCGCGCCGACGGCCCCGAGTCGATGATGATATCCAGCCGGAAATCCTCCATCGCGGGATACAAGTATTCCTCGATCGCCGGGTGCAGCCGGTGGATCTCGTCGATAAACAGCACATCGCCCTTCTGCAAATTCGTCAGCACCCCCGCGAGGTCGCCCGCCTTCTCGATCTGCGGCCCGGAGGTCACATGAAGCTGCGACCCCGTGGCACGCGCGATGATGTTTGCCAGGGTCGTCTTGCCCAAACCCGGCGGGCCGGACAGCAGCACGTGATCGAGCACATCGCCGCGTTGCCGCGCCGCCTCCACCATGAGCAGCAGGCGATCCTTCACTTTTTCCTGCCCGATGAACTCGGAAAACACGGGCGGCCGCAGCGAGACATCGAACGACGACGTCGGCGCGGTGGTGGTCTTCTGGTAAAAATTCTCGCTCATCCGGCGGGGCGATGGGGTGCGCGCAGAGCAGACCACGAAGGCGGTCGGATGAACACCCTTTTTCGCGCGAGGCATCAAGGGAAGCCCCGCCCACACGGAAAGTCGGGCTAATGGCAGTTGAACCGCGAAATCACGCGAAAGGACGCGAAATTTAAAGGCACGAAAATTCTGAGTGCCTTTGGCTGTTCCAAATTTCGCGCGGTTTCGCGTTCTTTCGCGGCTCCATCTTCTCGTCCGAAAATCCAAGCGCGCTCGCCCTCAGACTGGAAACTCGCGGCCACTCGTGATTGCCTCCGCCCCCGATGGCCCAAGCGACCGCCGCGATCCCGACTCTCTCCGCCCGCGAGTGGCAGGAGCGGGCCGCGCGGCATCGTGCCCGCGCCGGCCGCTGGACCGTGCCCGCGCTCAAACGCCGCGCCTCGCGGCAATCCCATCCCGTCGAGGACTTCCTCTTCACCTACTATCCGTTCTCCTTCGCCAAGCTGGAGGAATGGCACCCTGAAGCCGGCACCGCATTGGAGCATTCGGCGGCGCTCCCCGCCTGTTGGCAGAAAGCTCCGTATCGTTCCCAAGACGGCGCCGTCTTCGCCGATCCGCTTTTGTTAGAGGACAAGGAACTCGCCCGCCTGCGCTGGATCCGCGAGCTACTCGCCGCCACTCGCGACCGCACCCCGAACTTCGCCTGCCACGGCCTGCACGAGTGGGCCATGGTCTATCGGGGCACCGACGTCCGCCACGCCATGACCACCGCGCTGCGCCTGCCGCCGCAGGAAATCGATGCCCTCGTCGAGTCGCGCCCGATCCGCTGCTCGCACTTCGATGCCTTCCGCTTCTTTCACGCCGAAGCCCTTCCGCTCAATCGCCTGCAACCGACGCTGCTGGAGCGCCAGGACTTCGAGCAACCCGCCTGCGTCCATGCCAACATGGACCTCTACAAGTGGGCCTTCAAAGCCATGCCCTGGACCGGCTCGGACCTGCTCATGGATTGCTTCGAGCTCGCCATGGAACTCCGCGACCTCGACATGCGCGCCAGTCCGTATGACCTCAGCGCCCACGGCCTCGTCCCCGTGAAGATCGAGACCCCCGAAGGCCGCCGCGAGTATGAAAAGGAGCAGGCTCGCCTCGCGGCAAAGTCCGCGCCGCTGCGTGAGAGGCTGATTGCCATCCTTGATCACGTGCTCCCATAGGGCGGCGCAGCCGCGTCCGCACTCTCCGAGTGCGGCAGAAGCAGTTCTGACGGCAGTTGGAAACCCTGTGCTCACAAGCAGCACGAGCTCATTGGATTCTTGGGATTCCCACAGCTATCGGGTTGCTTCGACCGCACACGGAGTGTGCTGACCACTTCGGGAGGGGGGCTCCGACCCATTCCGGCGGTGGAGTGATCTTCCAGTGCTTCTGGTAGCCGCTCACCTGCGCACCTCCCATCACCGGATACGCGCCATTTGCCGCAATCCATGCGTGGTCGCATTTTGCCTCCACCCCCACAGTCCACGCGAATGGGCACCGGCTCCTGCATCTGCGAGCACTGCGGCACCGCCTTCACGCCGGCCTCGCGGGCGGAGGAAGCAGGCGCGTGGCACGATCGCTATTGCTGCCGCGGCTGCGAATTCGTCGCCTCCCTCATCCGCGACCAGGGCTTCGACCGCTACTACGATCTCAAGCAAGACGCCGCCACCGCCCCGGTCCGCAGCCGCCCTTTCGAAGAACACGACTTTTCCTGGCTCGCCCCCCTCGTCACCGCCGCGGAAACCAAGAGCGCAAACAACAGCGCCTCCAACAATGACCCCACCGCCGAGCTCGACTGCGCGGTGGAAGGCATCTCCTGCATCGGCTGCGTCTGGCTCATCGATCGCCTCTTCGAGCGCCACGCCGGGGCCATTCGCGCCGCCGCGAATCCCGCCAATGGCCGCCTTCACCTCGAATGGCAACGCGGCGCCTGCGACATCGCCGCTTACCTGAAAGAACTCGCCACCTTCGGCTACGTCGCCGCACCGATGGCCGCCGCCGGCCGCGATTCCTCGCCCGAGCGCCGCGGCCTCGCGGGCCGCATGGGGCTGTGCGGCGCCTTCGCGCTGAATGCCATGGGCTTCTCGCTGCCGACTTATCTCGGCATGCCCGCGGATTTCGAATTCGCCGGCCTCTTCCGCCTCATCGCCTTCACCTCCGCCACGCTCGCGATGCTGGTCGGCGGAGGCTACTTCATCACCCGCGCGTGGCGTGCCTTGAAAGCCGGCGCGCTGCACATCGACCTGCCGATCGCGCTCGGCCTCATCGCCGCCTACCTCGGCTCCATCGCCGGCTGGGCCGCGGGGGAGGAGAAGCTGCTCTACTTCGACTTCGTGGCCACCTTCGTCTTCCTCATGCTGCTGGGCCGCTACGTGCAGACCGCGGCCGTGGAAAAGAACCGCCTGCGCCTCGTCCGCCGTTCGCCATTGCCGGAGTCTGTTAGATCCGGCGACACGATGCTCCCCATCGCCGCGCTCGCACCCGGCACCACCTTCCAACTCGACCCCGGCAAGGCCCTGCCCGTTTCCTCCTGCCTCAGCGATGGCATCGCGGAAGTCTCGCTCGAATGGATCCACGGCGAGGCCGATCCGGTCACGCTGCTGCCCGGCGCGCGTCTGCCGGCCGGGGCCATCCTGTTAGGCCGCCAACCGGTCACCGTCACCGCCGATGAAACCTGGGCGGATTCGCTCATCTCGAAGCTCATCGCCGATACCACGGGCGACCGCGGCTCGCCGGTCTTCCAGCGGCTTCTGAAAGTCTATCTCGCCGTCGTGCTCGTGATTGGCGTCGCCGTTTTCGCCGCGTGGACGATGGGCGGCGACGTCCGCACTGGCCTCCAGGCGATGATCTCCGTCTTCGTCGTCTCCTGCCCCTGCGCGCTCGGCGTGGCCGTGCCGCTCGCCGACGAATGGGCCGCCGCCCGGCTTGCCCGCGCCGGCGCCTTCGTCCGCCGCGCCAGCCTGTGGCCACGCCTGCGCCGCGTGAAACATGTCATCTTCGACAAGACCGGCACCCTCACGCTCGAGCGTCCCTTGTTGGAAAATCCCGCCGCGGTCGATGCCCTCGACGATCACGCCGCGCTCGCGCTCGCCCGCCTCACCCGCGGCTCGCTACACCCGGTCTCGCGCACGCTGTTGGAAACACTCGGCAACCGCGGCCAGCGCCTGCTCGAAGTGCTGGGGCCAGTCGATGTCGAGGAACTTCCCGGCCAAGGCGTCCGCGCCACCATGGAGGATGGCGAATGGTTCCTCGGCAAGAGCGAGCAACGACAAGGCACCGAACTTCGCCATGATGGCTCGCTCATCGCCGCCTTCACCTTCCGCGACTCGCTGCGGCCCGGCGCTGCGGAAGCGCTCCGCCATCTCGAAAAACGCGGCCTTTCCATCCACATTTTGTCCGGCGATTCGCCGCTGAAAGTCGCCCGCCTCGCCCACTCGCTCGGGCTTCCCTACGATCATGCGCTCGGCGGCCTGAGCCCCGCGGAAAAGTGCCGCAGCGTGACGGACCTCGACCGCCAGGACACGCTCTACGTCGGCGACGGCGCGAATGACTCGCTCGCCTTCGATGCCGCCTTCGTCACCGGCACGCCCGTCGTGGACCGCAGCCTGCTCGAGTCGAAGGCCGATTTCTACGCGCTTGGCTCCGGCCTCGCCTACCTCATGGAGGCCTTCGCCGCCGCCGATGGCCGCGCGCGGGGCGTCCGCCGCGCCTTCGCCTTCGCCCTGTCCTACAATCTCGCCGTGGTTGCCCTGTCCGCCACGGCCCACATGAGCCCGTTGCTCGCCGCCGTGCTCATGCCGCTGAGCTCCGTCGTCTCCATCCTCCTCGTCGCCTCGGCGAAGGGGAAAAAGACGCCCGGGGTTGAACTCACCCGCTCCGATGTCTATGGTCGCAATGTTACCCGAAAAGAAGAGCCACAGCGCTCGCGTTTCCGTTTCCGTTTCAGTTCCCGCACCCGTCATGACCCAAACTCCGAGCCAGGCGACCAAGCAGTTCGAAGCCACCCTGCATGAGCGGCTCAAGCAGTCCGAACTTTTCAAAGTGTATCAGGATGCTTTTCGCACGGCCACCGGCCTGCCACTGCGACTCGTCGGTGCGAATCCCGAGGAATGGTGTCTCGATGACCAATCGATCAACCGCAGCCCCTTCTGTGAGGTCCTGAACCTCTGCAATCGCGCCTGCGCCGCCTGCATCGAAACGAATCGCCGGCTCATCGAGGAAGCCAGCGTCAAAGGCCCGTCGAGCTGCCACTGCTTCGCCGGCCTCACCGCCTCCGCCGTGCCGGTCAAGCTCGGTGCCTCGGTCGTCGGCTATTTGAAAACCGGCCAGGTCTTCTCCCGCACGCCGACGGAAGGCGATTTCGATCAATTGCTCGGCAGCCTCGGCCGCAAGACCATCGACCAGGAAACGCAGAAGACCCTGCGCGCCGCCTACTTCCAGACCCGCTCGGTCGAGCCCGAGCGCTACGCCAGCATGATCACCTTGCTGCAGAGCTTCGCCGAGCAACTCAGCCGCCACGCCGAATCGCTCGCCATCATCGAGGAAGGCAGCGAACCCGCCGCCATCGCCAAGGCCCGCCGCTACATCCACGCGCACCTCGACGAATCGCTGCCGCTCGGTGCCGTCGCCCACGAAGCCGGCCTCAGCGAATCCCACTTCTGCCGTCTTTTCAAAGAAGCCACCGGCCTCACCCTCACCGACTACGTCAACCGCTGCCGCGTCGAAGCCGCCAAGCGCGAGCTCCTCAAGCCCGAGAAACGCGTCTCCGAAATCGCCTTCGAAGTCGGCTACCAATCGCTCTCCCAATTCAACCGCAGCTTCGCGAGGATCGTCGGCACCTCGCCGACGCTATGGCGGAAGGAAAGGTTCGCCGAAGCGTGAGCCAAAGTGGTCCGCAAACAAGGTGGTCCGC
>CBKZPU010000226.1:0-7813 GCA_966696705.1 uncultured Verrucomicrobiaceae bacterium | reverse complement strand
GCCGCGATCGGCAGCCGGGCGGCCCGGATGGCGGGGAAAAGGCCGCCGAGGAAGCCCAGGATCACCGACCAAACGACCGCTTGAACCAAGAGTTTCGGCGTCACCGCGAAGGCAAAGGTGATCTGGCTGAAGGTCGCCCAATTGAGCGTGGAGGCTTGGAAGCCGTCGAAGGCGAACCACGCGGCGGCGGCTCCGATCACCCCGCCGACCAGCGCGAGGACGACCGATTCCGCGACCACGGAAAGGATCACCGGCAGGGTGCCGAAGCCGAGGGCGCGGAGCGTGGAAATTTCCCGGGTGCGGGAGGAAACCGCCCCATACATCGTGTTGAGCGCGCCGAAGAGGGCGCCGCAGGCCATCAGCACGGCGATGAACACCCCGATCGTGGTGATGAACTCGGTGACTTGGGTGGACTGGTCCGCGTAGAACTCGCTGAGGGGCTTCACCAGCGTCTTGAGCTGCGGATTGGTGGTCAGCGCGTCCTTGAAGGGAGTGAAGGAGCCGGAGCTGCTGAGCTTGGCATAGACGGACTGGAAGGTATCGCCGCGGTTGTAGGCGGGCTGGAGCACGGCGGCATCCGTCCAGATTTCCGATTCGGCGATGCCACCGGCGGCGGTGAAGATACCGACGACCTGCCAGATATTCTGGCCTACTTTGATCGACTTGCCGACCTCCGTGCCACTGAAGGCGCGGGCCGCCCCGGCTCCGACGATGACCTCGTTTTTTCCCGGATCGAAGCGGCGGCCTTGGACCATCTCGATATTGCCGCGGACATCGAAGGATGCCGCGCCCACGCCGCGCAACGGCACATTGGCCGGGGTGCCGGTGGAGCGCTTGGGCAAATCGATGATCACGAAAAGTTCGGCGGAGGCGAGTGGGCCGCGTTCGTTCCGGGCAATGCCGGGCGAGTCGGCGATCAGCCGGGTTTCCTCGCGGGAAAGGCCGCTGTTCATTTCCGAATCGGAGCCGCTGCGCAGCACCACCGCGACGTCCGGTGCGCCGGTGGCGGTGAGGGTTTTCTTGATCCCCTCGGCAATGGCCAGCACCCCGGTGAGGACCAGCACCACGCCGGCGATGCCGACCGCGGCCGTGATGGCCGAGCCCATCCGCTGCGGGATGGAGCGGAGGCTGAAGGAGACGATGGCGAAGATCTGGGAGAGCCAGTTCATGCGAGAGCTTGGTGAAAAGGATCAGTTCCGGCGCAGCGCTGTGGCGATTTGCAGCCGCATCGCTTGGAAGGCAGGCACGGCACCGGCGATCAGGCCAAGCGCGACGGCAAATAGCGCGCCGGTGAGAAGGTCGCGATGTGGCAGGTTGAGCGTTGGGATGATGGTGGGAATGGGGTCCGACGACGCGATCATCCAGGCGAGGCCGAGGCCGAGGAAGCCGCCGAGGAAGGCGATGAAGCAGGACTCCATCAGCACCAGCAAGAGCACCAGGCCATTGGTGAAGCCCATGGCCTTCAGCACGCCGATTTCCTCGATGCGTTCCCGCACGGCTTGGCTCATGGTATTGCCTGCCACTAACAGAATCGTGAAGAACACCGCGCTCACCACCCCGGCAACGATCGCACCGATGTCGCCAACCTGCTGGGCGAAGGATGCGGCAAACGCGCCTTCGGGCTCGGCCTTGGTTTCGTAGGGCGAGTTTTCGAATTCGGTGTCGATGGCCTTGGCAACGGCGGCGGCTTGGTCCGGGTTCTTCACCCGAACCGTGGCCCAGCCGATCAGGCCTTTCCGCTCGACCTTGCCCTCATCGAAGTAGTCGTGGCGGAAATAGAAGCTCGTGCTATCGGCACCCTTCTTGGTCGCCTCGTAGCTGCCCACGATCTTGAATTCCCACGCCGACTGGTCCTTCGGCTGTCCCCAGATGGGCGAGGTGAGCGGCACCGTGTCACCGATCTTCCAGCCGAAGCGCTTCATGGTTGCGGGGCCGACGATCGCGCCATTGCGGGTGCGCAGCCACTCCTGCTTCTGGTTCTCCGGCACCTTGAACTCGCGATAGACGTCGAGAAAGGTCTCAGGCTTCACCGGGATGGTCGCGAAGAAGTTCTTCGGGTCCTGATAGATGCCGCCGAACCACGATTGGACGGCCACGGCATCGACGCCGGGAATCCGGGCGATGCGGGCCTCGTAGCTCTCCGGCAAGGGCTGGATCAATGTGACCTTGTGCCGGACGATCAAGCGGTCGGCATCGGCAATGTTCACGCCGCCCATCAGCCCTTCCTTGAGCGCGCACAGCAGGCCGAAGAGGAGGAAGGCGATGAAGGCGGAAAGTACGGTGAGCACCGTGCGCAGCTTCTTGCGCTTCAGGTTGGCGATGACCAGCGAGAGGAATTTCATGCCGGCGCTTCCGTGGAAAGTTGGCCCTTGTCCAAATGCACCGTCCGCGTCGCGCGCGCCGAGGCGTGGGGATCGTGGGTGACCATGATGATGGTCTTGCCGTGGTCCTTGTTCAGCGCCTGGAGCAGCGAAAGGATTTCATCGCCGGACTTGCGGTCGAGGTCGCCGGTCGGCTCGTCGCAGAGCAGGATGGTGGGATCGGTGACGATGCCGCGCGCGATGCCGACGCGCTGCTGCTCGCCGCCGGAAAGCGTGCGGGGATAGTGCTTCGTGCGGTGCGAGAGGCCCACGACATCGAGCGCGACCTTCACGTGCTCCTTGCGCTTGGCCTTCGACAAGTGCGTGAGCAGCAGCGGCAGCTCGACATTGCGCTCGGCATTCAGCGTCGGCATCAAATTGTAGAACTGGAACACGAAACCGATGTGCCGCGCGCGCCAGGCGGCGAGCTGGCGGTCGGAAAGCCGGTCGATGGGCTGGTCGCCAATCACCACCGAGCCGGAACTCGGGCGGTCGAGGCCGCCGATGAGATTGAGCAGCGTGGATTTCCCCGAGCCGGAAGGTCCCATGAGCGCGAGGAACTCGCCCTCCTGCACTTCAAGGTCGAGCCGGTCGAGGACGTGGATGTCCTCCGAGCCACGGTGGAAGTTCTTGCTGACTTGCTGGATGCGAACGAGGGCGCTCATCGTTTGGAAAGTTGGACGCGGCTGCCGTCTTCGAGCGTGCCGCTGGTGGAAGTGACGATCGTTTCGCCGGGAGAAAGCCCCGCGGAGACGGTGGACTGGTCGCCGTTTGTTAGAGAGATGGTCACGGCGCGGCGCTCGACCTTCTCACCGGCGAGCACCCACACGATGCTGGTGCCATTGTCGTCGAAAACGGCGGCTTTCGGAATGACCAGCGACTTGCCGGCCGGGGCGGATTCGTCGCCTTGGAATGCCACCTTCACGGCCATGTCCGGCAGGATGCGCGGATCGATCTTCTCGAAGCCAACGCGCACCTTCACCGTGGCCTTCTGTCGGTCGGCGGTGGGGATGATGGCGATGACCTTGGCCGGGATCTTCCACTCGGGATACGAGTCGAGGGTCGCTTCCACCCGCTGGCCGGGCTTCACGCGATTGATGAAGCTCTCGTTCACGTCCACCTCGATCTCGAGCGAGGCCATATCGACGATGGTGCAGATGCCGGTGCGGGTGAAACCGCCGACCGACATCGGCGAAATCATCTCACCGGGCTGGGCATTCTTCGAGGTGACGATGCCGCCGAAGGGCGCGAGGATGATGTTGTCCTGCACCTGTTGCTTCCACTGCGCGACCTCGGCTTCGGCCACGGCGATGTCGGCGGTTTGCTTGCGCAAGCGGCCCGACAGCGACTTGGTGAGGAAATCGGCGCGGTCGAGGTCGGACTGGCTCGAGGCACCGCTGGTGGAAAGGCGGGCGACCCGGGCGAGCTCCTTTTCCGCGAGGTCGTAGTTCGAGCGGGTCTCTTCGAGCGCGGTGCGGGTGGCCTCGAGTTGGGCCTCGGCCAGCTTCAGGGCGGCCTCGACATTCGAGGCATCGAGCTTCGCGAGGAGCTGGCCTTCCTTCACCTCCATGCCTTCATCGACGAGCACTTCGGTGACCTTGCCCGTGACCTTGGACGATACGGTGGCCGAGCGCCGGGCAGTGACGTAGCCGGAGGCGTTCAACAAGGTCGCGCGGGTGGCGCCATCGCTCTTGAACTCCGTCACTTGGGTGGTTTGCACCACGGGGATGTCGGCTCGCTTCAACCAGAAAAACCACGCTGCGCCACCGGCGACGAGGAGGAGCAGCAGCAACAGCCACAGTAGGCCGCCCCGGCTTTCGGGCTGCGACGGGCGTTCGATACGGAGGGCGTCGAGAGAAGGCTTCGAACTCATGCGGGCCGGTCTAACGTCCGAAACCTGCCGCAAGCTCGCGGCAAGGCGAGTCGAAACTCATCGCCGCGAACGGAGTGTCCGGCTCGATGGATGGAAAGTCCGTGATGAATTTCCTCTTCCGCTTCCGCCGCGATGTCAGTTGGATACCTCCGGCATGACCCCGCTCATCATCGGCACCAACGGCAGCATTGCGGCCATCGATTCCTCCACGGGCGAAATCCTGTGGGCCAACGAACTGCGGACCGGCGGCATTCTTTCTTCCACCCGCGGCGAGGACGTCTCGGTGATCCTGCGCGATGGACAAGTCTTTGCTGGCTGCAGTGGCCACCTCTTTTGCCTTGATGCGAGTTCCGGCGAGATCCTTTGGCACAACGACCTCAAAGGCTTCGGTCACAACGACGTGTCGCTGGCGCTGGAAGGGGTGTCGGTGCAGTACTTGGAGAAAGTGGTGCGCCGGAGTTCCTGATATCTCACGGCCTCGCCTCAAGGATGAGGTTCACCGGCGTTTCGGTGGCCCGGCGGAAGCGGGTGAAGCCGCCTTGTTCGACGACCTCACCGAGGCGGCGTTCGCCGGCTTGGGCGCCGAGGGCGAGGCCGACTTCCTGGCTCTTCGAGTTCGGCGTGCAGATCATTGTCGAGAAGGCGTAGAAGGCGCGGCCGATGGGGTTGAGGTTTTCCGCCAGGCTATCGCCGGCCATGGGCTCGACGATCATCCAGGTGCCGTCGGGCTTGAGGCATTCCAGCACGTGGGCCGCCATCCCGGCGGGATCGCCCATGTCGTGCAGGGCATCGAAGACGGTGACGAAGTCGTAGTCCCTTCCCGGGAAGGTTTTCGCAGCGGCGACTTCAAAGCGGACATTGTTCACGCCCTCGTCCGCAGCGTGCTGGCGGGCGGCCTCGATCGAGGCCTCGTGCATGTCGAAACCCGTGAACTGCGAGTTCGGATAGGCCTTGGCCATGACGATGGTGGACACGCCGTGACCGCAGCCGATGTCGGCGACCCTGGCCCCGGCGCGGAGCTTTTCCTGCACGCCATCGAGCGCCGGGATCCAGTGATCGACGAGGTTGGCGACGTAGCCGGGACGGAAGAAGCGCTCGGTGCCGCAAAACAGGCAACTGTGGTGATCGCCCCACGGGATGCCGGCGCCGGTGCGGAAGGCGTCGGTGACCTGAGGCTCATCATGATAAAGCGCGGAGACGCTGTAGAAGCCGCCGGCCATCGCAACCGGGCTGTCCGGATCGGCGAGCACGGCGGATTGCTCGGGCGTCATGGAGAATGACCCGTCGGCGGCATCGTAGTCCACGTACCCGGAGGCGGCTTGGGCGGCGAGCCATTCGCGGACGTAGCGCTCATTGAGGCCGGTGCAGGTGGCGAGTTCGGCGGAGGTCGAGGGACCGGCTTCGGCGAGGGCGCGATAGAGGCCGAGGCGGTCGCCGAGGACGACGAGGGCGCCGTTGGCGGCAGCGCCGAGGTCGGTGATGACCTTGCCCATCATCGCGTTGAGGGCATCGGATTGCGGCGGTGCGGGATTGGCGGGGCGGAAAAGAGGGGCTGTTTTCATCGTGAATCCGGGGTTATCGGGCCAATCGTGATAGCGCCGATTTCCAAGGATGGACAGGCGGAAAGAGGGCTTATTTTCCCATCCCGCGGAACAGCAGCGGTTCGAGGAAATGCAGCACGAACACCACGGCGAGGCCGCAAGTGAAGGGCGTGAGATTCTCCCGCGATTTGCCGCTGCCGAGGGCGATCACGACCAAGGCGATGATGCCGACCCCGATGCCGGTGCTGATGCTGAATGTCATGGGCATGGCCACGAGGGTGAGCACCGCGGGCGCGGCGATTTCAAAGCGGCCAATGTCGATGTCCACCACGCTTTCGAACATGAGGATGCCGACCACCACCAGCGTTGGCGCGACCGCCACCGCGGGGATGCAGAGGATCAGCGGGGTGAGAAATAGCGCGAGCAGGAAGAGCACGGCCACGACCACGCAGGTCAGGCCGGTGCGGCCGCCGGCCTGAACGCCGGCCGCGCTTTCGATGTAACTGACCACGGTCGAGGTGCCTAACAGGGACGAAAGGATGGCGGCGAGTGAATCGGCGACGAGTGCCCGCGAGAGGCCGGGGACGTTGCCGTCCGCATCCATCAGCCCGGTCCGTCTGGTGACGCCGATGAGGGTGCCGAGGTTGTCGAACAAATCGACGAGCAGCAGCGTGAGGATCACCGGCAGGGCTTTGAGCGGCTCGTGGAGGATGAAGCCGAAATCGAGCTTGAGGAAGAGCGGGGAGAGCGAGGCCGGCAGCGAGAAGAGCGACTCCGGCAGGCGGGTGATGGTGCCGCCTTTCCCGTCTGGGACCACGAAGCCGATCAGCGAGATCGCGACGATGGAGAGCAAGATGGCCGACGGGGTTCGGCGGGCGACGAGAATGCAGGCGATGAGAATACCCGCCGCGAACAAGGCGACCGGCGGTGAAGTCAAATCACCCATGGCGACAAACGTGGCCGGATGGGCAACGACCAAGCCGCCATTTTTCAGCCCGATGAACGCGATGAACAGCCCGATGCCGGCGCAGATCGCGGCCTTCATGAAGGCCGGAATGGCGCGAACGATTTTCTCGCGGACGCCGCTCAACGAGAGTGCGAGGAAGATGACGCCGTTCACACAGACCAGTGCGAGGGCACTTGGCCAAGGCACTCCCATGCCGATGCAAATGGCATAGGCGAAGAAGGCGTTGATCCCCATGCCCGGCGCGAGCGCGAGGGGGAGATTGGCGAGGAAGGCCATCAACAGCGTGGCGAGCGCGGCCCCGACCGCGGTGGCGGTGACCAAGGCGTCACGCGGCATCCCGGCGTCGGCGAGGATGGCCGGGTTCACCACCAGGATGTAGGCCATGGCGGCGAAGGTGGTGCAGCCGGCGACCAACTCCCGGCCGGGCGTGGTTCCGTGGTCGCGGAGGCGGAAAATGCGGTCCAGGAGAGGCATGGGTCGTAGGGGACCTATGCCCCCGATCCTATAAGACCCATTTGCCTTTTCGGCAATCTCCCGAAATTTCCTGTCCTGAGCGGCCCGTGCCGTTCGTCATTTCCATGAAAGCGCAAAGCATCTAAACCCCGAACCATCTGCACACCATGAGCCAATACGTTGACGGATTCGTGATCCCGCTCCGCAAGGACAAGATCGAAGCCTACAAGAAACTCGCCCTGGTCGCCAATGAGGTCTGGCTGGAGCACGGCGCGCTCGATTACCGCGAGTGCATCGGCGACGACCTCGATTCCGAACAGGTCACCTCATTCAAAACGATCGCTGGCTGCGGTCCCGACGAGACGGTCGTCTTTGCGTGGATCACCTATCCCTCCCGCGAGCAGCGCGACGCGATCAATGCCGCAGTGATGAAAGACCCGCGCATTTCCTGCTCGATGGAAGATCCATCGGCGATGCCCTTTGATTGCAAACGCATGGCCTACGGCGGCTTCACGACCTTGGTGCACGGCTCCAAGGCCACCGCGACAGCGTAATTCACTCTCCAATACAACCCACCGCTCCCTATGAATCACAATACCGAGACCAACAACGGACATCT
>CBKZPU010000225.1:0-7888 GCA_966696705.1 uncultured Verrucomicrobiaceae bacterium | reverse complement strand
CGCATGCAGACGGGCCTGAAGCTCTTCGATCGCAAGATCCGCGGTTACGCGGGGAAGGAGGCGCTGCTGTTAGGGTTCGCGACCCGCACCAGTTCGCCCGTCCGCATTCCGCGCCGTGACGATACCTTGGAGCACCCGGAAGTCCATGGCCTCTATCCCTGCGGCGAAGGCGCGGGCTACGCCGGCGGCATCGTCAGTGCCGCCCTCGACGGCATGCGGGTCGCGGAAGCGCTATAAGGAGCATCGGCATTTATGGAAACGCCACTCGCGCTTCCCACCCGAGAGTCTCGCGAGCCTTTCTAACATCCGCCAAAGTCCCCGGCACATCCGCCGGATGCGCGGGTCCGTATTCCACCTTCGCAGTCATCCCGGTCCAAGCTTCCGCCGCACGTAGCATGTCGTTCACCGAGTGGTTCCTTCCAGTCCCGATGTTGAACACCTCGAAGCCGCTTCCTTCCCAAGTGATCGCGTGCTCCACCGCCCGCGCCACATCCGAGACATGAGTAAGATCGCGCCGCTGGCTGCCGTTGCCATGGATCGTGATCGTTTCCCCGGCGAGGATCTTCCGGCGGAATAACTCCAAGGCGAGATCCGGCCGCTGGCCATCGCCCCACACCGCAAACAGCCTCAGCGCGAGGAAGTCGATGCCATGCTTCTCCGCGTGGAGCTTTCCCCACTGCTCGCCCTGCACTTTTGTCAGAGCATAGGGACTGCATGGCGAGAGCGGGTCGTCCTCCTCGCTCGGCGTTCCGTTCGTCGCTCCATACACGCTCGATGATGATGCGAAGACGAAGCGCCTCACACCGTGTTGCCGCGCCCATTCCAACAGACGCACGGTGCCCCCGACATTCGTCGCCACGTAATCCATGGGCCGCTCCATCGACGGCCGGACTCCGCCCAAGGCCGCGAAATGAACGATTGTGTCGAATGGACCTTCCGGCAGGTCCCCATCGCGGATATCGCAGGCGACTTTCCGAAGACCCTTCGGATGCGGCGGGTCCGGCTCGCGGAGATCCAATGCGGTCACTTCATGCCCGACTTCAGCGAGCCGTTGGACAACGTGGCGGCCGATAAACCCGGAAGCGCCGGTCACCAGCGCGGTTGGCTTGTTAGATGGCATGCGGCAGGAAAAGTCGCAGGTAGTCGTTCGTCATCCGCTCCAAGGTGAAATGGCCGCGGATGTGCTCGCGGGCAGCGAGGCTCATCGAGTCTCGCCGCGTCGCATCGCGGGCCAGATCGACCATGGCCTTCGCGAAGGCCCGGACGTCGCGCGCCGGGACAAGCCGGCCATTCACTCCGTCAATCACTTGCTCGGAAGCGCCGCCGACATCGCTGGCGATCACCGGCAATCCCGACGCCAGCGCTTCCAGCGAGGCATTCGGACAGCCCGCGGGATCGGAGATCATCACGAAGACATCACAGCCCGCGTGAAAGCCGCCGATGTCCTGCGTTTCGCCCAGCCATTCGACCGGCAAGCCATTCGCAAGCTCCCGCAATTCCTTCGCGCACTCCTCGGCCCCGGTCTCGACGCCGCCGGCGATCTTCAGCACGCAGGCCGGTAACTCGGGAAGCGCGAGCCGGAACGCCTCGATCACTTCGTCCAACCGCTTCTGCGGGCTGATTCGCGCCGCAGTGCCGAAGACCAGCTTTCCTTCCAACTGTGGCCGCCTGCGAGGAAGTTCCGGCAACACCACGCCATTCGGGATCACCTTCACTGGCGCACCCATCGCCTTCGCGCGTTCCGCTTCCGCCCCGTATTTGACGACAAAGCTCTCCAACAAGCGCCCGTAGTCGCCCGGCACCCGGCACGGCAGCCCCGGCGGAGGGTTTTCCATCGTCCGCTCGAACGAGGAGAACCACATTTCACCCGGCGAAATGTCATGCACCGGGGTGAACGGGAGCGCGTCGGCGAGTAGAAGCTTGTGAGTCGTGATCGCATTCCAGAAGACCACCGCCGCGGGCGGGTCCGCGGTCATTTCAGCGAGGATCAGATCGACCGACTCCTGCGGCCCGACGATCCCGGACGGGGGAGGAACGAAAACCCCGATGCCATGGTCTAACAAATCCATGCGGCCCGCCGTGGGGTGCTCTGGATATTCCTGGAGCAAGGCCACGCGGACCCTGTGGCCCCTCGCATGAAACGACTTCGCCAGTCGTCGCAACGACGACTGGGCGCCTCCCATCGAGAGGTTGTTGGTGACGAACCACAACGCGGTCCCGTTCACGGCGCGGCAAGCCGCCTGCCGGGCGAAGCGGGCCACGCGCTCCGCCATGCGAGCGGAGGTGAAGTCGCGCCACACCAGCTTGTGGGCCGAGGGTGGGGGTGTGAGCAGCGCGTCGGCGATGGACTTGGCGAATGCTTCTGGCGTTGCTGCCGCCTCCAACAAGGTCACCGCCGGATTCCGCCATCCCAGTTCGAGTGTGCCGCCCGTATCGCAGGCGATTACCGGCCGGCCCGATGACAGAGCTTCCAGATGGGCGAGGCTGAGCCCCTCATGGGCGCTGCAGGAAACCAAGGCGTGCGCCTTTGCCAAGACCTCGCGCACCGGAACTTTTCCCTCCGTCCAGGTCAGGTCGATTCCATGCTTTGCCGCCTCGCGATCGACTTCCGCACGGCACGCCATCGCCTCGGCGAGGTTGGCCGACGTCTCTCCGGCGATGACCAGCCTTACCGGTTGATTCACGCCTCGCGACACGAGCTCGTCGCGAGTTGCGGCAACGATTGCCGGCAGCAGGTCGAGCCGCTTTTGCGGTCGCGGATTCGCCACGCAGGCCAGGGTGAAACCCGTGGCCGTCTCCGGCAGCGGCGTTTCGGGAAAGTCATTCGGCCGGATGCCATTCCACACCGTCCGCACCGGCAATTCTGGCATGGCCTCACGCAGCTCGGCCTCCGTGGCCTGCGAGCATGCCAACAGCAGTGTCGCGTCCTTCGCTTGCAGCGTTTCCCATTCGCGTGGCCAGCCTTGGCGGCTGTTGTGAACGGTGGCGATCACCGGGATGCCGGACTTTGACAGCGCCCGGGTTTCATCGGCATCGGTGAGATGAACATGGAGCACGTCCGCGCCTTGGGCGATGGCTCGCCTCACCAGCACCCCGGCGCGTTCGCCCCGGCGCACATCGGAAAGGTCAAGCGTGCCCGGTGGAGCATCGAGCGGGGCGCGATGGGGTTTTCCCAGCACGACCAGTCGCGACGCGACGTCGTGGCACGGCAGCTCTTCCGCCAGATCCCGCGCGATCTTTTCCGCTCCCCCGTGCTGGAGACTGGTGACGATCTGATAGACCGCCAGCCGCTCGTCGGTCGCCGCCAGATCGAGTGCGGGCCAATGAACGACGCGCGCCGACGAAGGCAATGGTTCTCCAATCAGCCGCGCGTGCAGCGTGGCGGGAGAGGAGTGCCACTCGCAAAGTGGTGGTGGCAACTCGCCGGAGTAGTCGCCGCCGTGCTTGCGGTGAAACTCCGCCCACGGTCCGTCGTGCGGCAGGCCGATCGCCACCAAGGGACGACCTTCCAACAAAGGCGGAGCCCGGAAGGACTCGGGCGCGCGCAATACATGGCCGCAGCGGAGAAGCAGGGAGGGGCCGGTCGCGTGGAGCGCCATCGTGACCCCCGCGGCTTCCAAGCTGCGGCGGCTGCGGGCCTCGAGCCACGGGCGGTGTGGATCGCTTCCGAAAAGGAAGCCATCGCCACCGGTGCTGGCCTGTCGCTGCGGCTGGGTTTGGGAAAAGGAGCGCGAATGGGACATCGCTCGTCAGTAGGCCGAAGGACGGGTCGGAGGGCGGCGGCGGTCGTCATCATCGTCATCCTGCCGCCGGTGTGGAAACGGCGGCGGGGAGCTGAAGATCGTTTGAGAAACCTCGTCCTGCGGATCATCGCCGGCCAAAACGCTGATCGAGTCCGGCTCGCTGCCGGTGAAGACGAACTGGCCGTCGTCTCCGGGGCGATAGATGAGTTCCTGCACCATGGCCGTGCCGGCGATGACGTAGCGCACCGTCAGCAAGGTGCCTTCCGGCCAATCGCCATGGATCCAGAAGCCATCGTCGGTCTTGCGGACGGGTGGCCGGTGCGCGGGTGGTGGCTTCGGCTGAAAGGCGGCATCCAAAATCTGCTGCCCGGGGCTTCGGGAACGCGAGATCAGGCCGATGAGTTTTGCGATCAAGACGATCGGGATCAGCAGGCAAAGCAGGCCCTTGATCAGTGCGGGGACGATCGACGTCGAGGACTCGGGCGCCGGATGACGTGGCGCTTCATGCGGCGGTGGTGTCTGGGGCACCGGCTGGGGCTGCGAGGGCCCCTCCGCCTCGACAGGCGGAAGCTCCGATCGCGGTGGTGGTGGTGGCGGAGGAGGCTTGGGGACCGCGACCTCCGTGCCGCAGACGATGCGGAAACCGATGTCCGCATTCCGGCTGCGCGGGTCCGCGCGGTAACGGGCGGCACTGCGGGTGTTGCTTGCGCCGCGGATCCACGAGCCGCCGCGGAGCACCCGGCGCGGCTTGTCACTCAGGTTCGGATTGTCCTGGCGAGGATCGACCGCATCGCCGGCGGGGTAGGGTGCGTACCAGTCGAGGCACCACTCGGAGACGTTGCCAGCGATGAAAATTCCCCACGGGTTTGCGGGCTTGGATTCGGCGGGCCGCGTGCCATTGCCGGCGTTGCCCTTGTGCCATGCGATGTCTTCGCCCTGCCCGTGCCATGGTGTGGTGGTGCCGGCGCGACAGGCGTACTCCCACTGCGCTTCGGTCGGTAGCGTGACCTTGCGCCCCGATTTTTTATCCAGCCAGGCGCAAAAGGCCTGGGCGTCGGGAAAGGTGACGAGGCAGACGGGATGCTCCGCGGTTTGCGGAAAGCCGGGATTCTTCCAGGTGAACTCTCTCCGCTGGCTGAGGGCCTTGCCGTCCCAGCCATAGCCGCCGCTGGTGCCGGTCTCGGCCTCCGTACGATAGCGGGTTTCCGCAGTGAAGCGCTCCCACTGCCCGCGTGTCACCGAAGTACGGGCGATGTAGTAGTCGCGGCCGATCCGGACATTCCGCTGGCTTTCGTCCGCAGACCGACCGGCTTCGTTGGCGGGCGACCCTTGGGTGAATTGCCCTGCCGGGACGAGCACCAGATCCATCGTCGTGCCGCTGCCGAGATCGAGCTTCAGGACCGGGTCCGCGGCGATCGCCACGCCTGCGAACAGGAGAATGCTGGCGGAAAGCAGGGAAGATTTCATCGCGGCAGATCATGCAAACCCGGCGACGGAGGGCGATTACAAGTTGGTGGCGGATTTCATGCCCGCGTCGTTCACGCCAGGTTCATCAAGCTCGCCTTGAGCTTCTCGGTCTCCGCGGCGGGTGTCGCGCCGAAGAAGCGCTTGAACTCGCGGCTGAACTGGGAAGCGCTTTCGTAGCCGACCAGCCGCGCCGCGCTCGCAGCGGTTTCGCCTTCCTGGACCATCGCCAGCCGTGCCTTGTGAAGGCGGACGGTTTTCAAATACTGCAGGGGAGGGGAACCCGTCACCGCCTTGAAGTGCGCGTGAAAGGTCGAGACGCTCATGCCGGCTTCCGTTGCCAGCGTCGCCATGTCCACCGGTGTCGAGTAGTCGCCGTGAATGCGCTGGAGGGCGCGGCTGATCTGGCCGAAATGGCTGTGCGGTGCAGCCAGCGCACGCAACGGCCCGCCTTCATCGCTGCACAAAACGCGGTAGGTGATTTCTCTAACAATTTGTGGTCCCAGGATGCGCGCGTCGTCGGTGGACTGCAGCGCTTCCACCAGCCGGACGGTGGCGTTGTAGAGGGAATCGTCGAGAGGGTTCGAACGGATCGCCAAGGGCCTGCCCATCGGAATGGGGGCGGGCCTTTCCATGGCCATCATCAGCTCCGCCACGGTGGAGGGTTTCACTGCCACCGAGATCCCGAGCATCGGGCCGTCGGGCGAAGCCAGGGTTTCGCACTCGAATGGCAGCGGCACCGAGAGGACCAGGAAATGGTTCGCGTCGTAGGTGAAGACTTCGTCGCCGAGATAGCCTCGCTTTCGTCCTTGCGCGATGATCACGATGCTGGGGTCGTAGGACACGGGGCCCTTCACCATGGCGCAGGTGGAGCGCATGAATTTCACGCCCGGAAGTCGGGAAGGGGAATAGCCTTCGCCTTGCGCCAATCCGCCTAACAGCTCCGCCAGACGGCCCGCGCGGGGCGCCACGATGGTGTCCTCCATGGTTCGTCGCTTCGCACTCATCATGGAGGATTAGGCAATCAGAAGCTAGAATCGAGCAAGAAGGATCTTTCCGGTCGGAGAATTGGGCAATCATTCCGGGCCATCAGGTATATCCGGAAACGCCGCCGACCGCTACGGTGCCTCATGTGGAAGCGATGAACGCTTTCAACAATCCCAACCCCAACAGGACTACCATGAACACCCATCGTAAAGTCATCCTCGTCACCGGAGCCAGCAGCGGAATCGGAGAAGCCACCACCCGCCACCTCGCCGCCAAGGGCCACCACCTCGTCATCGGGGCCCGCCGTACCGACCGGCTCGAAAAGCTCGCCGCCGAACTCAATGCCGCCGGAGGCTCGGTTGAGTTCACTTCGCTTGACGTGACCGACCTCGACGACGTGCGTGCCTTCGCCGGGCTCGCCTTGGAAAAGCACGGCCGCATCGACGTGATCATCAACAACGCTGGCGTGATGCCGCTGTCGCCGCTCGAAGCCCTCAAGATCGACGAGTGGAACCAAATGATCGACGTGAACATCCGCGGCGTGCTGCATGGCATCGCCGCCGCGCTGCCGGTGATGAAGAAGCAGGGCAGCGGACAGGTGATCAACGTGTCTTCGATCGGCGGTCACCAAGTCTGGCCGACCTGCGCCGTATACAGCGCCACGAAGTACGCCGTAATCGCGATCTCCGATGGACTGCGTCAGGAAAACACCGACATCCGCGTGACCGTGATCTCGCCGGGTGTAACCACCTCCGAACTGGCGCACACGATCAGCCATGAGGAGACCGCCGGCTTCATCGACAAGTTCCGTGAAGTCGCGATCCCGGCCGAAGCGATAGCCAAGGCGATCTCCTTCGCTATCGACCAACCCGATGACGTGGACGTGAACGAGATCATCGTCCGCCCGACCGCCAGCGCCAACTGAACCACTGCCATGGACCTTTCTGGCAAGATCGCGCTCGTCACAGGTGGCAGTCGCGGCCTCGGCCGCAACATTGCCCTCGCCCTCGCCGCCCGCGGTGCGGATGTGATCCTCACCTATCGCGAAAGGAGGGCCGAAGGCGAGGCCGTCGCCGCCGGGATTGAAGCGCTCGGTCGCAAGGCCGTGGCACTGCCGCTTGATGTTTCCTCAACCGCCGGCTTCGCCGCCTTCGCGGAATCCGTCCGCGCGGCGCTGCGGGAAAATTGGCAGCAGGAGAGCTTCGATTTCCTCGTGAACAACGCGGGCATCGAATCGTCGGCTCCCTTTGCCGAGATGACCGAGGAAAACTTCGACCGTCTCTATCAGGTCCACCTGAAGGGCGTCTATTTCCTTACCCAGCGCCTGCTGCCGTTGATCGCCGATGGCGGGCGCATCGTCTGCACGTCCACCGGGCTCGCCCGATTCTCGATCCCCGGCTACTCGGCCTACGCCGCGATGAAAGGTGCGGTTGAGGTGATGGCTCGCTACCTCGCGAAGGAACTCGGGCCGCGGCGGATCGGCGTGAATGTGGTGGCGCCGGGTGCGATCGAAACCGACTTCACCGCGGAGCACCTCGCGCATCCCAGCGTGCGGGAAATGCTCTCCGCCCAGACTGCGCTCGGCCGCGTCGGCGTGCCGGACGACATCGGTGGCGTGGTGGCGTTCCTGTGCTCCGAGGAAGGGCGCTGGGTGAATGCCCAACGCCTCGAGGCCTCGGGCGGCATGTTTTTGT
>CBKZPU010000224.1:0-7895 GCA_966696705.1 uncultured Verrucomicrobiaceae bacterium | reverse complement strand
CCATACGGTGATCGGCCAGCGGGCTTCGATCGGAACGCCGGTGACTTGCTCCTGCCGCCGATGTGACGGTCATTCCCACGGGGCGGGTTTTATGACCTTGTGCTTCTTGATATGGGTGTGGAGGAGGTTCTCCAATTCCTCCAGCCCGGAGGGTTCGAGTGCCGAGAAGGGGATCCAGTTGAAAAGCTTCGGACCTTGGAAGAGCAGGAAGCCGTCCTTGAAATGGGCCACCCGCGTGAAGATAGGCCAGGTGAGCTTCACGTCCTGCTTCGGGGAGGAGGCGTGGAATCCGTCCGCGCTGAAGGTGATCCTGAGGTCGTCATCCTTGAAGGGTGATTTGGCGATGGCCCACTTCAGCCTCCATCGCTCAAGCAGTCCCGAGGAGAGGATCAGGATCGAGAACGCCAGCGCGACGAGTGCGGGCATGGGCTCACCCGTCCAGAAAAGCAGAATCGCGGCCGGCATGAGGACCAGGAGTCCGGCGGCCTTGATGAAAAGGACGGCAGGCCATGCGGGATGTTGGCGGCGATACCGCTTGAAGGCGATGTCGAGGAAGTCCGCGTCATATCGGATGTTGGCTACCGGCACCCTCGGAGAATGAGTGAGCGATGGCTGGTCTTTCAACCACCAAACGTGGTGGTGGGTGTGGGAGAGGAGGGCCATCTCGCTCGAATGGAAGCGAACTTGTTGGATCGCTTCATGCCGCGGGAGAAGATGGCTTGTCCGTGCATTCGGAAAGCTGCGAGGCATCGCAGCTGGAAGCGAACTTGTTGGGTCGCTTCATGCTGAGGGAGAAGATGGCTTGTCCGTGCATTCGGAAAGCTGCGAAGCATCGCAGCAGTCCAAGGGCGGCTGCGCCGCGGTTATGGGGCGGACTTGGGTGATGGGGGTCGTCCGCTTCGACCGCAGACGGAGTGTGCGGACCACTAGGGTTGTTCGGCGACGATCGCGACCTTGTAGAAGGCCTTGCCGGCGGGCGGCGAGGTGTCGGTGTAGGAGGCGGTGTTGCCGGCGCCGCCGGTGACGGTGCCGAGTGATTGCCAGCCGGTGTCGAGGGTGGTGCCGCGGTGGACTTCGAATTGGACGCCGTTGGCGGAGGGCCAGGTGAGGGTGAAGTCGCCGGCGGTGCGGGTGGCGGTGGCCTTGAAAGACGAGCTGCCATTCTTGGGATCGAGGCCTAACAGGAACTCGGTGGCGTTGTCGGTGCCATCGCCATCGGGGTCGGCGGTGGGGGCGGCGTCGGGATTGGAGGTGCTGCCGAAGTGCTGGATCTGCCACTCCTCGAAGGGCGTGAGGGTTTGCGTGACGATGAGGCGGACCTGGCCGGCGGTGGCGGTGCTGACGGTGGCCTCGTAATCGGCGGGGATGCTGCCGAGGGCGAGGCCGGATTCATCATCGAGGGTGCCAGTGTAGGTGATGAGCGTGTAGGTGCCGGGGCCGAAGCCGGGGCCGGCGGTGACATGCAGGGTGCCGGCAAGGGTGAGGTCGCCGGTGACATTCACGCGGTCGGAAACGGTGCCGAGCTCGCAGGCGAGCACGCTGGTGGGCGAGAGGGTGAGGCCCGCGCCGAGGGTGAGCGTGCCGGCGGAGGTGCCGGGATCGAGGGTGCCGTGGCAAGTGACCGCGCCGGCGATGCTGCCATTGCCGCCGAGGCCGCCGGCCGCAGCTACGGTGGTCGTAGTAGTTGAAAGCGAGCCGGTGACGACGAGCTTGCCGGCATTGACGGTGGTGATGCCGGTGTAGGTGCTGGCCCCGGCGAGGGTGAGGGTGCCGGTGCCGACTTTCTGAAGGGCGGTCGGGCTGTTGTTGTTGCCGTTCTGGATCACGCCCGCGAAGGTCGAGTCGAGGTTCTTCGCGCCGATCTGCCAGGTGACGATGGTGCCGGCTTGCGGGTTGTTGTTGTCGGGCACGCTGCCGGAGAGGAAGGAGCCGGCCGCGCCGGACAGGCTGCCGAGCGGCATGGTGTGGGTGTAGTTGAGGAAGCTCAGGCCGGTGACCTTGTCATTCAGATGAAGGCTGGCGGCGGGCAGGCCGCTGGCATGCCCGATCCGGAAGAGCCCGCCGTCGGCATCGGTCGTGGCGGTGATCGCGCCGGTGAAGCCGGACCAATCGCCGCTGAACTTGAAGCGGAACCACGGGACATAGACATTGAGCGAGCCCGCGCCGGTGAGGGAGCCGCCGAGATCCATGCGCGAGTCGGTGCGCAGCGTGCCGCTTTGGCCGGCGGCGACCTGCATGTGATAGGTGGCGGTGCTGTAGGTCGAAGACGTGTCCCGCTGCTGGAGCGTGCCGCCCTGGAAGACGATCGGGCCGGTGCCGATCCCGGCGGTGGCTTCGTCGCTGGTCGCTTCGAGCGTGCCGCCATTGAGGAAGGTGCCGCCGGAATAAGTGTGGGCGATGCCGAGGTAGAGGCGGCCGCTACCGGACTTGGTCAAGGCGGCCTCGCCGGTGATCTTGCCGGTGCCGCCGAAGGTGTAGTTCTTGGTGGCATTCACGAGGACGTCCTCCGGCTCGACATCGGCCGCGAGGCTGACGGGAGAGGTGGCGTTGCCGGACTCAGTGAAGGACACGTTGGAGCTGTTGGAGAAGACCAGGGCGCTGGAGCCATCGGTCCAGTTCGCGGTGGCGGTGTCCCAGGCGGAGCTGTTGTTGCCGGTCCAGGTGAGATTCGTGATGCCGGGCTGCTGGGCGAGGGTCATGGTGATCACGCCGGTGGTGGCGAGATCGAAGGTGGCCATGAGCGTGGAGCCTTCCGGTTCTTGCCAGGAGAGTGTGGGCGTGCCGGTGAGGGTGCCGGTGTAGGTCAGCAGTGTGTAGGTGCCGGGGCCGAGGGAGGTGCCGGTGACCGGGCGGACGACGGCGTTTGTGCCAAAGGTGACGTCGCCGGTGATGGCAAGCGGTGTGGCCCCGATCGCGCCGTGCTCGAGGATGGCGTTCGTGTTGAACGTCACACTGCCGGTGATGGTGCCGCTGCCGCCGAGCGCCGCGCCGCCTTGCACGGTGACGGCACTGCCGGTGGTGCTGCCATTGATGCGCAGCGTGCCGGCGGAAACCGTGGTGGCGCCGGTGTAGGTGGAGGCACCGCCGAGGGTCCAGATGCCGGTGCCGTTCTTGGTGATGGCGGTGGTGCCGGTGCTGTTGCCGATGGTGCCGTCGTAAATGGCGTCGGTATTCCGGCCGCCGACGCGCCAGGTGACGGTGCGGCCGGAGGTGGGGCCGCCGCCGAGGGCCGTGGTGGAGTCGCCGGTGAGCTCGCCGATGTCGAGGGTGGGGCCGCTATTACTAACGTTATAGTAAACGAGGCTGTCGGTGCCGATGTTGAGCGCGGCGGTGCCGAAGCCGTTGCTGTTCGTGACGCGCATTTCCGAGCCATCGGCATCGGTGACGAGATTGATCTGGCCGGTGAAAGCGGACCAGTTGCCCTTGAGGTCGGAGCGGACGTAGGGCGAGTAGTAGTTGAAGGTGCCGGAGCCGGTGAGCGAGCCGGTGAGCGAGCAGCGGCCATCGGCATCGAGCCGGCCGGTCATGCCGGCGGGAACGATCATGCTCCACGCGGCGGTTTCGCTGGCCTGGACATTGGCCATGGTGAGGCGGCCGCCATGGAAGGTGACGGTGCCGGTGCCGAGGCCGGAGGCATTGGCGGTGCTGCCGGCGAGGTAGATGGTGCCTTGGGCAATGACGGTGCCGCCGGTGTAGGTGTTGTTCGCCGCGAGGATCAGGGTGCCGGGACCGGTCTTGGCGAGTCCGCCGCTGCCTGTCAGAGAGCCGCTGATCTGCATCGAGCTGCCGGTGGTGGCGACATCAAGGGTGCCGCCGGAAGCGCCGAGCGTCATGCCGCGGTTGGTATTCGTCTGCGAGCCGGTGAGGCGCAGCGTGCCGCCATTGAGGGTGAAATTGCCCGCGGCGGTGCCGGCCGCGCCGATCGAGCTGGGCGTGCCGCCATCGGCGAGGGTGGCGACGGCGAGCACGCCGCCATTCACGGTGGTGGCGCCGGTGTAGTCGTTGGCGGTGGTGATCGTGAGCGTGCCGGCGCCGGATTTGGTCAGGCCGCCGGTGCCGCTGATGAAGCCGCTGCCGGTGAGGGTGTAATCGTTGGCGGCATTGACCGTGACACCGGCGACGGGCAGGGCGCTGGCAAGCGTGGCGGTCGCGCTCGCGGCACCGGTGGCATCGAAGGTCACGGCGTCGCCGGAGACGAAGATGTCGGGCGAGCCGCCATTGAGCCAATTCTGGCTGGTGGCGAGGTCCCACGCCGCGCCGGAGCCGCGCCAAACAATGGCCCCCGGAGCGCGGGTGACGGGCACGGTCAAGGTCACCGCGCCCGAGCCGGCGGCGAGGGTGTACGGCGTGCCGGGCGGGACGGAGACATCGAAGTTCGACGCGTTTCCGGTGAGCGTGCCGGTGTAGGTCAGCAGCGTGTAGGTGCCGGCGGGGATGGTGCCATTCAGCGCCTTGATCGCGATGCCGACCTTGCCGCTGACGGAAAGGCTTCCGGTGACGGCGATGCGGTCGCTGGTGGCGGGATTGCCCGGGTTGTTCGAGAGATCGAAGGCGAGGCAGGAGCCGTCCTGCGCGGTGAGGCCGTTGCCGAGGGTGAGGGTGCCGGCATGGCCCATGCCGGAGCCGGGCGTGATCGCACCGCGGTAGCCGAGGGTGACGGCTTGGCTGAAGGTGCCGGTGCCGCCGATCCGGCCACCTGTGAGACCGGCGGCGGCCGGGCCGCCCCAGGTGCCGCCCCAGACGGTGACGGGGCTGCCGGAAAGGCTTCCATTCAGGATCAGCGCGCCGTCCCAGATGGTGGTGGCGCCGGTGAAGGCGTGGCTGCCGGAAAGGGTCAGCGTGCCCTTGCCGGCCTTCACGAGCTTCATCGTGCCAACCAGCGAACCGAGCGTGCCATCGAAGGTCTGGTCCTTCGGCGTATAGACGGTGAGATCCTTCGGCGAGAGCGTGCCGACGAGGGCGACCGGCGTGGTGGCGTCCGCGCCGATGTCGAAGCGCACGGCCTTCCCGGCGGTGAAGGAGGCATTGGTGCCGTTCTCGGTCCAACTACTAGAGATACCGTTGTCCCAGGTGGTGGTGCCCGCGCCGCCGCGCCAGACGAGATCGGCATCCACCATCGGCGCTGGCGGCGGCGGGGTCATGCCGGTTCCGAGGTAGTAGTCCACGTAGCTCGCCTGCACGTAGCCCTTGGTGGTGGCCTGGCAGCGGTACTGCGGATTGTGCATCAGGGTGGGGATGCGGAAGCCGGTGCCGTTGCTGGTCTTGGCGGAGTCGGCGCTTCTAACAGAATAGACGCGGAGCTCGGAATTGTCCGAGGCGACGCAGAGCAACTCCTCGCGCCAATCGCCGAGGATGTCGCCCCAGAACTGCGGGCGTCCGCCGTAGGCGATGTAGTTGTTGTAAGGGGAGTTCGGCGCGGCGGGATCGCTGTAGAGGCTGATCACGCGGTAGCTGCCGCCGTTCGTCGTGCTGAACTTGTCGATGCCCGGGCTGGTGGCGGAGCTGCCGATGGTGGAACAGAACTCGCGCACCAGATCGCCGTCCCACCAGATGGCCTCGGGCGGGAAGGGCTTGCTGGTGTAGTTCAGTTGGTTGCCCTTGCAATCGAAGATGCCGGGCTGGGTGGAGAACATCTCGCAGCCCTTGACGCCGGGATCGAAGTCGCCGGCCACGCCGCGGCCGACATCGACCACACCGCCGGCATACCACTTCTTGATCGTGGCACCGGTGCCGGCGTTGTAGATCGCCGTGGCGAGGCCGGTGCCGTTGTTTTGCTGGATGATGTAGTTCTCGAGGCCCGGGCGATCGGGATCGATGTCCGTCAGGTGGAAGCGGTCGCCGTGGACGACTTCGGGGATGTTGAAAAGCTGGGTACCGTTGTCATCGAGCACGTAGCCGATGTCGATGAACTCGTCCTTGCCGTCGTTGTCCACGTCGGCGATGCGGATCTGGTGGCCTTCCGGCGCGTGGAGCGAATTGTCATCGACCCAGGACCAACGCTGGGTGAGCGCGCCATTCCGCCAATCCCAGGCGGTGATGACGCCGTGGAAGCTTTGGTCCGCGGCACGGTTCTTGGCGGCCCACACGAGCGACGGGCGCTGGCCATCGAGGTAAAGGATGCCCATGTGGCCATTCATGGGGCCATCGGCGAGGCGGGGATTCGGCGCGGTGGCGCGGGCGAGTTCGGCGCCGGTCATGCCGTCGAGGACGGAGAGGAACTGGACGTTGTTCGTGGCCCCGCCGCTGACGACCGCGCCATCGCCGAAGACGACGCCATTCGCGGTGCGCAGCAGCACCTCCGCCTTGCCGTCGCCGTCCATGTCATAGACCGCGACATTGTCGCCGTGGCCGATGCTGATGGCGGAGGAACCGGGCTCGATATTATATTTGTAGTAGCTGTTAGGCCCGAGATCGACGCGCCAGAGCAGGGTGCCGTCGCGCTGGTAGGCTTCGAGGAACTGGCGCGCGCCTTCGGCGGACTGGCGGTCGATGACGAAGTCATACTCGCCATTGCCATCGAGATCGCCGACCCAGACGAATTTCACGTCGAGCGCGCCATCGGGGGTGGCCTGGATGGGGATGGGAACGTACTGGCGGGTGGGCGGATTCGCGGGCAGGGCGAAGGGCGCGCTGGAGGCGTGGGCCCAGGTGTCCGGCACTTCCACGCCGCCGATGACCGGCTTGACCGAATAGGTGTAGGCGGTGGAGGAGAGGTTCGCCGGGGTGTCGAGATAGTCGGTGGTGGCGGTGAGCGGCGAGGCATTCACCTTGACCGCGGTGGCGCCATTGGCGGAGCGATAGAGATTGAAGGCGATGTCGCGCGGGTCATTTCCCAAGAGACGCCAGCCGATGTGGACCTGCGTGCTGCTGCTCCGCATCGCCACGAGGCCGCGGCCCAAGCGTTCCATCTGGCGCTGGGCGTGGGCGGTGTCGAGGCACAGCGCCGCCACGAGGGAGCAAACGGCGACCGGGAGAAGACGCGGGCGGGACATGGGGTTTTTCGCTGCGAAGCAGGGTTGGGCGCTCTGTCGCAGGATCCCCAGTTTCGCCGAAACGGGCCGGCGGCGTCGATGCCATGAACGGGTTACGCGGGGGGGCGGAGGCGTGGTCTGGCGGACGAGCGGGGGCGCTCGTCCCTACCTTGCCCGGCCAGCGGCGCGGCGCATCGCCAGGAGAAGCAGCGCGGCGGCGGCGAGGCCGACGGATAGCAGAAGCCAGCGACGCATGGACGGAGCCGGGGGAGCGGCTGCGGGCGCGGGCGCCGCCGGGGCAGAAGCAGGGGGCGCCGCGGGGCTCGCTTCCTTGGGAGGACCGGTGTCAAAGGTGAACGAGGGGCTTTGCAGGGAAATGGATCGTTTCAACAGCGGCTCATTGTCCCGCTGCAAGGGGGCGGCGATGTGGTCGAAGACGGCGATGGTGCCGGTATCGAGTTCGCCGAGGAGGGGGAAGAAGGTGGCTTTCACCATGACGGGCCACGCGGCGGGGCGGGCGAAGTCGAGGGTGAAGGCGGCGTGATCGTGCAGGTCGTGGACTTCGAAGACGCAGCCGGTTTTGACGGGAGTCAATGGCGTGCCGCCGGCGGTGACTTCGAAGAGGGTCGCCGCGGCGGCGGCGAGCAGGGGCTTGGCGGCGGCTTGGCCCGCTTCATCGGACGTGGCAGGCGCGCGGTCGCCGAGGATGCGCCAGGCGAAGGGGAGCGAGGTGCGGGTGACGATGCGCATGCGGTCCGGGAAGAGCCGGACCTCGGTCTCGCTTTCATAGCCGCCGTGGGCGAGGGCGGGTCCGCCGGCGAGGAGGACGAGCGCGGCGCAGAGGGCGGTGAGGAGGAGGCGCATGGAGGAAGATGGTGGATGTTGGATGGTGGATGGTGGATGTTGGATGGTGGATGGTGGATG
>CBKZPU010000223.1:0-7939 GCA_966696705.1 uncultured Verrucomicrobiaceae bacterium | reverse complement strand
CATCTACGCACTTCCTGATTTCAAACGACTTGCGACAAACGGTCGTTCGAAATCTCCCGGATGCGTGCGCGATCTAGAAAGCTCAGCGGAACAAATTCCGGTCCAGCGAGCGGTATTGGATCGCCTCCAAGGTATCGTTCGGCCGGATGCGGTCGGATCCCGCGAGGTCGGCCAAGGTCCGGGCAACCTTCAAGATCCGGTCGTGGGCCCGGGCGGAGAAATTCATCTGCTCCATCGCGTGCTCGAGGTAGCCGGCGCTTTCGGCATCAAGCTGGCAATGCTCCTTCACCTGCCGTGCGCCCATGGCCGAATTCGTTTGATGCGGCTTGCCGGCGAAGCGGCGGCGCTGGACCTCGCGGGCTTGCATCACCCGGGTGCGGATCGCGTCCGACTTCTCCCCGCTGCTGGCGGACGAGAGCTCGCGGTAGTCCACCAGCGGCACGTCCACGTGGAGGTCGATGCGGTCGAGCAAGGGCCCGGAGATCCGCTGGCGATAGCTTTCGATCTGCCGCGGCGAGCAGCGGCATTCCCTCTTACTATCTCCATAGTAGCCACAGGGACAGGGATTGAGCGCCGCCACGAGCATGAACCTCGCGGGAAAGGTCAGCGAGCCCACCGCGCGGGAGATCGTCACGTGGCCGTCTTCCAAGGGCTGGCGCATCACCTCCAGCGTCTGGCGACGGAACTCGGGAAGCTCGTCCAAGAACAGCACGCCGTGATGCGCGAGGGACACCTCGCCCGGTCCGGGATTCGTCCCGCCGCCTAACAGGCCGGCGTCGGAGATGGTATGGTGCGGCGAGCGGAATGGCCGGGTGGTGAGGAAGGCGCGCTTGAGATCGAGATTGCCCGAGATCGAGTGGATCTTGGTCGCCTCGATCGCCTCGTCCTCGGTCATGTCCGGCATGATCGTCGCGAGGCGTTTGGCGAGCATCGACTTGCCGGTGCCGGGCGGGCCGACCATCAGGAGATTGTGGCCGCCGGCGACCGCCACTTCGAGCGCCCGCTTGACGTGGTGCTGGCCTTTGACCTCGTCGAAGTCCACCTCATAGCTGCGGTGGGATTCGAAGTAGGCCTTCCGGTCGAGACTGAACGGGGCGAGCACTTCATCGCCATTGAGGAACTTCCACGCCTGATGGAGCGACTTGACGCCGAAGACCTCCACACCCTCGACAATCGCCGCTTCCGCCACATTCGCCTCGGGCACGATGAGCTTCAGGCGTCCGCGGCGCTTCGCTTCCAAGGCGATGGCAAGCACCCCCTTCACCGGTCGCACGGTGCCGTCCAAGCCCAGTTCGCCGACGACCATGAAATCGCTCGCCTCAAGCCGGACGTCTTCACAAGCCGCCGCCATCGCCAGGGCGATCGGCAAGTCGAACGACGGGCCCTCCTTCTTCAAGTCGGCCGGGGCCAAGTTCACCGTCTTGGTCCCGAGACCCAGCGACAGCGCCGAAGCCGCCATCGCGGACAAGACCCGCTGCGACGACTCCCGCACCGCCGCATCCGGCAGGCCGACGATCAACGTGAGCGGCTTCTCCGAATCGCGGGCGTTGACCTCGACCTCCACCTCCAGGGCATCGACTCCGCGGAGGGCGGCGGAAAACAGGCGG
This sequence comes from uncultured Verrucomicrobiaceae bacterium, assembly GCA_966696705.1. Lineage (GTDB taxonomy): Bacteria > Verrucomicrobiota > Verrucomicrobiia > Verrucomicrobiales > Akkermansiaceae > Haloferula. The sequence continues at coordinate 6,332 of CBKZPU010000223.1, read as the reverse complement.
GTAATCATGCGAACAGCTCCAAGCTGCGAGCTGACCGGGGCGGTGACAAGGCGAAACGTCATTGGACACGCGGCTAACAGCGGAGCCGCCGAGATGCGTTAAAGGCGATGCCCCCGAAGACCAACCCAACTTTGGATTTCCGAAGGGGCGATTCTCCTTATAGAGGAACGGGTAAAATTTCCGAAATCTCCGTCAAACCTGGGCCAGCGGGCGTGTCACCCCCGCGGCACTTCAGCAAACCTGACGGAGAGCCTGATTTTTTCACCTACTCTACGTTCGCCAATTTGCCGAAGATGAAAAACCTACTCATCCTCTTTCTCCTGCTTGTGGTGACGCCCTCCCATGCGAAGGAAGTCGTCTACAACCTCACAATTGCGGCCGAGCATGTGAAGATCACCGGCAAGGCTGTCCATGCAATGACCATCAATGGCGGCATTCCCGGTCCGACCTTGAGGTTCCGCGAAGGCGATGTGGCAGTGATTCATGTTCGCAACGACATGAAGCACGACACCTCGATCCACTGGCACGGGATGCTGGTCCCTCCTGACATGGACGGTGTTCCCTTCGTCACATTTCCCCCGATCAAGCCGGGCGCCACATTCACCTACCGCTTTCCCATTCGCCAGAATGGCACCTACTGGTATCACTCACATACGCACCTCCAAGAGCAGATCGGTGTTTATGGTTCAATAGTGATCGACCCGAAATCGGGACGCGAACACGTGAAGGAGCACGTGGTCGTTCTCTCCGACTGGACGAACAGAAATCCCCAGGAGGTACTAAGGACCTTAAGGCGTGGCTCGGAATTCTTCAGCGTCGAAAAGAAAACAGCCCAGAGCGTGTTGGGCGCTGCGAAGACTGGAACGCTTGGCGACTTCTTTCGGCGCGAGACGATGCGGATGCCTGCGATGGACCTTTCAGACGTTGCATACGACGCTTTTATCACCAACGGAAAGCCCGAAGAAACATTGCAGGCAATGCCGGGCCAGACCGTGCGCCTTCGGATCATCAACGCCGCGGCAGGCAGCTATTTCCACATGAACTGGGCAGGCGGGCCCCTGACGGTAACCGCGGCCGACGGCCAGCGGGTGGAACCGCTCAAAATGAAGGAGCCTCTCCTGATCGCTATCGCCGAAACCTACGATGTGCTGGTGACAGTCCCTGCAACCGGCTCCTACGAGTTCCGCTCCACTGCCCAGGACGGTTCCGGCAAGACCTCGCTATGGATCGGCTCTGGCGAAAAGCATTACGCGAAGGACATCCCCAGACCCTTCGTCTACGAGAGCATGATGGGCTTCGACCTGAATTACGCGCTAGCCTTGACGCCGCAGGGAACGATGGGGATGAACGACCGCAAGGTTGAAAAAGGGGCCTTCGACAAGCCTGGGATGAATATGGGTTCAATGGGCCATGACGGCGGCATGGGTGGAATGAACCATGGCGGGATGAAGATGGAGGGCATGGACCACGGCTCGATGAAAATGGGCGAGATGAAGCATCAGAAAATGGCCATGGAGGGAATGAGCGAGGAAGAGCACAAGGCCATGCAAGGAATGGATCACTCGAAAATGGATCATGGCGGAAACAAGGACGCTCCCAAAATGGAAATGAGCATCATGGATCATGGGAAAAAGGGCGATGCTGCAGAAATGGATATGGGCTCCATGGGCCACGGAACAATGGGCGGCGGCATGGGCCCAATGCAGGGCATGAAACACAATCCCCCGAAGTGGTACGACTTCCTGCTTCGCGAGGACGCGGCCCGGCATCCAATGCTCATGTCCGACGGGATGCCACCTGATCGCCCCTTCTCGCCCTACAAGAAGCTTCGCTCAGCAAAGAACACCTCCCTTCCCGACAATGCCCCGCGCCGGGTCTTCCGACTTACCTTGGACGGCGAAATGGGCCGTTATGTTTGGATGATCAACAACCGCCCGCTTTCCCCCAGTGACGACCTTTTCATCAAGGAAGGGGAGGTCGTGCAGTTCATCATGATCAACCGGACCATGATGCACCACCCGATGCATCTTCACGGGCATTTCTTCCGGGTGATCAACGGCCAGGGAGGTCGGTCGCCGCTGAAGCACACCGTCAACGTCGAGCCAATGTCGACGACCGTGATTGAGTTCATGGCCAACGAGCCGGGTGACTGGTTCTTCCACTGCCACATCCTCTACCACATGATGAGCGGCATGGCGCGTGTCGTCCGCTACGAAGGCTTCACCCCTGCACCCGAAACAGAAGTCATCGGCAATGGCGTCTACGATGAGCACGATCCCTTTTTGGCCTACGGCTATGCCGACGTCATGAGCAACATGACCCAGGGCCAGGTTACCGCTTCCTCACTTCTGAATATTTTCAACCTGGAATGGGAAGCAGGCTGGGATGGCGTCACCGATACCGAATGGGAAACCACCCTGACCTACGAACGCTTCATCAACCGGTTCACCAATGTGTTCGTAGGCGTTCACGCCGAAGGTGTCGATTGGACGCGTGAAGATGAACGCCTCGTCGGTGGTGTCCGCTATTTGCTGCCCGGCAATTTCCTCTCAACCGCGTGGATCGACTCTGACGGTGAAGTGAGAATTACACTGGATCGAGAACTGATGCTGACCCCACGACTCAGCATCTTCGGCGAAGTGGAATACGACACCCGCGACAATTGGTCCTACCAAGCCGGACTCAGCTACCTCCTCACCAAATCACTCTCGGCAACCGCACTTTGGGATTCCAACTACGGCGTCGGCGCAGGCATGACCGTCCGGTTCTAGCAGGCGTCTCAAGGCGCTAACCGGCGGCCAGCGCGCATGCTAACCGGTGCCGAAACCACCTCTTGAGCCTGTACATTACTACAGGGTCTATGGTATTCTCATGGACAAGAAAGGAGCACCTTCATTCACACGAACGGCCCTCGCCCGGGCAGAGGGAGTCGGTGTGAAAACCCGCCGCTTCTACGAACTGAAGCGGGTTCGCCGCGACGGCAACAAGTGAGCGAATTCGCCAAAGCGCGTCTATTGACGATTTGTGAGAAAATCAAAGTTCTCCGCGCAATGGAGCGCGCACTCGGCGAACTAGTTGAGAAGTGCGACGGCACCGGCCCACTCACCGGCTGCCCGATCGCTGAGTTCACCGGAGGAAAGAACAACAAGCGAAAAGGAGCATGCCATGAAGGATGACCACTCAAACCGCCAGCCCGGCGATCAACATCGCCACGAAGGGGAAAATTCCACACCCCAGGAGGCGACCAACGGATCTTGCTGCTCGGGCCACAAGGCAGATGAACCCGAAGCCAAATCATGCCGCTCATCCGCCGCCCCAAAAGCAGTAGCGGAAGACGCAATGCAGAAGCCATCCTGCTGCGGCGGTAATCAGCATCACGGGCATCACCACGACGCCACTATCACTCCGTCCAGCACAGCGAAATATTATTGCCCAATGTGTCCGGGAGTAGAATCCGACAAGCCCGGGGACTGCCCGAATTGCGGGATGGCTTTGGAGCGAAACCCAGCATGGCAGGCTCAAAGGAAGACGATCTACACCTGCCCGATGCATCCAGAAGTCGAGCAGGACCATCCAGGCGACTGCCCGAAATGCGGCATGCCGCTTGAACCAAAATTTGTTGTCGCCGAGGACGAAAGCGAAGGAGTTGACGAAGCAGCAAAGCTGAAAACAAAGCTTTGGATCAGCGCCCTACTGTCTCTGCCGATCTTCCTGCTCGCGATGGGCGAAATGATCTTCGCCGGAAAGCTGCCAGTCACCGCAACCGTCTCCAGTTGGATCCAGTTCGGCCTCTCAAGCGTCGTGGTGCTCGGAACGGGCGGATTCATCTTCGCCAAAGCCTGGCGCTCCCTTCTGCATCGCAGCCTGAACATGTTCACGCTGATCGCATTGGGAATCGGCTCTGCATGGCTCTACAGCAGCGTCGCGGTTTTCCTCCCGAACCTCTTTCCGCACTCGCTACGACACGGTGGAGCGGTCGCTTTGTATTTCGAAGCCGCGGCGGTCATCACGACACTGGTGATCCTAGGCCAGTGGCTCGAAGCACGGGCGCGCAGTAAAACGGGGCAAGCCGTTCAAGCCCTCCTCGGGCTCGCCGCAAAAACCGCTCGGCGGGTTGTCGGCGGAAAGGAAGAAGAAGTACCTCTCGACCAGATCCAGCCGGGTGACACTCTACGGGTAAAGCCGGGGGAAAAAATTCCCGTCGATGGTGCGATTACCGACGGTTCCAGCAACGTCGATGAATCGATGATCACGGGCGAGCCGATACCTGTTGCGAAGCGAGCCGGCGATCATGTCGTCGGCGCTACCATCAACCAGACCGGAACCTTCCTGATGAAGGCGGAGAAGATCGGATCCGACACTCTTCTTTCCCAGATCGTGAACATGGTCGCAGAAGCACAGCGGAGCCGCGCCCCGATCCAGCGCCTCGCAGATCAGGTCTCGGGTTGGTTCGTGCCCGCCGTTGTCGCCGTCGCCGTCCTCACCTTTGCCGGCTGGATGATCTTCGGACCGGAGCCCCGACTCACCTACGCCATCGCCAATAGCGTCGCAGTCCTCATCATCGCCTGTCCTTGCGCTCTTGGGTTGGCTACCCCAATGTCGATTATGGTGGGTGTCGGACGCGGAGCCCACTTCGGTGTCCTGGTCCGGGACGCAGCCGCTCTCGAGCAGGCAGAGAAGGCCACCTATTTGGTAACCGACAAAACCGGCACGCTGACCGAAGGCCGACCAGCGGTTAAAGCAATCCACAGCTCGAATCACCTTTCCGAGGATGAGCTGCTCGCTACCGCCGCCGCACTTGAGGCCATGAGCGAACACCCGCTCGCACACGCTATTGTTGAAGAAGCAAAGAGCCGAAACTTGCAACTTCCTGAGGTCACCAACTTCGACTCAATTACAGGTGCCGGGATTACCGGCGAAATAGACGGCCAGATCATTCGAATCGGAAAGCCGAAATGGATCTTAAGCGAAGCCTCAACAATTCCGGAAGAGCTGGCGAAAGCCGCGAGGCAATTGGAAGCAAGGGCACATACGGTGATCTGGATCGCAAAAGGAGATGGGATCTTGGGATTCATCTCGGTAGCCGACCCGATCAAGCAATCAACGCCGCAAGCGGTAAAGACGCTTCACGACATGGGACTGAAGCTGGTAATGCTTACCGGCGACAATGAGGCAACAGCCAAGAAAGTTGGGGCTGAACTCGGGATCGATGATGTTCGGGCAGAGCTTAGCCCGTCGGACAAGCACAGGATCATCCGGGAGCTTCGCGCCACTGGAGCTGTCGTCGCCATGGCCGGTGATGGTATCAACGACGCCCCGGCACTTGCCGAAGCAGATGTCGGCATCGCCATGGGCACCGGCACCGACATCGCCATCCAAAGCGCAGGAATGACCTTGGTGAAAGGCGACCTCCGCGGCATCGCCAGGGCTTTCGGCCTGAGCCGGACGGTGATGAGAAACATCCGCCAGAACCTGTTCTTTGCCTTCTTCTACAATGCCGTCGGGGTTCCAGTCGCGGCAGGAGTTCTCTACCCGCTGACCGGCTGGCTCCTGAATCCGATGATTGCCGGTGCGGCAATGGCACTAAGCAGCGTCTCCGTCATTGGGAACGCCCTTCGCCTGCGCAACCAATCACTGGACTGAGGAACCGCCAGACTTGGAAGCCTGGAAAAAGAAAGGCGGCCCGTTGAGGAGCCGCCTTTTTCGCATCAAGCCATCACGGGTTCCATTTGATGGAACTAGCAACAGTCGCCACATCCCGACGCTGCTGAAGCGCATTGGATTCCTGTTCTTGAAGACGCCGCGGCTACCATTCCTGGATCTTGGTCGCGTGATTGAGGACATGGGCACCGCGTCCACGGCGGAGCGCCATGCGCTTCTACTTCGTCCATTTGTCTGCCGCCCCTCGCGCAACGGCCCAGCCGATCTCGTCGTCAACGCGAGACAGATGTGAATCCGTGAGGACTGACCCCATTTACAAGTGCGTAAATCCGTGGAATTCGCAGTTGAATTCCCCGCTCAAGTCATCGGCAGCATTCCCCCCTGTTGGAATCGCGCTCCCAGCCGTGTTGGCTGGAATCGAATCCATCCCATGCTTCCCCGCAGCAGGGCTGCTGGCTTTGGGCGGCAGCAGGCTGCGCGCAGTCCGGGCCTCCGGCTACTGGTGCGGCGTTTCAAGATGAGGAAGCCCTGGAACCTCTGGCTTGAGCTCCGAACGATCTGACCGGTCGCCCAGTGCGGCTGCGTTTCCTCTTCGAACAGTCCGCTCCGGCGGAGATCGAACAGTCCGCTCCGAAGATTTCCGCCGGATCGTCCGAACAATTGGTGCCAAC
>CBKZPU010000222.1:0-7948 GCA_966696705.1 uncultured Verrucomicrobiaceae bacterium | reverse complement strand
CCACCTCACTTGGCAAACACCACGAGCTTCCCGAGGTTGGTTAGGATCGCGAAGCCGCCGTTTCCTTTCGGGCACACCGCCAGGGGATCGCCGACGTCGCGGGGAAAGCTCAGGGTGGCATTGGCCTTCAATCTCACGCCGGGCGCGAAGACCGATCCACCGCCGCGATGGGCGACGACGATGGACCCATCTGGCAGGTAGCAGGAGGCCGGGGGAAGATTGGCAACGGGATCGGAGAAGAGGTTCACCGGCTCCGGATCCTTGCCCGCTTTCGGAAAGTCGATCACCAGCACTTCGCTGCCGACCGAGACCAAGGCTTCCAGCCTACCGTCCCGCGGGGACAGATGGAGGCTTGAGGGGCTTTCTCCCAAGCTCATCGTGGAGAACTGCCCGTCGGGAAAGCGCCATGCCACGAAGCCTGCGGCAGCGATGCACAGATGGCCGCCCCGACCGGCGATGTGCCAATCGAGGCCGGTGACGTCCGGCGGTGCGAGATCGATGGGGATCGTCTTTCGCAGCTCGGCCATCTCCGAGTAGATGTGGACGCACAGCGACGAGGTCGCGGTGTATTGTAGCAACACAAAGTCGCCTTCGTCGCCGAATGGGCCCGCAGCGAGAATGCCGCGCAGTGTGCCGAGCGCGTCGTCGCCGGAATGCCTTGCCCGGTCGAGCGCGCGATAGTGCAGGCGGCCGAATTTGGTGAAATGAAACAGCCGGCCGGTCCCGCGTGCCGAGGTGACCGCGAGGTGCCGGACCGGCGAATCGCCCGGATCGTCCGAGGTCCTCAGTGCGGAGGTGTGGCAGCCATTGTCGCGAAGCTGGCCGACGGCAAGCATCTCCTGACCGTAGCCCGCGATGGAGACGCCCTTTGGCAGGGATGAAATCGAATCCCAGCGGATGTGGCTCGAGATCGTGATGATCTGCTCCGGCCGCAGGTTGCCCGTGGGAGCGCCGGAGGTGGGAACCTTCGGCGGATTCTTTTGGATCGAGTAGCGCTTGGCGTCGCGCTGGAGCAGCAGATCGTCCGGATCGAGCTTCGGCAGGAAATCGAGAAGCGCCTTGCTGTCGTTACTTTCAGCTGTCAGCGCCTCGCCGATTCTCCGATAGGCTTGCTTTTCCAAGGCCGCTCGTAACGCTGGCGCGTTCCAACCATTCGATTGGGAGAGCCCGAGTTTCAGCTTCGCGCCCAACGGTAGTGAGCCGACCCGATGTTCGAACATTGAGTCCAACAGATCCACGCTGGCGGCCAGATCGTCGTCCTGGCGGAGGGTGCCAAACATCATCTGCAAGGCTTCTTCCGGACGGTTTCCGCTCTTCCAAGTCTCGTCTAACAACGCCAGCGCGGCCGGCCGGTCCTCGAGCTTGGTGGCAAGCAAGCGTGCCTTCTCGAGCGGATCGCGCTGCGCTTCGAGCTCCGCGCGCCACATCTCGATGGCCTCGACGCGGTTGCCGAGCTTCGCATGGAGGTCGCCGGCCTTCTCAAACTGCTTGGCTTCCGCATACGCGGCGGCGGCCTGTAGCAGCAAGCCGCCGTCTTCCAGGCACTTGGCGGCGGCGACGCGATTGTTGAGCTTGTGGAGGTAGATCGCCACGGCGTCGCGATGACGCCCGGCATCCGCCAACACCTTCGCCGCACTAGCCCAGTCACCTAACAGGTTGCCATAGATGTACGCCGCGCGGTCAAGACGTCCGAGCGCGACCTCGCGCTTGGCGGCTTCGCGGTACTGGCGCTCGAGCTTCAGCCGCGCCTCACCGCCGATGTTCCAGCCGTCGATCGCTCCACCCCCGTGGCCCAGGCTGAAGCGGGAATTGTTCATGCCGAGCTTCCACGTGGGGCGCGCGGTGCCGCGCGATTGCTCGATGCCTGCCAGTGGCAGCGCGTAACGAAGCCCCTCATCAGGATTCGTTTCCATCAATCTCATCAGCCGCTCGATCTCGCGGTTGCGGCTGTCCGCGAGTTGCTGCCAATGCTTCTCTGCCCATCCGCGCAGACGGTCGAGCGCTCCCGGTCCGCCGGGATGACGGCGGATCTCGGGGCCGTGGCCGCCGCCAAGCAAACCGCCGGCTCTGCCGAGCGCACCGAGGATCCAACTGGCCCCGAGCATCGCCCCGCCCGCCAAGCCGAGGCCGAGCATGGACGCCTTGTCCGCCAAGCCGTTGCCGGGCTTCGGTTGGTCCGCGCGGTCGCCGATCTCTCGCCCCGCGTCGGCGAGCATCTGCTGCGGATCGGGCGGCTCGGCGACCAGGATCATCTTCAACTCCGGCGCGAACCGACCCGCCGGGACTGCCTGGTTCCAATACGCCTCGCGCTTCGGCGGCGCTTCTAACAGCTTCGCCGGTACTAGTTCATCTTTCGGATCGAAGCCAATCAATCCGAGCGACGGATGGAAGAAGTGCAGCGCGTAGGGAAAGAAGTAACCGCGCTCGTTGGGCGGCAGCCCGGCGGACAAGGCGGCATCGGCAGGTGCGTGGACGCCGGGCAGCAGCTCGACCAGCTCCTGCACGCGGGGCCGGAACGACGGAACCTTGCCGCGAGGAATGAGCAGGACGCCGGCTGCGCGCGGGTCCGTGGCCGAGCGCGCGACCGGATAGAGCGCGACATCGACTGCCTGTTTCCGGCAATGCGCCACCTCTCGCAGCCATTCGACCGGATCCGGCGACGCAAGCCATCCCGCCGACACCACGGGGGCCGGTCGCGCGACGCGGACGAGGGTGAGGGGATGGGTCATAATCTGATGGCAGAGGCGGATTGGAGAAACGTCTGCAATTGTGTGACCGGTGGCGTCGGCGGCGCTTGGTCGGTGGGTGCCAGCAGCCGACGATCCGCGGATACCAGACCATGAAGCGGATTCCAAACGCTCGCAGTCGGCGTCGAGAGGAGGATGCTCCACATTTGATTCGGGTCTTCGGTACCCTGTCGCAGGTGGAGCAGCCCGCGCGAGTCGTGCCACGCTTCAAGATGCCCGGCTGGCGCGACTCGCAAGGTGATGCCGCTGGCGGGAGAGTGATGGCTATCCACGAAGGCCGCGAAACGGGCTGGTCCGGCCTTCTTCTCGTCCCAAGTCATTTTCGATGGGTCGAACTGATAGACGTTGTTGCCGCACATGAGGCGCAGCACGCCCAGCTCGATCGACACGTGGTCCGGCGAAAGGAGGCGCGGCCATGAGCCATCTCGCAGGCTCCAGCCATCGAGTCCCAGACTGGCTTTCTTGCCCGAGTCGAAGACGCGGATCGTTTCGCCATCGAAATCGACCACAGGATTGGCAGGGAGCTTGGCGACGCTGTCCTCGGCCACGCGCCGGCCGGACTTCAAGGAGCACGCCTCGACCCGGTCGGCATAGACGAGCACCACCGCGCCACCGCTCACCGCGGCATGGCGGGGGAAGGCATGGCGTGAGCCTTCGATCTCGATCTCTTCCAACTGCCTTTCGCGCACTTTGAAGACCCGGACATTGCCACCGGCTTGCTCGGCGGAGGCGATGAGGATCAATTCATCGCCAGCTCCGCGACCGAGCCAATGCTGGCGTCCGGGAAGCTTCCCGGGAACCTCTTCCACGGCCCCCCAGCCCGGCTTCGGCCACTGCATTAGCCGGTGGTCGAGCGAGACTCCTGTGCCGCCCTCCTGATCGCTGGTGCCCGCGCCATCCGGCAGATACGCCGAGGCTTGCGGGATCACGGGGAACAAGAACGGCAATGGCTCCTCCGCGTAGATGGGCAGAAGGGCCTGCAGCGGATTGGGTTGGGCGCGCAGCGGTGGCGGGACGGGCTTTTTCTCGGGAGGATTGGGAGCCGGGGGCTTGAGGATCTCGTCCAAGTCGATCTCGCCTCGGAAGAGCGTGTGGTTGCCACCGGGCGACCATGCCTGCATCTCGAGGTTTCCCAAGCGGTCGACGGCGACCACATGGAAGCGCCCGGCCCGTTCATGGATCCACCCGGCGATTTCGCCTAACAGCCGTCGAGTAGCCGCGTCATCGAGGTGCTCCTTCACCGTGACAAACGACACGTCGGGAATCGCCGCGTCATCGACGATCCGGGCGGCATCCCACCATGCGGTGAGGAAGACCTCCGGCGAGGCGGCGGGCACCAGCACTTCCAGCGCGGTGCGCACACCGGCGGGCGTGCCCAGATCGAGATAGGCGAATCCATCGGGCTCGGCAGCGACGCACTCGAAGGTTTCGCCCGGGCCATTCAGTGCCGGGTGATGCCACAGGCCGAGCGCTACTCCGAGCGAGATCACCCGCGCCGCGCCCCACAGTCGCAGCCCCCGGTCTAACAGAACCGTGTGGCTCACCGCCACTTGCTGGGGCGGGATCTCCCGGCGGAAATAAAGCGCTTCATTGTGAACCAGTCGCGCGGCGAGGACCAGATCATCCCAAGCAAGTTCGCCGGGAAGCAGACGGTCGATGGTGCCGCGGTTGGTGATGTCGGCGATGCCACCGACGGGCAAGTCACGCGGTGCGCCGAAGCGGCCGGGGAAATTCATCATCGCGATCGCGCGCTTTGCGATCGCGGCGGCCGCACCGCTCTCGCCGCCGGCGTTGATGAGCTGGTCGAGCAGCAGCCGCGGGTCGGAATCCTTGGAGGGGAGTTGCGGCAGCGTGGACTCCGCCAGCGTCGAGTTTTCGAGCCCGGTGCGGAGGAGGGATTCCAAGGTGCCGGTCCGGTAGTGGGCGATGCCCGGCTTGAGCGCGCGGAGATCGATGAACAGCCTTTCACTCGGGGAGTATCGCGGCGGGGTCCCGATGGTGCCAAAGACGCAAGGGTCAGGGAACTCACGCAGCAGCCGCCGCGAATCTGCCTTCGAGAGATTGTAGGTGTTCCGATGGAAAACGATCGACGCCAGGTGACACTTCGCTGCCAGCGACGACCGCAGGTCCTTCGGCAGCGCTTGGATGGATGCAAGCCCGTCGAGGATGCCCTGGGTGATCTTCCTTGCCCCGTCATGATTGTACTTGCTCGCTTGGGCGAATGCTTCCGCCATCTTCGGTGGCAGGCCGGAGGAAGTCGGGATGACGAGCGGTGCGACGCTTTTCTTTTCTTCGACGAGCTTCAAGGCGATCTCGGGAGACAAGAGCCCTTGGACGCGCCCGAGAAGCAATGGTCCGGCCGTGTCGGTTTCATCCCGGCAAGCGGCCAGCACCAAGAGCAGCGATCCCAAGGGTGGAAGCCCGCTCTCGTTCCCAAGGAAGTCCAGGATGGCGTGGACCTCGGGCCACAACGCGAGCGTCGTGCCATCGGCCCATTCGATCGCATCGTAGCCCTCACTCCACTTCCAGAAATGACCTTCGGGCGGGACGGCGTAATTGATGGTGCGGTAGGAGGTCATGGCGTCGTCCTTTCTTCGCTCAGACTGGCCGCCGTCATCCGCACCGCCGCGCGGGTGGCGGGCACCAGGTTCTCCTCGTCGAGTTCCTCATGGCTGCCATCGGGGTGGAGCAGGGCCAAGCGATTGCGACCGAGTTTCAGCACGCTCTCTAACAGCTCCGGCCACGCGTGATCCGGCAACTTCCAGCCGCAGGGCAGCCAAAGCCTGCCGCTCCTGTAAAACGAGGCGCCAGCAATCGCCGGCAGCGGATGCCCTGAGACGAACACGCGGCCGTCTGCCGCTGTGGCAAATCGCAGGCCCGCGAACCGCGGCGCAAGCGCGCTATCCGCCCAAGTAGCGAAGTCGGCCAGACGGCATAGCAAAGCACCGGCCGGATGCATCCCGGTATCCGCCTCCAAGCGGAATGACACCGCGGGCGGCGGCATTCCCGGTGCCCCGCGCTGCGGTGGCATGATGGGAAGCATCGCGGCGACCGGCTGCCAGCCATCCGTGGGCAAGAGCGCTTCCGCCACGAGTCGACCATCGCGGGTGAGCCGGTGATCGGAATCGAGGGTCCAGCGTCCGCTCAGCGGCAGCTTGCGGAAAAGCTCTTCGTCCGTCGCTGGTACACGCAACCAGTGGAAGCCGTTGCCGTCGTCGCGCAACGCCCATCCGGCGCGGTCGCGAAAGGGAGCAAGCACGCCGAGGTCGGCGGTGGCGATCCGGCCGATCCGTTGTTCAATGGCGCTCAACTTGCGACAGCTTGGGTGACCTTCTCCCACAGCGAGGCTCCGCGGTTGACCAGCGCGTCCTTTGCCACGCCGGCCGGCAGCCAATCGAGCCGACTGGCGAGCAGGCGCAATTCGTCGGCGGCCGCCGCGTTTGCGGGATCGGCGGCCAGCTTCGCTTCGACGTCGTCGAATCCGCGGGCGATGGCATCGGGATCCGGCGTGCGATTTGCTCGCGATTGCGGATGGTCCGTGACATTCGCCTCGGCGCTTGCGAGCACGGCGGCGACGATCGACTCGATCACTTCGATTTGTTCCTCGCGATCCCACACGTGGCGCAAGACCCAGAGGTCCGACAGGCGACCCTCCAGGCGACCGCACAGCAGGGCGCTGGCGGCGATCACCCGCTGCAATCGTACCGCGCGACGGTCGGAGATGTCCATGCCGGCATGGCGCAGCTTAAAGACGAGATCGAGATACGTGTCGCGCACCGGGGCGAGATCCACCGATCGCACCGCTTGTTGAAACGCACGCAGGTCACCCGCGGTGATCGTCGCCGGAGGCAAGGCATCCGCTTGCTCCAGGTCCCACCCGGCGGCGAGCACGCGGCCAAGCTGGCTTTCCGGCACCGGACCGCAGCGGACGCGCAAGAGGAAGCGGTCGAACAAAGCGCGCAGGGCATCGTCTTCCGGCAAGTGATTGCTCGCCCCCGCGAAGAACAAGGCGGGGATCGCGCGGGTTTCACGGCCGCGGCGGAAGATGCGCTCGTTCAAGGCCATCAGCAGGCTGTTGAGGATGGCGCTGTTCGCATTGAGCAACTCGTCGAGGAAAACGATGTCGGCCTCGGGCAGCATGCCCTCGGTATTCGTCACTAGATCGCCCTCGCGCAGCCGCCGGATGTCGAAGGGGCCGAAGAGTTCGTTCGGCTCGGTGAAGCGCGAGAGCAGGTAGTCGAAGGTGTGGCCGTGGATGCGTGCTGCGAGCGAGTGGACCAGTGCGCTCTTTGCTGTTCCCGGCGGGCCGTAGAGGAAGAGATTCTCGCGGGCGGCGAGCGACACACCCATCAGGTCGATGATCTCGTCCTTGCCCACGTAGGCGTGCTTCAGGGGATCGAGCACTTCGCTGGCGAAGCGTCGGGCGAGATCGGCGAGGGTGTCGGGAGTCATGATTCGGTGGCGGGTGAAAGGAGGCCGCGTCCCAACTCCGAGGCGTAGGCCCCGAGTTTCGAGCGGACGAAGGAAGAGATTTCAGGCTGGGCGAGGCACGTGGTATCGGCGCGTTCGAGGGAGCGCTCGGCGTAGAGCTGCCGCATTCCGGCGTGCGCGAGCACCGGATGCCCGACCGCGAGGTACATGCCGGGCGCGGACAAGGGGATGTCCTGAGCGAGATCATGCATGGCCTTCACCAGCGGATCGTCCTCCGAGCGTGCGCGGGCCATGCGGTAGAGGTCCGGCCAATGGCGAAGACACAGATCGGCCGAAAAATGAGCGGCGGGATCGGGCGAGTCGGGCATCCGCTCGCGCCGGAGCAGCTCGATGATATCAGTCACCTCCATCTCGCGGAAGCAGACGAGGCAAGCCGCGCGAAACAGCATCACCGCGCCCCACCACGCCGCGTCAGGATGAAAGGGCAGGGGAGGACCAGGCAAGTCGAGCACCGCTTCCTGATGCCACGCGGCGAGCAGTTGGATGCCCCGCCGCTTTTCTGCGGCATCGTTGGCGGCTGCCATCACCACCTTGGTCCACTCCCGTCCCGGCGGCACCAGTTCGGCCCGGCCGGAATCGTGAAGAGACTGGAGAAAGTGGAGCAGCACGCGGGCGGGTGCGGGTGAACGTCGGGCGGATGCTGGCCGCCCGGCCGATATGCGCCAAGCCGCAAGTGGTGAAATGATAAGTCGATTCCGGGAGGATGTAGC
>CBKZPU010000221.1:0-8016 GCA_966696705.1 uncultured Verrucomicrobiaceae bacterium | reverse complement strand
TCGGCGCCGGCATCATTCTGGTGAAACGGACGGCCCGCGAGGTCCACTACTCGCCGCACTGGACCGGCAAGGTCTGCACGGTCACCCAGATGATCGCGATCGGCTGGGTGATGCTGAAAGTGAACGTCCTCCCGCCGGTCTATCCGTGCATCCTCGCCGCGGTGTTCACGCTGTGGTCGGCGGTGAATTACTACTTGGAAGCCTCCCGGCAGATCCGCCAGCGGCCGGCGATGTGACCCCACGCATGTAGCGGCGCGTCTATGACCGTCGCACTTCAGCGGCACCAGCCGCATCCCTGTGGTTTCAGGAAACAAACCCTCACGATGCGGCCCATGCCGCCAGTCACCGACGGTCGCAGACCGCCGCTACATGTCCGGATGACCACCGCTCCAGCTCCTAAAGCCCTTGCCGCGAGCGTTTTGCTGCCCTAAGCCCCTCGCATGCCCACCGTTGCCATCGTCGGCCGCCCCAATGTCGGGAAGTCCGCGCTCTTCAACCGCTTGGCCAAGCGGAAGATCGCGATCGTCCACGACCAACCCGGCGTCACCCGCGACCGGCTGGCCGCACCCTGCATGGCGACCGCCATCCCGTGCACCATCGTCGATACCGGCGGCATCGGCGCCACCCTCGATGACGGCTTCGCCGCCCAGGTCACGCTGGAGGCGGACATCGCGATGCAGACCGCGGACCTGATCCTTTTCATCGTGGATGCCCACGAAGGCCTCACCCCCATCGACCAGGACCTCGCCCAGAAGCTCCGCAAGGCCAAACCGCCGGTGATGCTGGTGGCGAACAAGGTCGATGACGACAAGCACATCCGCGGCACCGACGAATTCGCGCGGCTCGGCTTCGGCACCCCGGTAGGTGTTTCCGCCGAACACGGCCGCGGCATGGCCGGTCTCACCGAAGCCATCGACGAAGCCCTCAAGCCGCTCGCCGGAGAGATTGAGGAAGCCGCCGCCCAGGCCGAGGAAGCGGGCATCAAGCTGGCCATCGTTGGCAAGCCGAACGCCGGCAAGTCGTCGCTGGTGAATGCCATCCTCCAGGACCAGCGGACCATCGTTTCCGACATCGCCGGCACCACCCGCGACGCGATCGACCTGCCCTGTGAGTTCGCCGGGGAAAAGTTCACGCTGATCGACACCGCCGGCCTGCGCCCGCGCTCGAAGCGCGATACCTCCGTGGAGGTCTTTTCCGCGATGCGGACCGATCGATCTGTTAGACGCGCGGACTTGTGCATCCTGGTCATCGACCTCGCCGCCGGCATCACCGCGCAGGATCGCAAGATCGCGCAGAAGATTCTCGAGGAGAAGAAGCCGTGCCTGATCGTGCTGAACAAGTTCGACCTCTATCACCCCGACGCGCCGATGAAGGCCCGCAAGGACGAGGCGAAGGAGCACGTGCAGCGCGAGCTGTTCTTCCTCTCGTATGCCCCGGCCCTCACCGTCTCCGCCAAGAGCGGCCAAGCGGTCGAGCTGGTGCTCAAGGAAGTCCTCAAGATCCGCAAGGCCGCCAAGAACGTGCCCAGCACCGGCAAGCTCAACCGCATGCTGCACGAGGCCTTCCAGATCAATCCGCCGCCGACCGACAAGCGTTCGGCCAAGCGCCTCAAGCTCTACTACGCCACCGCCGCGGTGGAGGAGAAATACAGCACCATCCCGGTGCCGACCTTCGTCCTCTTCGTGAACGACAAGGCGCTCATGCCGGCGAGCTACGAGAGCTACCTCTCCAACCGCCTGCGCGAGTTCAACCCCGTGCCCGCCGTGCCCGTGGTCTTCTCCGTCCGCTCCCGCGATCGCCGCGAGTGGGAAGAGCGCGACACTAACACCGGACGCCCCGGCAAACAGCCCGTCGGCAAGAAGCCCGCCGCTAAAAGGCCCTCCGGCAAGTCCGCCGGCAAGAAGCCATCAGGCAAGCCCGAGAGCAAAAAGCCCACCGGCAAACGCCCGGGAGGACCTTCCGGGAGAAAGAAGAAGTAATCGGGCGCGGCCCCCACTCGCCTTTGCAAAAACCACAGCATCGGCGAAGCGAGCGGTCAAAAGTCGGGGATAATCCCGACTTTCGGCAAACCCATGCTGGCAATCCCCCGCGCGGTCCTTTAGCTCACGCCAAGGCTCATTTCCTGCTCGATCCGCGCCATGCCCCTGCTCGACGTCCGCAACCTCACTACCCGCTTCCACACCCGCAACGGCATCGTCCACGCGGTGGAAGACGTTTCGTTCTCGGTCGGTGCCGGCCAGACGCTCGGCATCGTCGGTGAGTCGGGCTCGGGGAAATCGGTGACCTGCTACTCGCTCCTCGGCCTGATCCCGCAACCGCCGGGGCGGATTCACGCCGGCTCGGCGATGTTCGACGGCGTCGATTTGCTCAAGGCGAGCGAAAAGCAACTTCGCGGGATCCGCGGCAAGCGCATCTCGATGATCTTCCAGGATTCGATGACCTCGTTGAACCCCTACCTGCGGGTCGCCGAGCAACTGACGGAACCTCTGGAACTGCACGAGGGACTGAAGGGCACCAAGGCCCTCGACCGCGCGATCCAATCCCTGGGGGAAGTCGGCATTCCCGATCCCGAAAAGCGCATCCAATCCTACCCGCACGAATTCTCCGGCGGCATGCGCCAGCGCGTGATGATCGCCATGGCCCTGATCACCCGGCCCGAGTTGCTCATCTGTGACGAGCCGACGACGGCGCTCGATGTCACCGTGCAGAAGCAGGTGCTCGATCTGATCCGCGACCGCCAGCGCGAGCTCGGCACTGCGGTGATCTTCATTACTCACGATCTCGCGGTGGTGTCGGAAGTCTGCGACCACGTGAACGTCATGTATGCCGGCCGCATCGTCGAAAGCGCGCCAAAGGACGAGCTCTTCGCGCGCCCGCTGCACGCCTACACCCGCTCGTTGCTGAAGAGCATTCCTTCCATCCACAAGAAGGGCGAGGACCTCTACACCATCCCCGGCCTCCCGCCGGACCTTTCGAACCCGCCCGCGGGCTGCGCGTTCCGGCCTCGCAATACCATCGGCAAGTCGGAACTGTGCCTCACCGACAGGCG
Organism: uncultured Verrucomicrobiaceae bacterium; assembly: GCA_966696705.1. Lineage (GTDB taxonomy): Bacteria > Verrucomicrobiota > Verrucomicrobiia > Verrucomicrobiales > Akkermansiaceae > Haloferula. The sequence goes on along the minus strand of CBKZPU010000221.1, from coordinate 4,967 downwards.
CCCGCAGCTTGCCGAACATGGCGCCGCGCACTTCGTCCAAGACTGCCCCGGCTGCCTCGCGACCAAGTGAATGTAGCGGCGGTCTGTGACCGTCGCACTTCAGCGGCATCAGCCGCATCTCTGTGGATCCGGAAATAGGACCTCACGATGCGGCCCTATGCCGCGAGTCACCGACGGTCGCAGACCGACGCTACATTCGATCTCACAACCCGCGGAACTCCGCCGCGAGCTTCTTCGCCGTCGCCACCGTGTTGCGATGGATCTTCGCGGTGAACTCCGGCTGGCGGTTGTAGCCGCCGCCATAGAGCACGGCCACCGGCACGCGGTTGCGGATGAAGGCACGCAGCAGCACCTCGTCGCGGCGCTGCAGGTCCTTCACGGAAAGATGCATTTGCCCGAAGCGGTCGTTGCGGTGGTTGTCCGCCCCGGCGATCCAGATGACCAGGTCCGGCGCGAAGGTATCGAGCGCCGCGGCCAGCGTGCTGAAGAGCTGCTTGAGATACATCTCGCCCTCGACGTAGCGGACGGTCTCCACGTCCATCGTGCTCGCGACCTTCTTCGTCGGATAGTTCCGGCCGACGTGGATCGAGTAGGTGAAGACCCGCGGGTCATCGCCGAGGATCGCCGCGGTGCCGTTGCCTTGATGGGCGTCGGTATCCACCACCATCACCTTGATGCCCGGCTGCCTGCCTTGCAGGTCGCGGATGGCGATGGCGACGTCGTTGAAAACGCAATAGCCTTCGCCGTGCTCGCGGAAGGCATGATGAGTCCCGCCGGCCAGGCAGACGGCCACGCCCTCGGTCAGCGCCGCGTGGCAAGCCTGGCGGGTCGCTTCAACCTCGGTCGCGCTGCGGTGGTAAAGCTGCGGCGTCACCGGCAGGCCGAGCTGGATCTGCTCCTTGCGATCGAGCAGGCCGGAGTAGATCCGCTCGATATAGCCAGTCTCGTGGACGGTCTTGAGGAGGTGCGACTCGGCGACCTTCACCTCGACGATCTCCTCGGGCCGCAGGATTCCTCCTTCAAGGAGCATGTCCTTGGAAATACGGAACTTCTCCATCGGGAACGGGTGTCCCGAGGGCAATTTCAGTTCCAGATCCTGCGAGTAGAAGCAGCGCATGGCTCGCGCCACGCAACCACACGCCCGGCCCCTTGCCCAATGGATTTTCCAGAATGCCCGGCGAACCGCCCAAAGGCAGGGAATCAACCGCAAAGAACCCAAAGATCGCAGGGAAAAACCTCCAGAGTTCCTTTCTATGCGATCTCTGCGTCCTTTGCGGTTAAAAAAATCGAAAGTGGATTCCCCGTGACATCACCCGGTTGGTTCTTTGACAGCCATTCCTGCGGCTGCTAGGCCTCGCGGAATTCCATGGCAAACCCGACCCAACCCGACTGGGAAGCCCTCGCCAAGCTGCCCGCCTTCCACGATTTGCTGGCAGCCAAGCGACGCTTCATCGTCCCGGCGACGATCTTTTTCCTGATCTACTACATGGCCCTGCCGGTGCTCATCGGCTACTTCCCGGACCTGATGAAGCGGCCGCTGGTCGGCAAGGTGAACGGCGCCTACGTGTTCGCCTTCTCACAGTTCCTCATGACCTTCGTGATGGCCTGGCTCTACATGCGCACCGCCAAGAAGTGGGATGCCATGGAGCACGCCCTTCTTGCCTCAATCGAATCCAAGACCGCCTGAACCGATGCTTTCCGCGATCTCTTCCATGTCCGCCGCCATTCAGTTCACCCCGGCGCTGTGGATGTTCCTCGCCTTCGTGGCGCTCACCTTGGTCATCACCTACTTCAGCGCCCGCAAGGCCACCGGCTCAGCGAGCTACTTCGCCGCCGGCCGCTCGATCAAGGGCTGGCAAAACGGCCTCGCCGTCGCCGGCGACTATATGAGCGCCGCCAGCTTCCTCGGCATCTCCGGCATGATCGCCTTCAAGGGCTACGACGGCTTCATGTATTCCGTCGGCTTCCTCGTCGCCTATCTGACCGTGCTACTGCTGGTCGCCGAGCCTCTGCGGAACGCCGGCAAATACACCATGGCCGACCTGCTCGCCTACCGCATGAGCCCGCGGCCGGTGCGCGCCATGGCCTCGCTGAGCACGCTGATGGTTTCCACCATCTACATGATCGCCCAGATGGTCGGCTCAGGCGTGATCATCAAGGAACTCATCCACGTCGAGTTCGCGCCCGCGGTCATCGGTGTCGGCGTGCTGATGCTCGTCTATGTCGTCTTCGGCGGCATGCTCGCCACCACCTGGGTGCAGATCATCAAGGCGCTGCTGCTGATGGGCGGGGCCTTCGCGCTGAGCTGGCTGGTGCTGGGCAAGCACGACTACAGCATGACCCAGTTCTTCCACGCCGTGGCACATGCCGACTACGCCGGCACCGCCGAGCCGAAGAATCTGCTCGATCCCGGCCTGAAATTCGGCGCGGCCGTGAACCCGTGGGGACCGCTCGATTTCATTTCGCTCGCCCTCGGTCTGGTGCTCGGCACCGCCGGCCTGCCACACATCCTCGTCCGCTTCTACACCGTGCCGGATGCCAAAACGGCGCGGGTCAGCGTCGCTTGGGCGATCGGGGTGATCGGGGTCTTCTACATCCTCACCACCTTCTTCGGCTTCGGCGCCGCGACCGTGCTCGAGAAGGCGGCAATCCTCACGCCCGATGGCAAGGAGAACACCAACATGGTCGCGCCCATCCTCGCCAAGGCCCTCGGCGGCGAGTTGTTCTTCGCCTTCATCAGCGCCGTCGCCTTTGCCACGATCCTTGCCGTGGTCGCGGGTCTCACGATGAGCGCGAGCACGTCGTTCGCCCACGACTTCTATACGAACGTCATCCACCACGGGAGGGAAACCCGGCCGGGTCAGGAAGTCCGTGTCGCCCGCGTCACCGCGTTCTTCGTCGGCGCGGTCAGCATCAGCATCGCCATCTTCATGGGCCCGACCGCCAATGCCGCGTTCCTCGTCGGCCTCGCCTTCGCCGTGGCGGCTTCGGCGAACTTGCCCGTGATTCTGTTCTCGATCTTCTGGAAGCGCTTCAATACCGCCGGGGCCGTGGCGGGCTTGGCCACCGGTCTCGCCTCCGCGGTCATCCTGATCTTGCTCAGTCCGAATGGCATCTTCGGCAAGACCGGCGCGATCTTCCCACTGGAAAACCCGGGCATCGTGAGCATCCCGCTCGGCTTCCTCGGCGCGTGGCTGGGCACCATCCTGACCAAGCCGGACCCGGAATCCGAAGCCAAGTTCGCCGAGCTGAACTTCCGCGCCCAGACCGGCCTCGGTGCCGAGAAGGCGGGCAGCGGGCATTGAGACAGGTCAGCGCCGGATCGTCTGGAACACCCAGACGATCGCGGGCCACAGGAGCAACGTCCAGGCAATCCAACGGAGGCACCCCCGCGGCCACGGATACGAGGTATCCGTGCATGGGTCGCGTTCCGCGAAATACCGGCGCATAATCTCCGGCCACCAGATGCAGGCCAAGGGCCCGAGGTAAAATGTCGCCGCTCGGAGAGCACGGACCCCACCTCGTTCGTCGGCGACCAATCCGACCCACAGGACGAAGAATCCCAGCGCCAGGATCCGCTCCATCGTCCACAACTTGTCCTCGGCGTAGTCGCCTTCCTTCCCAAAGCTCCAGGATTCCTTCTCGGACGGCTTTGGTTTCTTCTGTTTATCAGCCATCGGAGCCGGTCATCTGCCACCGTTCTTCTGCTGGAGCAGCATCTTGCGGCGCATTTCATACTGGAGCCGCATGCCTTGGATGATTCGCCCACGGTTCATTTCCCAGCGAAAGGCCTTCACCATGAACCATGCCGCCGCCGGAGCGAGGACAATGCCCATCCACCAGACCTCGGAAAAAAGCAACGCGATACCTATCACCAAGCCGACCAGGCCAATCCCGAATAAACCACCAGTAGGCTCGGTTCGCCGACCCCGCTCATCGCGGGGATCCACACGGGCTTCGTATTTGGCCCATGCCTCATCGAGGTGCTTCAGGTCCCCTTGGATCCGCATGGCTTCGACGTCGCGCTCGATCTTCTTCGTCCGCCGCTCGATGCCTTCCAAAAGGCGGGTATGGGTCGTCGCCTGATCCTGGACGATCTCGAGATGAGCATTGCAGTAATTGCACGTCAGGAAGCGGATGCCCTCCGTCACTGGCAAGGTGGCACCGCAGCCTTGGCAGCACAGTTGGCGGACGGTCGTGTTCACAACGGGGATAATTTCTCACGAACGTCTCCAGAGAGGCAATGGGAAATCCGGCGGCAAACTTGGAATCGCCCCCTTGCCAAGGCCGCCACCATGACGCAGATGAAGGCATGCGCTGGGCCGTCGTGCTACCTCTGCTCTGCCACCTCGCGATGGCAGAGGACCTGACGTTCCCCTCGCCCGCCCCATCGCCGGACCTGACGTTCCCGCTCGGCAACGGCGCGCTTTTCACCAGCATCGCCGGCGACACGAAATACGAGACCTTCCCTCTCTTCACGGATCTCGCCAAAGCGGAACAACCCGCCGATCCAAAGAAGCCCGCCCTCGACTTCACCGGTACCGCACGCGCCGTCTTCACCCTCGACTGGCTCGACGACAAAGCCTCCGCCACCAACTACAAGCGACAGCTCAACTTCGCAGACGGCACCTCCGTCGTCACCTTCCAGCGCGGCGGCGCGGGCTTCACGTGGACCACCTTCATCTCGAAGCCCGACGACCTGTTAGTCCTGCACCTGCGCACCGACAAGCCCGGTGCCCTGAACTTCCGTGTGGAGCTCGCTGCCAAGACCCAAGATGACAAGGGCCAAGATGCCAAAGTCGAAGACCGCCGGATCCTCGCGCTCCAGAACAAGGACTTTGCCGCGCGCGCTTGGGTCTATCCGATGGAGTCGGAAGTCACCCCCGGCGAAAACGAGATCACCGTCAGAGGCGAAGGCGAGGCCTTGGTCCTGCTCGCCGCAACAACCGACGCGCCCAAGATCGCCC
>CBKZPU010000220.1:0-8055 GCA_966696705.1 uncultured Verrucomicrobiaceae bacterium | reverse complement strand
GTGGTTTCCTTCACCACGCGCGGACCGGCGAAGCCGATCATGCACTTCGGCTCGGCGAGATTGACGTCGCCGATGGTGGCGAAGGAGGCCGTCACGCCGCCGGTGGTCGGGTGGGTCATCACGGAAATGTAGGGCAGGCCGGCTTCGGACAGGCGCGCGAGCGCGCCGCAGGTCTTGGCCATCTGCATGAGCGAGAGCATGCCCTCCTGCATGCGGGCGCCGGAAGAAGCGGAGACGACGATGACGCCGCGCCTTTCGGCGATGGCGAGTTCAACCGCACGGGCGATCTTTTCACCGACCACCGAGCCCATCGAGCCGGCGAAGAACTTGAAATCCATGACCGCGATCATGGCGGGCTGGCCGCCGATGCTGAGGCGACCGGTGACGACCGCGTCATCGAGGCCGGTCTTGTGGCGCATGCCTTCGATCTTCTCGCGGTAGTTGGCGAAGCCGAGCGGGTTCGCCGAGACCAGGCCCTGCTCGGTTTCCTGGAAGCTGTCGGGATCGGCCAGCAGCGCGATCCGCTCGCGGGCGTCCATCAGGAAATGATGGTCGCAGTGGTGGCAGGTCTGGTGGTGCTGCTTGAGTTCCAACGTGTGGAGCATGGCCCCGCAATCGGGACACTTGGTCCAGAGGCCCTCGGGCATGTTATCGCGGCTGCGGCCGCCGCGGAGAGGTGGCTTGTTGAAGATGCCCATGGGTTCGTTCGGTCGTCGTCGGTGGAGGCGCGAGGCTAACCGCGCATCACGGTGACGACAACCACCTTTTGAATGCCGGCTTTCCGCAACACCCGGGCGCACTCGCCAGTGGTGGCCCCGGTGGTGAAAACGTCGTCCACCACCACCGCGCCGGCCGGTTTCCCGGCGACGAATCGTTTTCCCGCGCCCGAGAGGTCAAAGGCTCCGCGGAGGTTTTTCAGCCGCTCGGCGCGGCTCAGGCTGGTCTGGCTGCCGGTCCCGCGGATGCGGACGAGCGCCCGGCACAGCGGCAGGCCGGTCAGGCGGGAGAGAGGCCGGGCGATCTCCTCGGCCTGATTAAAGTGCCGCCACAGCAGGCGGCTGCGGTGCAGGGGCACGGGCACGAGCGGCCAGCCCTCCGCCAAGGCCGGGGCCAGCCGGGCATCGTCCTGGAAGGCCCGTGCGGCGAGCCGGGCGAGCTCGGTCGCGAGGCCGATGCGCCGTGCGTATTTCAACTCGTGGATCATTTCCAACAGCCCCGGGTGATGCGGGAGCGCCGGCCGGGCGAAGTCGAAGGAGTAGGATTGCCCGCGGCAGTTGGGGCACTCGAAGGCTGACGCGATCTGTCCCTCGTGCTCCTCGCCGCACTGTTCGCAGAAGGGTTCCCGGAGGCCCGGCAGATCTCCGGCGCAGCCTTCACACAATGAGCGGCCAGCTTCCAGGCCGGACCGGCAGCGGTGGCACTTCCCCGGGTAAACGAGGTCGAAGATATTCTTCCAAATGCTCCCCTCCTCGTTCCCGTTCCCGCCGGTGTCGGTGTCGCGCATGGCGGATCCGATTCTAACTGCGATAGCTGGCCGGCGGCTCCGGCATGCGGGTCATGAGGTGGACCAGCATGCCGGTGACGATGACCACCGACAGCGGCAGCAGGCCTTCCAGCAAGCTCATGCCCACCAGCCAGCGCGCGGCTTCCGGCAGCGCGGCCACCGGCCAAGTGGCCGCCTTGAACATGCCCACGCCGAAGACCCAGCCGATGTGAAGGCCGATCGGCAGCCACAGCGAGGCGGTGCGGAAGCGGGCGTAGGCCAGCACCACGCCGACCGCCGCGAGGATCGAAAAGCGCGAGATCAGGTTCAGCGGCTCAGCGAACCGCCCGAAGATCTGGCCGAGCAGGATGAAGCCGGCATTCGACGCCTCGGGATCCGGCACCTTGGCAAACGGCGGAGGCTGGAGGAAATGCACGAACGCGAACAAGAACGACAGCAAGGCGATCGCCGGAGCCGGCCGCATCGCCCGCAGGAAGATTCCGAGCAGCACGCCGCGGAAGAGCACCTCCTCGATCAAGGCAACGATCACGGCACCCGGCAGCACTTTCCGCGCCGCTTTGGCCCACTGGATGGCCTCCGGGACCTTGTTCACCGCGCCGCGGGTCGATTCGGCGGCGTCCCGCCACATGAAGCAGCCCGCCTGGAGCATCAGCCAACCGGACAGCAGCAGCAAGCCGGCGGCGAGGATGAAGCCGGTGCCGAATTGCAGCCAGCCCTGGGGATTGCGGCGGAGCGGCTGGCCGCGATCGACGACCACGACATTGTCCGGCAGGCGCAGTGACCACGGCGTGTCGCGATAGCTGCCGGGCGGGCGGCCGAGCCGCAGCCACGCGGTGAGCGGAAACAGCAGCACCAGCGCGGAGAGCATCAGCGCGCGGTCGAAAAACTTCGGGAAGTCCGCGCGGCCGGCGGCATCGGCGAGATAGCGGATCGCGCCATTGGTCTGCTTGTCCGCGGTGACTTCCGCCAAGCCCTTGCCGAGCTGATAGAGCCACGGCGAGATTACCGCGGCGAGAACGAGCGTGGCAGCCACATAGGCGAAGATCTTCAACACATCACTCTGCTGGCCGCGTTGCACGGGCCGGAGGGTGATCCCGGCGGGGAAAACTTCCAAGTGCCAAGTGAGGGCGCGGCCACGGAAGGGGCGGTCGTTCCCGCTACAAGAGGTCATTCGCTCCTTTCAAAGGCGCTCCGTCCACCGCACTCTGGCCGCGCCCATGGCAGCCACGCCCCGTCCTTGGTATCGTTCGCCCGCGCTTTGGTTCGCCCTGCCGGGTTTGCTCTTCCTGCTTTGGGCATGGGTGTTTTCGATGCAGCGGATTGCCAACCTGGATTTCGAGGTCGGGGGATACGCGGTGCAATTGCAGAATGAAGGTTCCACGGCGGGCGCAAGCTGGCAGAATACGCCCCGTCGGCACATCACGCCGGCGAAGACGTTCTATTTCGAAGTGAAGCCTCGCTGGCCTCGCGCGAGCACGAACTGGTTTCCCCTGCCCTCCTACGTGGTGAACCGGCTTTACTCGCCCGCTTGGTATTATTCCCTGGAGATCCCCCACTGGTTCCTCGTGCTGGTTTACGCCGGCCTGTGGCAGCTTCCGTGGCTGGCGAGATATCACCGGCGGCGACGGATCGAGCGCTCGCTGGCCCCGGCGGATCCGATGAAGGCTGAGGAAAAGTCTTGTCTTGATTGACTCACGGAAGAACAGGGAACAACGAAACGAGCGAAATTTGAATGGGTGAGGATAGAGAATCCGAGTGGCTAAAGGATTCCTTTGAGTCTTCATCCTTTCGTCCATTTCAACGATTTCGCTGTCGTCCGAGGCTGTCTTAAAAGCAGTCAAGACGGGCTAGCAGCCGACTCCGTGCTCCAGAGTAGCCGACGAAGGAGGTCGCCTGCCTTTTTCAGACAGCCTCTTACTAACAAGCAACCCTACAACCCCAGCTCCTCGCGCAAGGACTCGAACAGCCGGTCGTGGCGCTGTTCGGTCACGGTGGGTGGCTTGGGCCGCGGCTTGCGGGCGGACTTGGCTTGGGCCGCGGCGGCCTTGGGTTTCAGGCGCGGCGCTTTCGATTTCATCGGGATTGCGGCGTGGTGGCCGTGGTGGTGGCGGTGGCCTTCTTGGCATCGAGCTCTTCTCCGGAGGAATCGATCCAGTGCTGGATGAAGAATTTCTTCTCATCGGTCAGCAAGTGATTCGAGCGACCGAGGATCGGTCGCAGTGAGGTGGTCATCTGCAGCGTGACGAGCAAGAAGATGATGCTCCACACCGAGAACGGGCCTTTCGACACCGCGCCGGTGGCGCTCACCGCATCCCTGAGGAAACGGAAGCCGAAAATGAGCGCGACGAGCCAGGAGGCCAGCGCCAGCACGCCCATGAAGCCGAGCGAATTGGTCGCCTGGGTGAAGATCCACACGGCGGGCGCGAAGCCTAACAGCAGCAGCCCGGACAGCGCGAGCATGCCGGCGAAGGTGGCCGCGAGTTGCGAGGCCCCGGCTTGCGAGCCGGCGAGACAGGAGAAGATGTAGAGGCTGGGATAGCAGATGATTCCGGCGATCAAGAGGCCGGCGGTGATCTTCAATGGTGCGGCCCACATTTGCGCGCCCATCGCGAAGCTGCCGAGCACCGCGCCGAAGACGATGAGCGAGAGCACCGCGATGACGAGGAAGGGCAGGAACGCACCGTGGCCGGGATCCGCGAGGCGGCGGACCAGCGCGCGCGGGCTGCGCAGCAGGGCCTCGAAGAGCGAGCGCAGGTTGAGCGTTTCCGGCAGCGGCGGTTCGATTCGCGGGGTGGCAGTCGCGGTGGAAGGCGGCGTCGGTGGCGATGATTCCGGTGAATACCAGTGGTGCGGTGACGGAGGCGTGCTGTCTTGGTTCATGGTCTTGCGAGTTGAGTTCGGGGAAAGAGGGTGCGGACCACCGGCCAGGCGATGACGGCGAGGCCTAACAGCAGGCCCGTGATGGCGAAGGCAGCATTGCCGCCGGTGCTGTGGTCGAGCGAACGCCAGACGGCTTCGTAGAAGCTGCCGTGCATGGGATCGGGGCGGAACAGCGCGACCTCCAGCCGCGGCGAGCCAAAGAAGGGCCGCAGGATCCAGGAGAATTGCGCGCCGAGGAATCCATTCCCCGCGAGCCACGCCAGCATCGTGATCGTCGCGACGCCCGGCGAGGGGCAGCGTTGACGGAGGATGCGATAGAGCGTGAGCGTGCCGGCGATGCCCGCCACCGCGACGAGGAGGACGTGGAACAAGAGATAGCCGGCATGCGCGGACGCGGCCTGCGGCGAGTCCGGTGGCGGAGCATCGAGCGCCAGCATCAGCGTGACCGGCGCCAGCGAGCCGAGCAGCAGCGCCGAGGCGGCGAAGGCACTGAGCAAGGCGAGCAGCGATTGACGGAAACCGAGCCCGCCTAACAGCACGCCGAGGAGTCCATTGAGCATGCCATTGCAGCAGAGCGTGCAGGCTACGAGCAGCGGCATCTTCAGGGCCACGTAGCAGCCCATCAAAGGCGAGCGCCAGTAGCCGGTGGTGAAGCCGTAGGCCGCCAAGGCCAGCGCCGCGGTGCCGGCGATGCGCGCGATTTTTCCCGGCGAGGGATCGTCGAGCAAGTCGGCTTGCGGCTGCAACAGGCGGCGGATCACGGTGATGAGAAGACTCCCCGCCCGTGAACCGGCGATGAATGGCGGGTGAAAAAGTGGCGGCTGTGTTTGATAGCGGAACGACTGCGTTGTTCCGGCGGGGAACGGCATGAATGAGATTCGCGAGCGGCGATCCGTTGCGGAGCGCGAGCCGCCGGAATGGCGCAGCCGTTCCGCTACGAAGACCTTGCGCTTTTCATCTCCGCTTCTCGACTGCACTCGGAGAGTGCGGACCACGATGCAGGCCCGGAGCGGGCCGGAGGTCTCCAACGGCCGCCAGAACTGCTTCGACCGCGCTCGGAGAGTGCGGACCACCATGGTACAAAAAAGCGCGGCCACGGATTTCCCGCGACCGCGCTTGCTATGGAAGAAAATCGGATCAGTTCGCGAGGTAGTCGGACACGCCTTCGTGGTTCGGCTTCATCGCCTTGTCGCCACGGTTCCAGTCCATCGGGCAGACTTCGCCGAATTGCTCGAAGTGCTGGAGCGCATCGACCAAGCGCAGCGCCTCGCGGATCGAGCGGCCGAGCGGCATGTCATTGACGACTTGGTGGCGGACGATGCCTTCCTTGTCGATGAGGAACAGGCCGCGGTAGGCGACGAGTTCGCCGCGCACGACGAGGTTGCCGTTCTCATCGATGTCGTAGTCGCCGGCGAGCACGTCGTAGGCATCGGAAATGGTCTTGTTCACATCGGCCACCAGCGGGTAGGTCACGCCTTCGATGCCACCCTTGGCCTTCGGCGTCTGGAGCCATGCCCAGTGGGAGAATTCGGAGTCGGTCGAGCAACCGACGACCGCGACGTCGCGGGATTCGAACTCGGCGATTTCCTCTTGGAAGCGATGGAGCTCGGTCGGGCAGACGAAGGTGAAGTCCTTAGGATAAAAGAAGAAGACCACGTACTTCTTGCCGAGGAATTGATCGAGGGAGAAGTCCTCGATGATGGTGTTTCCGGCAACGGCCTTGGCGGTGAATGACGGGGCTTTCTTACCTACGAGTACGGGCATGGTGGGGATTGGTTGGTTGGTGAAAGGAATCCGGGCGCGCCGTAACCGCGGGTCGCGTGACGGGCAACCCTTTTGCTTTCCTGCGAGCAATCGGCGGGCCGCGCGCCCGTGCGTTGTGCATTTCTTGCCAGACTCAGGGCACCGGCTGATTTTCCGGTGCAGATGGGTGGAAGCGGATGTTGAATTCCATCATTCCCGCGCGAGGCTGGGATTCCCATGACGGCGACCTCCCGAATCCGTCGGTGCGGATGGCTTGCGACTTTTGCGATCGCATGGCCCGCGGCGGCGTCGAACCTGGCATGGACCCGCGCCGAGGAACGCAGCGCCGCCACGGTCGCGTGGATGACTACCACCTACGGCAGCATCGGCATGCTCACGCGCTATCCGACCTTCGGCAATCTCTCGACCGGCCGCTGGAACACCACTTCGAGCACGGGCGATTGGCGCGCCGGCTTCTGGCCGGGGGCCTTATGGATGATCGCCGCCAAGACCGGCAGCACGACCTGGCGCCAGCGTGCGACCAATTGGTCGGCGGCGCTGGCAGCCACGACCAACAACGACCACGACATCGGCTTCATCGTGCTGGGCTCGGTGGGAAAGGGCTGGCAGTTTCATGACGATCTGAGCGACCCCGGCGGCAACTATCGCGAGTTCGCGCGGCAGGCGATGTCGGCGGCGGCGGCCAAGCTCGACTCGCGCTTCAACAAGCCCAATGGCAGCGGCACGACCGTTCCGGCCGGGCTGATCCGCTCGTGGGACACCATCGAGGCCCCATATCCGGTGTGCATCGACAATCTCATGAACCTGGAGCTGCTGCTGGCGGCGTATGAAATGAACGGCCGGCTGCCGGAGCAACGGCCGTGGTTCGACCACGCGCTGACCCACGCACGCAACTCGATGGCCCGCCACCTGCGCGCCAATGGCGGCAGTTATCACGTGGTGAAGCATTTCGAGACGGGTCCCAGCATCGGCATGATCGAGCGCAAGAGCACGCGCCAGGGTTACGGCGACGAGACCACGTGGTCGCGCGGGGAGGCGTGGGCGATCTACGGGCTGACGGCGGTGTACCGCCACGCGCGCCGCGATCCGGGAACGGATGCCTCCGACATCCTCGCGGGGGCGGAAGCGGTGGCGGATTATTTCCTCGATCACCTGCCGGATGCCTACACCGCCGACACCTACAATCACCGCAACGGCGACTTCGTGCCACCCTGCGACTTCGACGCGGCGCTGGGCGAGCCGGTGGGGCCGTGGAACGACGCGAACAACAACTATAACTCTAGTACTGGCACCGGGCTCGGCGACCGCCGGCCGGCGACGCACGAATTCACCCCGCGCGATTCGTCCGCCGCCGCGATCGCCGCGGCCGGGCTAATCGAGCTGAGTGGATATTCCGCCGACGGAGCGCGCTACCTCGCCGCGGCGGAAGACATCCTCGAATGCCTGGAGGCATACGACAGTAACGATGGCGGCAGCGCGCCGGACTACCTCTGCGCGGCGGATGAAAGTGCCCACCCGGGCATCCTCAAGGCCGGCAGCCAGCAATGGGACGACGACAACCGCTCGCTGAGCTACGGAGACTATTACTTCCTCGAGGCGCTGGTCCGCTTGGAAGCGCTGCGGGCACGCAGCCTGATCGCGGCCTCGCAATCGGTCCACAAAATCGGGAACACGGTGATCTTCGAATTCGACTCGCTTCATCCCGCGCCCGCGCTGGCCATCCGCATCCAGCGCTCGGACGATCTGGCCACGTGGACGACGGTCGCGGGGAAAACCGGGGCCGGGCCGTGGAGCGGACCGGCGGTGGATGGCACCCCGGCTGCCGGCAAGGTGCGGGTGACGGTGACACTGCCGGCTTCAGGGGCGCGGGGATTTTTGCGGATCGTCACGAGGTCGGTGGCGGAGGG
>CBKZPU010000219.1:0-8056 GCA_966696705.1 uncultured Verrucomicrobiaceae bacterium | reverse complement strand
ACGGCCAACGTCCCTTCCGTGAATCCATTCCTCGATCACGCCCGCATCGGCCTGATTCCCGAGGCGCTCGGCGGCGGCTTCAAGCTCAAGGCGCTCGACTACATCTTCCGCGGTCTGCCGCTCGCCTCGGTCGAAGCCGCGCTCAGCGGCGTGCCGGTCGATCCCTCCACGGAAGCCATTGCCGCGCCGGATCCCGAGTCACTCGCCAAGGCGGTCGCGGAAAAGATCGACGACCTTGCTTTCCTCAATCACGCCGCCAGCCGCGCGCTCGTAGCCTGCCGCCACGCCTTCCATTGGGAAGAGCGCGGTGAGCTGTTAGGCCGGGCATTGGAAAACCCCGACGCCTTCCGCGCATGACGGCGACCCGCGACGCCGTCGAAGTGCCAGCCACCGCCGCCGCGCCGTGGGTGGAGCGGCTTTTGTGGGTGTTCATGATTTCGTTCGCCTTCGACTACCGCGCTTCGCAGGCCCGCGAGGCCGGAGGCGGCGCGGGGCTCGACCAGCTCATCTTCCTCGGCCTCGCGGTCTTTTCCACCGCCGGCATTCTCCTGTTAGGCTGGCGGCATCTGCTGGTCCGCCCGGGTGCCTGGCTGATCCTCGGCTGGGGCGGCTTCCTCGCCTTCATGGCGGCGAACGCCATCATGCAAGGTGTCGCGCCCGGCCGCTCGCTGCGGATCATCCTGCCGCTCGTCCTCTGCTTGGCGGGAATGATGAACGCTCACATCGCCGGCTGCGTGGGTGTGAAACCGTCGCGAATCGTCGCTCCTGTCTTCGCCGCGGCCTGCACCAACGTGCTGTGGCGCATCTTCCATGGCTTCGTCTTCAAGGGCGTGACCATGGAGACCGCCCGCGTGGAGGTGCAAAGCTCGGCCAACAACTGGCTCGCCGCGTGGATCGGCTGCGCGCTGCTGCTGCGCTCGCGGTTCCACTGGCTGCTCCCGCTGGCCGTGGGCGTGCTGTTCTTCGGAATCTTCATCACGGTCACGCGCTCGCTGTTGTTTCCGGTGATGGCTTCCGCGTGCGCGAGTTCGCTGTGCTTTATCCTCGGCGTCCGCTGGGGCATCTATCAGCCGATCGACGCCCTCAAGCGACTGTGGCCTGGCTTTGCCATCGGCGCGCTCGCGATCGGAGCCATCGGCATCGCCGCGGTGGTGCAACCGCACCAGATCGAGCGCTGGAACGAACGGCTCTTCCACCACGCCGAGGACCGCAACACCACCGCCGACATCTCCTTCCTCACCCGCGTCGCGGAGGCGGATGCGATCTTCGAGATCCTCAACCGCGAACCGGTCCACTACCTCCACGGCAAGGGCATCGGCGCGTCCTACTACTGGCACCCGTCCTACATTCCCGAGGTCCGTCTGGTATTCCCGCCCGACGTCGAATTGGGCGATGATGTGTGGTTCGCCGGCCACTCGACCTGGACCTACTCGCTCTTTTCCGGCGGCGTCATCGGACTGCTCGCCCATGTCGGCCTGATCGGCGGAACCATGGCCGCGTCACTGGTGGCGGCCCGCGCGAACGCCTCCGACCCGGGGCCGGACCAGTGGCTGGCGTTCCTGCCATTCATCGCGGCATGCTGTCTGCTAAGCGAAACACTCACCTCAAATCCTTTCGACGAACGCCTCGCCGCGATGATTTTCGGCGTGATGGCCGGCCTGTCGCAGGCTTTTCTCGTGCGCGCCTCCTGGATTCACGCGGGCGCGCGTCTCTCCCACCGATGACTTCCGCTCCGCCGACGAAGACCGTCGCCTTGGTCGATCCGCTCTGGGTCGGCCACCATCCGATGTACTTTTCCCAGTTCACCGCGGCCTTCCTGCGGCTGGGAGCCTTCGTCATCGGTCTTTGCCCCGAACCCGGCGAGGCCCTTTCCGCCGCACGCACCGCTTCGATCGGCGCGGTCGCGGATTTCGACCGGCGCGTCTCGACCCACAAGCTGCCGGGCGGAAAAAAGAGCTGGTTCCGTGGCCGCTTCGAGGGCGACCCGCTGCGCACCTACCAGCGCTGGAAACGTTGCGCCGACACCTTGTTCGATGCCGAGCAGTCCACCGGACGCAAGGCCGACCTCGTCTTCTTCCCCTACCTCGACAGCTACCTGCGCTTCCTGCCCTTCCCGGCGGTGCCCCACCTGACGATCGACCGCCCGTGGAGCGGTCTCTACCTGCGCAATCACCATCACGGCGAAAACGGCTCGCCGGTGAAGTCACTGCGCCTCTTGGCCAAAGGGGACGCGATCATCCGCAGTTCGCTGTGCCGCGGCATCGGCGTGCTCGACGAACGCTTCATCGATCCGATGGAACGCTACACCGGCCGGGATGTGCATGCCTTTCCCGATGTCACCGATTCCTCCCTGCCGGAGCGACCCTACCCGCTCGCCGAGGAGATCCGCCGCAAGGCAGCCGGCCGGAAGATCATCGGCCTGCTCGGCATGGAGCGCCGCAAGGGACTGCTCAACCTGCTGCGTGTCGCCGAGATGGCCCGCGAACTACGACTTCCATGGTACTTCGCCTGTGCCGGCCACTACGAGCGACCGGAGTATTCCGATGAGGAGCACGCCTTGGTCGAGCAAACCGCCCGCCGCGTCGCCACCGGCGACATCGACAATCTCCACTTCACCCTGCCCGGCGGCCGCATTCCGGCCGAGGAGGATTTCAACGATGTCTTCCGCACCTTCCACGTCGCGTGGGCGGCCTACGAGGGGTTCCAAGGCAGCAGCGGCACGCTTGGCAAGGCCGCGGCTTTCGACATTCCCTGCCTGGCTTCGAAAGGCGAGTGCATCGGCCACCGCGTGGAAGGCTACCGCACCGGCCTGACCATTCCCGAGGGCGACAGCGGGAAGGCCTTGGAAGCGATCCGACGAATCCTCGACGGACGCGATTGGAATGACCGGCCTTTGCAGAGCGACTTCGCACGCTTCCGCGCCGACCATGGCGTGCCGCGGCTGGAGTCCTTGCTGGGCGGAATTCTCAACCGGGTCTGAGTTTTCCGGCGAGTACGCGCAACCGACGCAGGTGTTCTTCCGGCTCCGCGGCGTCCGCGTGATTTGGGATGACTCCCACCAGATCGAGCGACAGCGCCCTGTGAATGCTGTCCGCCATTCTCGCCGGATCGGCATTCAGGATGGCCGGAGGAAGATGAGACCAGCGGCCGAAGCTTGCGAAGAGATCGCCACAGAACAGCAGCTTGCGGGAGGCACAGTAGTAGCCGGTGTGCCCCTCGGTATGGCCCGGCAGATGCACGGCTCGCAGGCCTCCCCACGCGTGGATCTCATCACGATCATCGACCCACCGGTCTGGTGTGAATGGTTGGTATCCCAGCAGCGGACGGCCGATGATTTCCAGCATCCCTCCTACCCGCGACCAGCCGCGGCACTTCGACTGCCCGAGGTAACGATCGCGATCCAAAACCGGAGCCGCGATCCACGCGCCGAATTCCCGGGCCAAGCGGGCGACATTCAGGGTATGGTCGAGATGCCCATGAGTGAGCAGGATGCCGCGGACCGGTTCGTTTTCCCATCCGCCATCCGCCAAGGCCAGCAGCAGACGCCGGCAGCCACCGATGAATCCCGCGTCGAGCAGCACTAAACCCGCCTCGTCTCTCAGCACGTGAAAGTTCACGAGCGGCGTCCGGACGCGCAAGATATCGGGAGACACGCCGCGAATTGAAACTCACCGTTTCACCGCGTAAAGAAGGGATACTCAAAGGACCTCTTCCAACCCGACCAAATCCTTGGAACCCAACTCCGCCAGACTCCCGCTCCGGGAGAAGATCGGCTACGGCTTCGGCGACGCCGCCTCCAATATCTTCTTCCAGACGGTCAACCTCTTCCTGCTCTTTTACTACACCGATGTGTTCGGCCTGAGCCCCGCGGTCGCCGGCACGCTCTTCGTGGTGGCGCGCTTCTGGGACGCGCTCATCGATCCCTTCGTCGGCACGATGGCGGACCGCACGCGCAGCCGCTGGGGAAGCTACCGTCCCTACCTGCTGTGGATGGCGCTCCCCTTCGGCATCGTCGGCTACGCGACCTTCGCGAATCCGGATGTCTCCGGGAATGGCAAGCTGATCTATGCCTACATCACCTACCTCCTGTTGATGACGGTCTATGCCGCCATCAATGTCCCCTACTCGGCGCTGATGGGTGTGATGACGCCGTCGTCGCACGAGCGCACATCGCTCTCCAGCTTCCGGTTCGTCGGGGCATTCTCGGGACAATTGCTCATCGCCATCGGCGTGCTGCCGCTGGTGCGGGTGCTGGGCGGCGGCGACAAGGCGCTCGGCTTCAAGTTAACCATGGCGATCTTCTCCGTGGTCGCCGTCGCCTTGTTCCTCGCGACCTTCGCGTTGACCCGCGAGCGCATCGTGCCCCAGGAGCACCAGGACCAGAGCTTTCGCAAGGACCTCGTATCGCTGGTCAAGAACCGGCCTTGGATCATCATGGTCGTCGCGGCATTGCTCACGATGTCGAATGCCGCCGTGCGTTGGGCGGTCACGCCGCACTTCATCAAGTATTACGCGGGCGATGATGGGACGCCCTTCGTCTGGTTCCTCGATCGCACCTCGCTCTTCACCGCCACCGGAACGCTGGCCTTCCTTGCGGGGATCTTCTTCACGTCCTGGCTGGTGCGCCGCTTCGGCAAACGGAACCCGCTCATCGCACTCACGTTGTTGAATGCCATCTCGATCCTCGCCTTCTACGTGATCCCGCGCGACGCATACTGGACGATGGTAATGGTCAACGTCATCGGCAGCATCATCGCCGGGCCGACTCCCGCGTTGGCATGGTCGATCTACACCGACGTGGCCGACTACGGCGAGTGGACTTCCGGCCGTCGCACGACCGGGCTTGCATTCGCGGCGGCGATGTTCGCGCAAAAATTCGGCATCAGCATCGGCGGCGGCCTCGCCGGATGGCTGCTCAGTCTCTATGGCTTCGAAGCCGGCAAGGTGCAATCGGAGCACACTCTCCAAGGCCTGCGAATCCTCTTCTCGCTCCTGCCCGGAGCACTGGCCTTCGCGAACGGCATCGTGCTCTTCTGGTACCCGCTGACCGACTCCATGGTCCGGAAGATCGAAGAAGAACTCGCCGAACGTCGCGGCGGTGTTTCGCCGCCCCCCGCCAATTGATCACGCCGGCGGAGCGGCCACCGTGTTTCCCTCACGCAGCCGTCCCGTAATGTAAACGTGCTGCGACTGGTGAAAGCGCTTCTTCAACCGGGCGGCGAGCCGCTGCGTGCCGCTCGCGCCGATCTCGCGGAAAGGAATTTCCACCGTCGTCAGCGCGGGGCGGTTGCCGCGACGCTCAATGCCGTCGAAACCGGTCACTGACACCTCGGCGGGCACCTTGAAGCCCCGCTTCTTCAAGCCCGCAACAAGATCATACCCTTGGTGGTCGGCCGCACAGACCCATGCCGTGACGCCCGCGCGCGTACGTTCGGCCGCGGCGTCGATGCTTTCCTCCACCGGCAACTCGGCACGCGGGAACACACCGATCACATCCTGTGGATCCACCTTCAACTTCAGCCGCGCCATCTTCTCGACGAAGGCCCCGTAGCGACGGAACGACCAGCCGGCCTCGACCGGGTAGGAGCGCGTGTAAAAGCCGATCCGGCGATGCCCCGCCTCGGTCAGGTGATCGATCAGCATCGAGACCCCCTGGTAGTGATCCACATCCACGCAATCGATCGCGTTGTGCTCGTACTGATCGACCAGCGAGACCAGTGGAAAGCGGGTCGCCAGCTCATCGACCACGGTCACGGGGAACGGATAAATGAGGAGCACGCCACTGGTCTTGCGACGGGCGAGATTGCGGATCCGGTCGAACTCCGGGCTATCCACGCTCTTCACGTCCGGTGAAATGAAATGCACCTCCACCAACGCGCCATGCAACTGGGCATACTCCGAAACCCCTTCGAGAATCTGCGCCCCGGGGCTTTCGTATCCGCCGCTGAAGTATTCCTTGGTTTCCGAGCAAATCAACGCGCAGAGATTGATCTGCGAGGACGGCGGCTTGTTGGTGCGCACGCGGGTCTCCATGTGCGAGTAGCCGAGTTCGGCAGCGATCTGGAAGACCTTCGCACGCGTCACCGGACTAATGCCGGCGTGATTGGTGAAGCAGCGGGACACCGTGGCCCGGGAAATCCCGAGACGGTCGGCGATCAATTGTTGGTTTACTTCAGCCACTTTCGCAACGGGCCCTTTCGGGGCACACCAAGCATGGCGCTTGCCGCGGGGATGTTGCAAGAACGGCCTGCGCGGCTCGTTGAAGCCGGGTTTGTCATACATTCGCGGCAGGAACCAGTGGACCTTCAAGACACCCGAAAAGCCGCTCAACAGACCGCATAGCACCAAGGTGCAATAGCCACGCAAGCCCGCGTCCGGCAACTCTGCCACGCGGGTGGCGATGAGCTGGCTCTTCGAACTCCATAAGACGCAGCCGGTCGCTCACGCAATCGGCGCGCTCGCTTTTGTCTGCGTGCTCGGCATGGCTCTCGGCAGCCTCAAGTTCCGGGGCATCGGTCTTGGCACCGCGGGTGTGCTGTTCGCGGGCATCGTGGTCGGCCACTTCGGCAATCCGGTCGACCACGCGACGCTGGATTTCGTGAAGGAGTTCGGGCTGGTGCTGTTCGTATTCACGATTGGCCTCCAACTCGGCCCGGGGTTTTTCGCCGCGTTGCGGGAAAAGGGCGTGAAGATGAACGCGCTGGCCGCAGGCATCGTCGTGCTTGGCGCGATCGCTGCACCGCTCACCGGCAAGCTGATGGGCTTCGATCCAGCGGCAGTGCTCGGCATCTACTCCGGCGGCACCACCAACACGCCCGCGCTCGGCGCCGGGACGCAGGCCATCAGCACGATGCCGGACGTCACCGCCGACCAGCGTGCGATGCCTGCCTTGGCCTATGCCGTGACCTACCCGATGGCCATCGTCGGCATCATCGTCACGCTGCTGATCGTGAAGCGGATCTTCGCCATCGACGCTCCGAAAGAGGCGGCCGAGTTCGCGGAAAACAACCGCCGGCAGGTCGAACCGCTGGAGCGCCGCACGCTGGTGGTGACCAACCCGAATCTCGATGGCATCCGCCTCGCCGGCGTGCCCGGCCGGATCGAAGCCGGTGTCACCATTTCCCGCATTCGCCACGACGGTGAAACGGTGGTGGCACACGAAGACACCATGCTTCATCGCGACGACCTGCTGACCGTGGTGGGCACGCGGACGGCGCTGGATCAATTCGAACGAGTGATCGGGCAGCGCCATGAGGAAGACATCACGGTCGATGAATCGAGCATCACCTTTCGCCGCGTGGCGGTGACGGACCGCGACGTGCTGGGAAAGAGCGTGAGCCAACTCGGACTCGACCAGCGCTTCGGTGTCGCGGTGACCCGCGTGACCCGGGCCGACTTGGAGATGTCAGCGGTGCCCGGATTGCGACTGCAATTCGGCGACCAGGTGCAGATCGTCGGCCACGCGGAGGATCTCGAACGTGCGACGAAGGTGTTGGGGAACTCACTCAAGGAACTCAACGAGACGCATTTCATTCCGTTGTTCATCGGGATCGTGCTCGGTATCGCATTGGGCACGCTTCCCATCGCCGTGCCCGGCTTGCCACAGCCGGTGAAGCTCGGTCTCGCGGGAGGGCCGCTGATCGTTGCCTTGATCCTCGGGCGTGTCGGGCGCATCGGCCGCCAGGTCTGGCACATGCCGGTGAATACGAACCTGGCATTCCGCGAGTTCGGCATCGCGCTATTCTTCGCGGCAGTCGGACTGAATGCGGGTGCGAAGTTCTTCGCCACCGTCTTCAGCGCGACCGGGCTCCAATGGCTGGCCGCCGGCATCATGGTCACGATGCTGCCGCTGCTGCTGGTCGGCATTTTCGCGCGGGTCGTCTTGAAGATGAATTTCATGGACCTGAGCGGCCTGCTTTCCGGCAGCATGACCGATCCACCCGCCTTGGCCTTCGCGTCGAACATCGCCGGCTCCGACGCTCCGACCGTTGGCTATGCCACGGTCTATCCGCTGACCACGCTGATGCGGATCCTCTCGGCGCAGGTGTTGGCGATC
>CBKZPU010000218.1:0-8062 GCA_966696705.1 uncultured Verrucomicrobiaceae bacterium | reverse complement strand
GTGGCTCGGGACGGAATCGAACCGCCGACACGCGGATTTTCAATCCGCTGCTCTACCGACTGAGCTACCGAGCCTTGGTGCCCCGTGAGGTGGGGCGGGATTAAGGGTGGCCGACCGGGTTTTGACAACCGGAAAATTGAAGGAAAATCACGGCGGCCCGCCATCAGTCCTCCGCCCGCGAGAGCTTGGGCAGCCCGCGCTGGAGGAGTTGCTTGTCCACCGCGCTCGAAACGCTCTCGTCGAGATAGACGTGGAACTTTTCCTCGTCGAACTCGATCGAGTGCAAACCGTCGGCGGAGGGGGTCTTGAAGGCGTCGATGAGCGTCTTCATGTCCTTGATGTCCTGACCGTTGACCTTGGTGACGATCATGTTTTGCAGCGGCTCGTAGCCGACGGTGGCGGGGGTCGGGATGACGTTGGCGAGGAAGACGATGCGGCGGCCGCGGGATTCGAATTTCTGGGGATTCTCGTGAACGTCCAGCAGGTTGAGCGGGGCGCGGGACTGCCACTCGTTGCCGAAGGACTCGAGCAGCGGGCGGGTGAGTTCCTGGAAGATGAGGCCGCCCTTGACGAGGAAGGACGGGGCCTTGCCGAAGGTGTAGGCGGGCACGAGCTGGGAGGTCTCGTCGCGACGGTCGAGCACGGCGGAGATTTCGAGCGGCTGGCCATCGCGCTGGACCACGAGATCGACCTTGTCGCCGCTGGCCTTGGCACCGCGGACGAGATGGCTCCAGTAGAGCCGTCCGTAGTGGGCGTCGTCGAAGTAGCCGAGGCGGTCGATTTCGTGGCCGTCGATGGAAAGGATGACGTCGCCCTTCTTGAGGCCGGCCTTCTCGGCGGCGCTGCCGACGCGGACATTCGAGACATAGAGACCGCCGCCGTCATCGGGAAGCTTGAGGAAGATGCGGAAGTTCGGGTCCTCCGTGCGAGTGATGGTAATGCCGAGCGAGGGGAAGCCGGCGTAGTCGCCATCCGCTCCTTCCTTCACGAAGCGCGCGACCAGGTCGGTGGCGGTGACGTCGCTGAGCTGGTCCTTCGAATCGTAGCTGGTGAGGACGCCGGCGAGCTTGCCCTCGCGCAAGACGGGCAGCGAGAAGCTGCTGGCGGCGCTCTGCATCGAGGCCTTCACCTCGTAGGTGAGGAAGAATTGGCCGGGCAGGAAATTCGAAACGACATCGATGCTCTGGATGCCGCCGCTGGTGATGAGCGGAGTGCCGTTCTCTTCGACTTGCAGGATGTCGAGCATGTCGCCGGGTTTCGGCGGCGCGGCGATCTCGAGCGGCTTGGTGCCTTCGAAGAACTTCGCGTCGGCTTCGGCAGCGAGACCTAACAGGGCAAGGTTTGCCTCGTAGTCGACGGCGATGGTTTTCGCCGGGGCGAGGCGCTTGCCATCGGGCGATTCGAGCTCGATGTAGGTGGCATCGGCCGCCATTTCCGCGGTGGTGAGGACGAGCCCGTTGCCGACGATGGCGCCGAGCGAGCGGCGTTTGCCGGGTGAGTTCTTTTGCCACGGCTCGGCTTGGTCCCACGACTGTTGGGTGGTGTTGATGCGGATCACCGAGGGCAGGACGGCCTCGGGATTCAGCACGGGGACCGGCCCGGGAGTGGGCGTGATGGTGGGGACTTCCGGGGCGGCGGCGGCGGTCGCCACCGGTGTCTGCGAGCGGTCGCAGGCGGAAAGCAACAAGAGCGGGAGCAGCAGGTGAGGGCGCATGACGGGGTTCACTCTTCGAGATTGGAAAGACGGTCGATGGCGTAGGTTTCGCTCACGCGCTTGTTGGCGTCGGCGATGGCATTGCCGGGGAGGACGACGGGTCGCGGCGAGCCGAACAGCTCGATGACGAAGAACTCGGGCGGCGTGGCCGGATTGAGAAGTTCGTGGGCGTGCTTGAGGCTCTTGACCACGGTGCCGTTGATCTTGTCCACGGCCTTGCCGGTGAAGCCGCCGAGCTGGCTGTTCACGGGATCGCTTTCGACGCGGGTCAGGATCACGACGTCCTCACGTTCGGTGAAGATGCCCTTCGGCACGTAGTCGCTGTAGAGGCGGCGGACGTTGACATCCTCGAGCTTGGCGGTGGCGAAGAGGTTGGTGTCGAGCGGTTGGAAAACGAGGCCGGCGAAGACGGTGTAACGCGGCTTCTTTTCATACTGGATGGCATACATGCGCGCGGGCGGCAGCGGCTTGAGCTCGACATCGCGATCGTTCCACGTGCCTTGGCTGAGCCAGCGCAGGGCGACCTTGTCGCCGGCGAACTTGCGCTCGACGACTTCGTTGAGATCGACCTTCTCGCCATCGAGCAGGATCTGGCCGGCGCTGTCGATGGCATGGCCGTCGATGGAGACGAGCACGTCGCCGGGCTTGAGCACGCCGTCGCAGGAGCCGGTCGGGGTGACATCGGTGACCAGCACGCCATTGCCGTCGTCCTTCAGCTTGAGCGCTTGGCGCATGGCGGGGTTGTAGAGCGGGAAGGTGGCGGCCCCGAGGTCCACGTAGTGGTCGTAGCGGCCGTCGGCGATGTCCTTGATGAAGCGGCGGATGACAGGGGTGGGAATGATGTAGCCGGTGTTGTCCGCCTGGCGCAGGCCTTGGAAGGCGACGCCGACGACCTTGCCGTCCTGCACGACCGGGCCGCCGGAATTGCCGGGGTTGATGGCCGCGTCGATTTGCACGATCAGGTGCTGGTCGGCACGCGAGTGGGAGTAAGCCGAGAAGTCGATCCGCGAGACGACGCCGCGGGTGACGGACAGGCGCTCGCCGCCGATCGGATAGCCGATCACGCGGACCTGGCTTTCAAGCTGCGGCACCTCGCCGAAGGAGAAGACGGGGAACTTTTCGAAGTCGGAGAAGTCCTCCACCTCCAGCAAGGCGAGGTCGCAGTCGTGCGCGATGTGCTTCACCTGCGCCGGGTATTTCCGCGGGCTGCCGTGGATGGTGATCAGCAGGCGGCGGGCATTGGAAACGACGTGGGCGTTGGTGAGGAACTGGTTCTTCCCGATCACGAAGCCGGTGCCGATTCCGCCGCCGAAGCGACCGCTGTTCCACGGTGTGCGGTAGTCCGGAACCTGCGCCGCGGCCTCGATCCGGACCACCGAGCGGTAGATGTCCGACGGAGCGCCGGCCGGAGTCTTCGGAATGGGCGATGCGGTCGTTTGGGCGAAGGCTGGACCTGCCACCAGCAAAGCGAGCGGTAGAACGAGACGCGCGAGCATGATCCCGCGAGGCTACGGGGCAGAGGCCGTGGCGCAAGGGGAATGGAGGCGAGCGCGAAACGAGCGCTAAAATCGCTTGCTTATGCCAAGTGAATCGATAGATTGTTTCACATGAAACGAAAGGTCAGCTACTGGGACTCGCTGAAGAAGCCCACGGGGAAGCCGGCACCCGCGCCGGAACTCCCCGAACTGGCGGACGAAGATGAGCGCTACAAGGGCTCCATGCTCCGTGAGCCGGAGGCGGCCTACATGATTGAAAAGGTCCGGGACGGGCTGCCCTTGTCGGAGTTTCATGCCCTGCGGGAGATGCTCGGTCTTTCCGAGGAGCGCTTGGCCGGCCTGCTCGGGCTGTCGCGGGCCACGTTGCACCGCCGCAAGCTGGGCGGCACCCTGGACCGCGCCGCTTCGGATCGTCTGGTGCGCTATGCGCGGCTGCTGAGCCGGGCAGAAGCAGCGCTCGGCAGCGTGGAGTCGGCTCGGTCGTGGCTGGCGGCGCCCGCGCTGGCCTTCCACGGCGAGTGCCCCCTGGATTTCGCGGACACGGAAGTCGGCGCGCGGGAGGTAGAGGCGCTGCTGGGGCGCATTGAACACGGCGTGTTTTCCTGAGATGGCGCTCTGGTTTCGCATCGTGCAAGAGCGCTGGGCCGCCACCGCGATGGATGGCGAGGGCGCGCGTCTCTACGGCGGCCGCTGGAATCCGCCCGGCATCGCGGCGGTCTATCTGGCGGAGTCGCGGGCGCTGGCAGCGCTGGAGATCCTGGTGCACGCGCCGCGGGAAGCGCTCGCCTTGGAATGGCGGGTCATTCCGGTGGATGTGCCGGACGAGTGGATCGAGACGGCCCGCGCCCTGCCGGATGGCTGGCGCGATCAACCGTCGTCCATCACCGCCAGGCGCTACGGAGCCGCATGGCTGGCGAAGGAACGCGCGGTCGGGCTCGTGGTGCCAAGCGTGGTCGTGCCGCAGGAGAGGAACTTGCTGTTCAATCCACGGCATGCCCAAGCGGCGAAGCTGAAGACGGGCAAGCCGGAGCGCTTCGTCTTCGACCCGAGATTGTGAGTCGTCCGGCTACTTGCCGTAGAGCTTCGCCATCCGCCGCATCAGCCCTTCGAGTTCGGCGTAGTAGTCATCCTCCTTGAGTTCGTTTTTGCGCAGGCGCAGCGCTTCGATCTCGGCTTCCAGCTTCGCCCGTTCCCCGCGCGCTTCGGGAGACAGCGGATCGGCGTTGTCGCCGAGGAATTGGATCTCGCGGGCCAAGGCGCCATCGGGTGATGGCCCATCCGCGCGCAGGCCCTTGAACTTGTCGGTGCCAGTGCCCCGGCCATCGCCGTTGTCATCGATGACAGCGTGCTCGGCGACGACCCGCTGGGCATCGTCGTAGAAGCCCTTGGTCGCCGCGGAAGCATGGAGGACGGCCTCTAACAGCGACAGCGAGCCATCGAGATCGAGATCGGCATCCGGGGAGCCGAGCGAGTCGGCGAGTTTCTCCCCGAGCCGCGAGTAGTTGCGTTCCCCGCCGCGGCTGGCGCTGACGATGACCCGGTCCTTGCCGGCCAGCGGCGCGACAAAGGGGCCACTCGCGGAAAACAGGTTGAGCACGATCAGCCGCCGTTGGAAGGGCTTGAGGAGTTCCGCGATCGCAGTGGCCTCGATGTCCGGGCCGCGCAGGTTGAACTTCGCGGAGCGGCCATCAAAGGTGCCGTGGCCGATCCACACCAGCCACAGGTCGCCGCCTGCTTTCGGCAGGGCGGCGATGGCTTTTTCAAGATGGGGGCGATCGCCGTCGGCGGGTTCGTCATCGAGACCGATGGTGCTCGCGTCCATTTTCCCCTTCGCCGCGAGATCCTGCCAAACCTTCGCCTGCCGCCGGAACTCGTCCTGATAAAGCGCGTTCCCCGGCTCGCCGACAACGATCAGCAGGGCGCGTTTCTCCTCTGCCCGCAGGAGCGGGGTCGCGGTCATCAGAAGGAGCAGCAGCAGCAAAGTCTTCATGCGAGTTTCTTCCAGCGGCGCAGTGCCCACTCGCCGATGAAGCAACCGAGCGCGGCGGCGAGCCACCACGGCGAATGCCACAACGGCTCGGAGCGGGTTTCGGTGATGGGCACCGGCAGATCGTCGAGCGACCTGACAAAATCCTCCAGGCCATCCGGCGCAATCACCCGGCCACCGGTGGTGGTGGCGAGGCGGTTCATCGCTTCCATGTCGGGCTTGAGGGCGAGGTATTCATCCTGCAAGGCATTCACCACCCAGCCGGTGCTCGCCGTTTGCGCGGGTCGGGTACCGGCGGCGCGGCTGGTCGCTTCGGCGAGGTAGGGGCCGGGAGCGGTGTCGGTGTGGAGCGATTCGTGAGTGCCGGGCGTCTCGGCATTCGGCCGCGGCGAAAGACTGGTCCAAGTCTCATCCGGACGGCGGACGCGCAGCGCGATGCCGCCGGATTCTGCGGGCTGGAAATCCTCGCCTAACAAACGGGTGGTGACGCGGTGGCCATTGGTCGCGATCTCCGCATTCACGGCGAGCGGGCGCGGCACGTCGGACAGCAGCCAGCGGGTCAACTGCCGCCAGGTCTTGTCCATGTCGGCATGGGAGTTCGCGTCGCGGAGTCCCCAGCGCCAGAGATCGGTGGCCGCGATAACGGCGGTATGCCCGCGCCCGTAGCGGCGGACGACCAGCGCGGGACTGCTCGCGTCGCCGGACTCGAAGGAGCCGACCTCCATCGCGCCGGGCCGGATCGAGGGCAGGCGGTGGATGTTTTGAAACTCCGGCATCTCGCGCAGGCGGCGTTCTTCCCCTGCCTCGGTCTTCCGCAAGCGCGCCCACGGCTCTAACAGACCCTCGCGGGTCAGTGAGAATCTCCCCGACGATGGCCCGTCCGCGGGCGTTGCGGGATCGAGATAGACCGGCAACATCTCCCCAATCGCCGTGTCCGTGTAGCCACCGGCATCGAGCGATTCCATGCCGCCGAGCATGAGCACGCTGCCGCCGCGCTCCGATACATAACGCTGGAGCAGTCGCTGCTGGTCGCGGGTGAAGAACTCCGCTTCCACATCATCAAGAATCACCGCGTCGAAGGGAAACAGCCCGGCCGGTGTCTTCGGAAAGCCGCCGTCGAGTTCGTCGCTTTCCTTCGTGTTGAGACGAAGGAAGACGGCTTCGTCGAAACGTTCCGCGTTTTCCTGATCCTCGAAGCCTCGATAGAGCGGATTGCTGGTCTCGCCCTCGCGGCTTTTCATTTGGAATTTTGGCTCGCGTCGCGCGATGCGGATGACGCTGGTCAGGCTGACGTCCGGATCTTCCTCCAGCGCGCGTTGCAGGAACTTGTGCTCGAAGTTCGGACGGCCGCCGATGTAGAGAACGCGATAGGGGCCGCTGTCGCGATTCGCGGCGACCATGCGGCGGTTGTTCTCCAGCGTGGCTTCCTGCAGCGGATCTGCCGGCTTCACTTCCACCTCCAGGAAAGTGGTTCCGCTCGCCTCCGGTCGCACCTGGAAGCGCGGGCTCCACGTGTCCTGCTGATCGGCGAAATCATGGCGCATTTCTTCCAAAACCTTTCCGCCATGTTCGCGCACCGTGGCGACCACGGTTTTCCCGGCCAGGCCGAGCGCCGAAATCGAGGCATCGACGATGACCGGCGCGTCCTCGAACAAGGTCGCCCGTGCAGTCGCGTTGGAGACCGAAAGATCCAACAGCGGTGTCTCCGGTGCGATGACCAACGGGAAAACCGGTGGCAATCCATCCTTCATCTCATCGAGCGCCGCCGCGTCAGTGGGGCTGCCATCGGTAACGACGAGAATGCCGGCAAGCGGCCTGCCTTGATAGCGATCGCGCGTTTCGCCAAGGGAGCGGGCAAGGGACGAGGCATTGCCCTCGAAGTCGAGGGGCGCGCGAGGATGGAGGCGCTGGTCGAAGGAGAAGCGGTCGAGGATGAAATCCGTGCCGAGCTTCTCCTGCCAGCCTTCCGGCTCGGGTTCGAGCAACGCGTTCAACCGGTCGGCGCGCGACTTGCCGCCGGCCTGATCCTGCAACGTCATGCTGCGGCTGTTATCTAACAGAAGCGCCCAATGATTTGCGCCGGGGCGATGGTGGGTGCGAACGATCTCCGGGCGCAGCAGGAAGAACAGCAGCAGGGCGAAGCCGAGCCACTTCAGGCCGCCCGCCAACCAGCGGACGCGGAGCGGAATCCATGGCTTGCCGCGGTAGCTCAAGAACAGGCCGGAGGCGATGACCGCCAGAGCGATGATGCCCGGCAGGATCCAGCCGCTTTCGGTCCAGACGATCCTCATGCTTGCGATGACAGGGGTGCCGGTCATTTCCCCAGTTCTTCAAAATAGCGGCGGACGAGATCGTCGTAGCGTTCCGGCACCGGATCGCGGCCAACGGGAGCAAGCGGGTCCTTGCGATCGAGTTCGCGCAACCGCTCGTCGATCTTTCGCGCCGCTTCGGCAAGCGGGCGCACGATTTCCTTGTCGAGTTTCTCGTGACCCGGTTCCACCGAGTGGCGGGTGAAGTCGCGCCTCATCTCGCGGCTGGCTTGGCGAGCACGCGCGACCGCCGCCTGCGCCTCGGGATCTTCGACCAACGTTTCAAGGTCGGCCAAGCGTTCGCTCCACTCTTGGAAATCGTCGCCGGTGATCGGGGAATTGCGCGAGCCTCCCCGGCCATTGCCGCCGCCGGAAGCACCGCCGCGGTTGTTAGGCCGGTTGGCTTGGCCGGGCTGGGTTCCTTGTCCCGGCTGATTGCCCGCTTGTTCACCACGCTGGCCTTGTCCGGGCCGCTGTCCGGGCTGGTTGCCTTGGCCGGGTTGGTTGCCTTGGCCGGGTTGGTTGCCTTGGCCGGGTTGGTTGCCTTGGCCGGGTT
>CBKZPU010000217.1:0-8092 GCA_966696705.1 uncultured Verrucomicrobiaceae bacterium | reverse complement strand
CACGCGCTGGCCTGATGGATCCCGCGCCGTCACCGGAAATCCCGAAGCTGGCGGAGCACTTGTTCCGCCAGGAGGCGGGCAAGCTGGTTTCCGCCCTTACCGGGATCTTCGGCGTTCATCGGCTGCAGCTTGCCGAGGACGTGGTCCAGGAGGCGCTGATCCGCGCGCTCCAGACCTGGCCCTACTACGGCGTGCCGGCGAATCCCGCGGCGTGGTTGATGCAGACGGCGAAAAACCGCGCGCTCGACCTGCTGCGCCGCGAGAAATTCTTCAACGACAAGCAGGACGAGATCGCCGCTTCACTCGAACGACTTCCCGAAGAGGGTCCGCAGTTCGATGACGAGATCCGCGATCACCGGCTGCGGCTGATTTTCACCTGTTGTCACCCGCAAATCCCGCACGATGACCGGACGCTGCTCGCGCTAAAAACCCTGTGCGGCTTCGGCATTCCGGAAATCGCCAGTGCCTTCCTTGCCAGCGAAGCCGCGGTGGCCAAGCGCCTCACGCGGGCGAAGCAAAAGATCCAGGACCTGCGGATTCCTTACGAAATTCCCTCGGGGAACGAACTCGCCGAGCGGCTGGATGCGGTGCTGCAGGTGATCTACCTGCTCTTCAACGAAGGCTACAAGGCGTCCAACGGCGATGCGCTCGTGCGGGCCGACTTGTGCGAGGAAGCGATTCGTCTCGCCGGTCATCTCGCCGAGCATCCGCGCACGGATTCCCCGAGGGTTCATGCCTTGGTTGCGCTGATGTTGTTCAACGCGTCCCGGCTGCCAGCCCGTGAAAGTCCCGAGGGCGAGTTGCTCACCTTGGAACGGCAGGACCGTGGCAAGTGGGATCGGGAGAAGATCGTCCGCGGCATGCTGCATCTCGCGCAGGCGACCCGTGGCGACGCGCTTTCCGAATACCATCTTCAGGCCGGGATCGCGGCCTGCCATGCGACCGCACCCGACGATGCCTCGACCGATTGGCCGCGCATCCTTGCCCACTACGATCACTGGATGGCGGTCAGCCGTTCGCCGCTGGTCGCCCTCAATCGCGCGGTCGCGGTGGCGAAAGTCCACGGGCCGGAGCCCGCGCTGGAGGCGATCGCGGCCATTCCCGACCGGCGCTTGCTCGAAAGCTACCACTTGTATCACGCGGTTCTCGGCGATCTCGCGCTGCGGCTCGGGCGCGATCACGAGGCCGCGGACCATTTCCGCCAGGCGATCCGGCAGACCTCTGTGGAGGCGGAGCGGGCTTTCCTGACGGAAAAGCTGAACGGCTGCGTCAGGGAAGGGGAGCCGGTCGCGGGATAAGCCGCCAATTCGCGGCAATTCCCGCTTTTCCCCGCCCGCCGGCCATCCCACCGTCCCGGCGTGCCCGCCGTCACGAACATTTCCTGCTACCGCTTCGCCCGCATGGACGGGCTCAAGGCCTTGCGCGAACGTCTGATCGCTTTTTGCAAGGAGCGCTCGCTCAAGGGCACCATCTTGCTGGCGCCGGAGGGCATCAATTTCTTCATCGCCGGTGCGGCGGAAGCGGTAGAGGAACTGCTGGTCGAACTGCGCGCGTTGCCTGGGCTTGAGGATCTGGCTCCGAAGTACAGCTTCAGCGACGAACAGCCGTTTTCGCGGATGTTGGTGCGCTTGAAGAAGGAGATCATCGCCTTCGGTGTCGAGGGCATCGATCCGGCCACTTACACCTCGCCGCGGCTTGAGGCAAAGGTGCTCAAGCAGTGGCTCGATGAAGGCAAGCCGGTCGTCCTCTACGACACCCGCAATGACTACGAGGTGAAGCTCGGCACCTTCCGCAACGCCATTCCGGCGGGCATCGATCACTTCCGCCATTTTCCCGCGGCGGTCGCCGCGCTGCCGCCGGAATTGAAGGACGCACCGGTGGTCACGTTTTGCACCGGTGGCATTCGCTGCGAAAAGGCCGCGCCGTTCATGGAGCAGGCTGGCTTCCGCGAGGTCTATCAGCTTGAAGGCGGCATCCTGAAATACTTCGAGGAAGTCGGCGGCGATCACTACGATGGCGAGTGCTTCGTCTTCGACCAGCGCGTCGGTGTCGATCCCGCGCTCCGAGAAACCGGCTCGGCGGTCTGTTTTGCGTGTCAGGCTCCGCTCACAGCGGAAGAACAGGAAGATCCGCGGCACGTGCCGAACGAGTCGTGCCCGCATTGTTACAAATCGGACGCCGATCAAATGGCGGAGCGCATCGCGGCGCTGCATGAGGCCTTGAAGCGGGTAACGAATCCTTTGCCGGGCAGCGTTTCCTACGAAAACCGCCGGCCCATCCGTATCCCGGGCGAGCAGGATGGCCAGCCGATCCTCGAAGTGCTTGTGGCCCTATTCTCCCACGTCTCGGCAGGAGAGTGGCGCGATTTGTTAGAGAGGGGCCGCGTGCTTGATTCGCAAGGTCGCCCGGCTACGCCCGACCAAGTCGTCCGCGCTGGCGAGGAATGGGTGAGGGTGTTTCCCGGCACCGTCGAGCCGGACGTGAACGTCGCGATCGAGGTGCTCCACGAGGACGAGGCGATCGTCGTGCTGAACAAGCCCGCGCCATTGCCAATGCATTCGTGTGGTCGCTTCCATCGCAACACGCTCGTCCATTTCCTGCATGAGGCTTGGCATCCCGAGAAGCCGCGGCCAGCGCATCGGCTCGATGCCAATACCAGCGGCGTGGTCGTCTGCGCTCGCACCCGTCATTTCGCCAAACTGCTCCAGCCGCAGTTCGCTCGCGGTGAGGTGGAAAAGGTTTACCTCGCGCGTGTCCACGGACACCCGGTGGAGGATGAATTCACGGTAGATGCCGCGATTTCCGAGGATGCTTGCGGCCTCGGGGCTCGGGAGATCACGGAGGAGGGACTGGAATCGAGAACCGCTTTCCGAGTGCTCCGTCGCGACGACGACAGGACGGCTTTGTTAGAGGCGCGGCCGCTGACGGGCCGGACGAATCAAATCCGCATCCATCTCTGGCATGCAGGGCATCCGATTGTCGGGGATCCGGTCTATTTGCCGGACGGGAAGCGTGGCGACACGCAGACGCTGTCGCTGGAAGACCCGCCGATGCAGTTGCATGCGTGGAAGCTCGCGTTCCGACATCCGCTCACCGGCGTCCTTTCCTGTCACGAGGCCCCGGCGCCGCCGTGGGCTCGAGGGGATCGAGATAAGTGCTGAAAAAGTAGCACTAAAGCCTTGCGTCGGAGTTCCTGAAATGTTGCTTTTCCAGCATGAGCGGAAAGCGATCCTTCCTGTCCGGGAGCGCGGCGGCCAGTTGTCTGTTCGTGTGCGGCTGTGCTTGCTGGGTCCTGAGCGACTTCAGCAGGCCCATGATGATGGTGAACGGCAAAGCGGTTCTTGGTGAACGGCCCAAGGGACTGAGGCTTGTCCCATTCAGCGATTTGGAGTTCAAGGTCGAGGACCAAGACACCGGATTCACGGTGACCATCTCATCCTCGAAGTGGGAGATTGAGGGATGTGGGGTGGGGACGCGGAATGGAGAGATGATCATTCACTCCATCGGTGGAAGAAAGGGGCCGGGGGGACGCGATTTGGTCCTCCGGGAGAGTGGCTCAAGGGCTCTCTATCGAATCTTCGTGGAGGATTCCCGCGGGAAGCGTCACCTGATTCCATGATCAGCGGGCGGAATCGATGGCGATCTGCTGGGGGAGATCTTCAAGGCTGGCGAGAATCAAACTCGCCCCACACTCTTCCAACGATCTGCCGCGGAGCCGCAGCGACGCAGCGTCTCCGATGAACAATGCGGTCAGGAACCCGCAGGCTTTCGCCGGGTCGATATCATTGCGCACGTCGTTGCCGACATAGAGCACCTCGTTTGGTTGGATGCCGCGTTCTAACAGTCGATTGCGAACAATCCCGAACAAGTGTGCGTCCGGCTTGGCGCGGCGTTCGAGGTAGGAGTACACGCAGAACTCGGAGTCGATGCCGAGATTCGCGAGGGAATCTCCGAGACAGCTTTCCATTACTGGCACCGTGTAGAACTGCGCATTCGAAACGAGGCCGAGCAAAAGCCCGCGTGACGAAAGCTCGCGGAGCGCTTCGACCGCTCCGGGCATGGCGCTCACAGGATTGACCTCCTGTTCGTGCGCCATTGCGAGTCGCTCGATTTCCGCCGGTGAAAGCTCCGGGTGCATGGCCGCGTGGATCTCGCGGATGTCCACTTCCGGAAACGAATGCGGCGATTGCGCATGAGCCCTTTCGATCAATGAGCGCAGTGCCGGATCGGGATGCGTTTCACCCGCCGACGATCTCAACAAGGTGCCGTAGACGTCGAAGAGAACGGCGCGCAAGTTCACGAGAGCAGGAAATGGAACGACCCCGGCTTCAGGTAACTGGCGAGCACCTTATGCTTCGGTACTTCCTCGGGTGGCGCGGGTTTCGCGTCGATCAGCTCGGCGTAGAGTTTCTGCAAGCGCGAGCCGTAGGCCTCTGCCGAGTAGGGCAGCAGGTCGCTGGGCTGGGCGGTCGGCTCGGTCAGCTTGAGCGTGCGGCGCAACCACGCGCGGGCCGGTTGCGTCTCGGCGCGAATCTCCACCAATACCTTGTCGAGTCCATCACCGGCCAGGAGACGATGAATGACTTGGCGCTGCAGGTCTTCTGGAAGATTTCCAAAGTCGAGATGACCGTGATGGAGCATCGCCGCGAAGGATCTCTCCAAATGCTCGTTCGACATCGGTTGGTCGTAGCTTTCCAAGGTCGCTCGCATGCTGCGGATCAAGCGCTGGCGGAGCGTCTCGCGGCCGACCCACTCGACAGGCACCAGCAGCCGGTCGTAAAGCCGCCCCGGCACGATGCCGGCCTCGGCGAAGTCGTTGGTCACCGCCGGCAGATTGCGGCCTAACAGCGGCTTGCCGAGCGTGACCGGCTCGAGGAAGCCGAGCCCGAAGCCCTCGGCGACGGAGGTGGTGATGCAGTGCGTGGCGTGGCGGAGCCAGCTCGCGTAGGTCCGCGGCGCCTTGGGTGAGGGAGACAGGCGGCCGACGACATCGAGCAGCACCGGCAGTCCGGTATCCGCGGCAAAGGCGCGCCATTCCTCATAGACGGCCATCCAGCGCTCGGCATCCGGGGCCAAGCTGACGGCATAGCGGGTGCCTTTCGGCGACAGGGCAGCGAGCAGGAACAACTCGCCGAGGTTCTTCCGGCGGATGGCGCGGACCGGATACATCACCAGCGCGCTGTCCGGTTCTTTTTCCAGTGGCTTCACGGCGGCTGGCTGGGTGATCGCGTTCGGCAGCAGCACTGAATGTGCGGCTGGCAAACCGGCGGCGAGGAAATGGCGGCGGTCGCGCGAGTTGAGGAAGGCCTGCTTGATTCGCGGCGAATGCGGGTAGAGCAGCTCGGCTCCGGAAATGACCGGATAGTTGATCGGCCGGCCGTCTTCGGCGAGGTCGTGGAATTGCAGCACCATCGCTTCGCCCGCCTCCGCCAGGTGCGCCACGGCATCGGCGATCACCAGATTGCGGCCGAGCGAGTGGTTGTGGAAGTGCCAGACGATCGGGTCGGGACCGAGCGCGCTTGCTGCGGCAGCCTGCAGTTCGTGGACGAGTTGGCGGCTGTCCGGTCCGCCCGGGTCCGTGCGGTAACGCAGGCCTTCGACGACTTGGACCGGCAAGTTCGCGCCGCTTTCGTCCGGCTCGCCGCTCAGGATCACGTGAGGGATGCCGAGTTCGGTCAGACAGCGCGAGGCGGTGTGGATCACGCGGGTCACCCCACCGCGGTGGAGGTGATAGTGGACGATGGCGACGGAGTATGGGGGAGTCATCGGTCGAGGGGGCCGAAGGGTTTGACGAAGTGAAAGCCCCAGATTTCGAAGCCGAGGCGATGATAAAGCCGGTGCGACGCGTGATTCGAGGTATAACTGTCGAGCACGGCGAGATTGCAATCTTTCTCGCGGGCAAACGCCTCCAGATGGAGGATGAGGGCGCTCCCCAGCCCGGATGAGCGCTGCTCGGGATCGACCACGATGTTGTCCAGTTCAAGATAGCGCCCGCACCAGATCTTGGTGGCGATCCAGGCACTCGCGATGGCGACGAGCCTCCCGTCGAGAAAGGCCCCGAAGGCGTGGTAATGCGGGTGCTCGGCAAGGATCGTCTCGAAGCGCTGCCGCAGCACTTCCGGCGGAACACCCGGGTTCAGGTGCGCCAGCAAGCCGGTGGCGGCGGGAATGTCCTCGGCGACGAGTTCGCGGATCTTCGGCGGGGTCACGCGAACTTCCTAGCGCGCTCTGCTGCGGCAGGGAAGCGTTCGCGATACTCCGGCAGAGAAATCATCGCCGGGCGCTCGCCCGGCGCCGCCAAGTGCTGCGGGTGGCGGGCGAAAAACGCATCGAGGATTTCTCCGGACATCCGCCCGAGCTGGGCCAGCGAGCGGTTCCGGTGAATGCGTTCGTCGAGGTCGGTCTGGCCGATCGCGCCAGCACCGTGCAGCCGATGACAATCCAGCAAATGCGCCAGCTCCACCCCGTAACCGGTCGGCATCGCGAATTGCTCCAGCAGCTCGCGCCGCGCCGCGTATTCGCCGGCCAGCGGTTGGTGCAGTCCCGCCAGTTCCGGGCAAAATCGCTGCAACAGCGGACGGACCAGGATTTCCGTGACCCGTCCGCCGCCGCGGGGATCGACTCCCTCCGCGGCGAGCAGCGGGCGCTCGTAGAAACCCTTCACGTAGCCAAGTCCCGCATGGCGGATCAGCGGACCCACGGTGCCATAGACGAAGCGCGGGTGGATGTTGCCGATGTCGCCATCGACGAAGCACAAGATGTCGCCGGTGAGCTGATAGACGGCCTTCCACAGGTTCTCGCCCTTGCCGGTGCGCGGGCCTTGGAAGGGAAGAATGTCCGATGCGAGTACCACTTCCGCTCCCGCTTCCGCGGCAAGTGAGCGGGTGCGGTCTGTCGAGCCGGAATCGATCACGACCAGCTCGTCCAGAAGCCGGTGCTCGTCGAAGAGTGCGGCCTTCAGCACCGACACCACGCGGGCGATGGTGCCTTCCTCGTTGAGCGTGGGGATGCACAGCGACACCTGCAGGCCGGCTGCCTCCTTCGCCGCCACGAGGGCGGGAAGGTCGGCGAAGTCGTGGTGGTGGAAGGTGCGGGGCATCACCGGGGATCTTCGGGGAGAATCACTTCCATTTCAATCCTTCCCCATTCTCCCGATCCCAGTTCCCACCACTCTTGATATTTGTGAAGTCGCCTGTTCCCGGGAAGAACGAATGACTCGTTCTGATAGGACCATCTGTCGATGCCAGGTAAAACCTCGTAATTCACGGAGCGAACATTTGGGAAATGCGCGAATGTCAGCTCTTTGGTGACAATTGAAGCTGACGAAGCGGCAGCATGCAGGTCGTGGAAGTTGCCTCTCGCAGAGGCCAATTCGATGGTGAGCGAGTGACGGATCTTTTTCGCCCGAATCAGGTCCCTGATGAATAAGCCGGACTCCCAGAGAAGCAGAGCTCCGGCAATCACGGTGAGCCAGCGCACGGGAGTGGTCCAATAGGGAATCCTTCTCAGTCTGAAGGCCCATGTCGCGACCATACTGCCAGCGAGGAGGTACATGTAGGGCGATACTCCCAAGGTCCAGAACTTGAGTTCGCGGTAGTCAGTCCATGCACCGTTGATCTCAACAGGTTCCTTGAGGGCGATGGACCAAATGATGCGGAGTAGGCCCAGGACGGCTGCGGGAGCGATGAAGAAAGTCGCGAACCGGAGCGCGCTTTGTGAACCGTTGAGGACGTAGATACCGGCGAAGAGAAAGAAGAGTTTGCCGAGGTAGTGATTGTTACTCGAGATTGCTCCCGCGACCTGAAATCCGAAGCTGGCAATCAGCATCCATCCCAGCAGCTTCGTCGGAAACGAGTTCCGCGAGGCGAACTTCTCCTCCTCGAAACGGTCGAGGTCCTTCTGGTAATTCCGCTTCTGTTCCTCCGACAAGGGCGCTCCTTCGGGGAGACGGGCTTCTGCAGGCCTTGGAGCCGGAGAATCCATCGTCGTCAGATCATATCCCGCGTCACCCGGTATCGCGCCGCGCAGCGCGGGCACTGGACGGTGATGACGTCGGCGTCTTCGAAGAGATCATCCTTCCTTTCCCGCCACG
>CBKZPU010000216.1:0-8110 GCA_966696705.1 uncultured Verrucomicrobiaceae bacterium | reverse complement strand
GACCCGATCCACAAGACGGTGAATCTCAGCGAGCCGGTGTACCAGATGAATTCCGTGGCCGCCGCCGCCGTGGCAGCGCACGAGTGCGGTCACGCGGTCCAGCACCAGCAGGCGTATGCTTGGCTGACTTTCCGCTCGAAGATGGTGCCGGCGGTGCAGTTCGCGAATACCATCCAGCAGTACCTGATGTTTGGCGCCATGCTGGGTGCGGGCATCTTCCACAGCGTCACGATGCTGTGGGTCTGGGTGGCGGTGTTTGGGGTGACCACGCTGTTCGCGGTGATCACGCTGCCGGTGGAGTTCGATGCCAGCCGGCGGGCGCTGGTGTGGCTTGAGCGAAGCGGGATCGCCAACCAGATGGAGCATGAGCGGGCGAAGAACGCGCTGTTCTGGGCCGCCATGACCTACGTGGTCGGTGCGCTCGGCGCGATCGCCCAGTTGCTTTACTGGTTGTCAATGCTGATGGGGCGTCGTCACGAGTGATCCCATCATGGGCGCTGGTACACGCGCACCCAATCGACGGTCATCCGTTGCGGGAAGACGGTCTTGTCATCGGGTGGTCCCGGCCAGCCGCCACCGACGGCGACATTGAGCACGAGGTAGAACGGTTGGTCGAAGGGCGCGGGAAATTCGCCCCCCGGGCTGCTCCATTTCGTCTGGGTCTGGTAGAGCTCGCCATCGACATACCAGCGGATCACGCCCTTTTCCCACTCGGCGGCAAAGGTGTGGAAGTCGTCGGCGAAGGTGCCCTTTTTCAATTCGAAGGGAGCGCCGGTGTGGACGTTCTTCGGCCAGGAGCCGCCGTGATGGAGGGTGCCGTGGACCTTGGACGGCTCGTGGCCGACCAGCTCCATGATGTCGATTTCGCCGCTCGATGCCCAGCCGCCGTAGGTCTCCTTGGCCGGGAGCATCCAGAACGCCGGCCAGATGCCGCGGCCGGCCGGGAGCTTGGCGCGCATCTCGAAGCGGCCGTAGAGCCAGCTCGCCCGGCGCTTGGTCCGCAAGCGGCCGGAGGTGTAGTCCTTCTGCACGCCAGCAGCATTGAACTTTTCCTTCTTCGCCTCGATCACCAGATGGCCGTCCTCGATGCGGAGGTTCTCCGGCCGGTCCACGTAGTACTGCAGCTCGCCATTGCCGCCGCCGTGGCCGTTTTCCTCCACGGCCCATTTCGTGAAATCGATCTCCTTGCCGTCGAATTCGTCGGACCAGACGAGCTTCCAGCCCGCGGGAGCCGCGGTCTGGGCTTGGGCGAGAGCGGCGGAGAGGAGGAAAATTGCATAAAATTTCATATCCGGGATCTAGACGGAGTCTACACCGGGCCTCTTTCGTGAAAAGAGTCATCGCTGTTAGTGAGCGAGTTCCGTCGCGAGCTTGCCGCCCGGCCTCCGGCGCGCTTCCATCCCGCCCGCGCAATGGCAGGTGGTTTCTCTTTCGACTCTCTCAACAAGGCCCAACGGGACGCCGTGGCTTCTTTGGATGGCCCGGTTCTCATTCTCGCCGGGGCCGGCACGGGCAAGACCCGCACCGTGACCTGCCGCATTTCGAACATGCTCGAGCAGGGCATTCCGCCCGAGAACATCCTCGCCGTTACCTTCACCAACAAGGCCGCCACCGAAATGCGCGAGCGCATCGGCGGCATGGTCTCGAAGAAGAAGGCGGAAGCGATGACCGTCTGCACCTTCCACTCGCTGTGCGTGCGCCTGCTCCGCGGAGGCATCCACAAGCTGGGCTACAAGAAGAACTTCTCGATCTGCAGCGGCAGCGATCAGGTCGGCATCATGAAGCAACTCGTCGTCCGCATGGGCGGCAGCGACGAGAAGGTGAAGGCCGAGGCCGTTCTCGCGGAAATCTCGCGCGCGAAGAACCGCGGCATCCCACCGGAGGATCTCGAGGACGATTTCTTTGCCTCGCTCGGCGTCGCTTATCAAAACGAGCTGCGCGCGCAGAACGCGGTCGATTTCGACGATCTGCTGCTGCTCGCCGAGCAACTGCTGCGCGAGCATCACGACGTGCGCGACTACTTCCGCAGCGTTTATCGGCGCGTCACCGTCGATGAGTTCCAGGACACGAACGGCCTGCAGATGAAGCTGCTCCAGCAGCTCGTCGGTCCGCCTTACCACGTCTGCGTCGTCGGCGATGACGACCAGTCGATCTATGGTTTCCGCGGCGCGGAGAGCGCGAACATCCTGGAGTTCGAGCGTTTCTTCCCGAATCCCAAGGTGATCTTGCTGGAGGAAAACTATCGTTCCACCCACGCGATCCTTCACACGGCGAACAGCCTGATCCGCCGCAATGTGGGGCGGCGCGAAAAGTCGTTGAAGTCCACCATCGCCGGCGGTGAGCCGGTGCGGCTCGTCGGCATGCCGGGTGACGAGGAAGAGGCGGTGTTCATCGCGGAGGAAATCCTGGCGGACAAGGCGCGCGGAAATCTTCCGTGGGAGCACTTCGCGGTCTTGTTCCGCACCAACAAGCAGAGCCGCAAGCTTGAGGAGGCCTTGCGCGAGCGGAAGATCCCGTACCGCATGGTTGGCGCGCAGTCCTTCTATGATCGCCGCGAGGTGAAGGATGCGCTGGCCTACACGGAATTGTTAGATGACCCGGAAGCCGACGTGCCTTTGCTGCGGGTGCTGAATTCACCGCCGCGTGGCATCGGCCAGGCGACCGCGATGCTGGCGACCGACTACAGCCGCGAGATCGGCGCGAGTGTTTGGCGCGCTCTAACAGACGAGAACTTCCTCAGCCAGCTTGGCGCCAAGGTCCGCAATTCGATCGAGACCTTCACCACCCAGGTCCTCACCGCGAAGATGAAGATCGATGCCAAGGTGATGCCGGCCAACCTGGTGCTGAAGGAGTTCCTCGACGAGATCGAGTACCTCCCGTGGCTCGAGCGCGGCTGCAAGACGGACAACGAGAAGCAACAGCGCAATGAAGGTCTCGGCGAAGTGTTGTCCGAGCTGGCCAAGGCGATCGAGCGCGGCAAGAGCTTGCGGAAGTTCCTCGACGACAGCGCGCTCGCGTCAGACCGCGAGGATGACGACCTTGAGAAGAAGAGCGGGTGCACGTTGATCACGTTGCACGCGTCGAAGGGCCTGGAGTTTCCCAGCGTGTTCCTCGTGGGACTTGAAGAAGGCGT
This sequence comes from uncultured Verrucomicrobiaceae bacterium, assembly GCA_966696705.1. Classification (GTDB taxonomy): domain Bacteria; phylum Verrucomicrobiota; class Verrucomicrobiia; order Verrucomicrobiales; family Akkermansiaceae; genus Haloferula. The sequence continues at coordinate 4,977 of CBKZPU010000216.1, read as the reverse complement.
GCTGCCGCACCAACGCAGCGTGACCGAAGGCACGAAGGACGAGGAGCGCCGCCTGCTCTACGTGGGCATTACCCGCGCGCAGCAGAAACTGGCGATGACCTACTGTATGATGCGTACCAAGTGGGGCCAGCCGGTGTCTTGCCAAGCGAGCAGCTTCATTCCGGAACTCGATGAGGAGTATCTCATCCACACCACCTACGACGACATCATGGGTGCCGAGGCCGATGACGAGGAACTCGACAGCTTCTTCGGCGGCTTGAAGGATTTTCTGGGAGGCTGACTGCGCCTTTGCCAAGGTTTTGCGGCATGCCTGTCAGTATTCCCTAAACCTTGAAATGAAATCAAACGTGTTTCATTAATCAAAATGGAACCCGTATGACCTCAATCTCCAAGCTCGCCCTCTCCGCCGCCGTGGCACTCGTGCCGCTGGCCTCCGCGCAGGAACAAAAACCCGGCAATCCGATTTTCGAGGGCTGGTACGCCGATCCCGAGGGCATCATTTTCGGGAACCAGTACTGGGTCTTTCCGACCTACTCCGCGCCCTACGACCAACAGCTTCACTTCGATGCCTTCTCGTCCCCGGACCTGAAGAAGTGGACGAAGCACGAGAAGATCCTCGATACCGGCGACATCAAGTGGGCCAAGCGCGCGATGTGGGCGCCGTCGATCATCGAGAAGGACCGCAAGTTCTACCTCTTCTTTGCCGCGAACGACATCCAGAACGACCAACAGGCCGGTGGCATCGGCGTGGCGGTGGCGAGCAAACCGCAGGGGCCGTACAAGGACTACCTCGGGAAACCGCTCATCGACAAATTCTACCACGGCGCGCAGCCGATCGATGGCTTCGTTTTCCGCGATGACGATGGCAGCTACTATTTCATCTACGGCGGCTGGCGGCACTGCAACATCGCCAAGCTGAAAGACGACTTCACCGGCTTCATTCCTTTCGAGAACGGCGAGACCTTCCGCTCGATCACGCCGAAGGGCTACGTGGAGGGGCCATTCGTCTTCAAGAAGAACGGCAAGTACTACTTCATGTGGTCGGAGGGCGGCTGGACGGGTCCGGACTACCGTGTGGCCTACGCCATTTCCGACAGTCTTTTCGGTCCACACGAGCGGATCGGCGTGGTGCTCCAACAGGATGCTTCCGTCGCCACCGGTGCCGGGCATCACTCGGTGATCCACAACAAAAAGGATGACTCGTGGTATATCGTCTATCACCGCCGCCCGCTCGGTGAGAAGGATGGCAATCACCGCGTGACCTGCATCGACAAGCTGGAGTTCGACGAGAAGGGCATGATCAAGCCGGTGAAGATCACCTTCGAAGGCGTGCCGGCGAACCCGCTGAAGTGAAGGCCTTGCGGCGGTCGTGGCTCTGGAAATACAAGCCGAGGAAGAAGGCGAGCATGGCCAGCACGATGGCGATGATCACGCCTTCCACGACGGTGGTCAGCATGACGGGCAGGAAGCTGCCCGACTCGACGTCCGATGATTGCAGGCGGAGGACATCCGCGGTTGCTTCGACCGTGCGGGCCGAGAAGAAGCCGCACCAGAAGTCGGGGATCAACATGAGCGACGGCGGGGCGATGATCAGCATCGCCGCGGAAAGCCCGCTCACCCACGCCCGGAACACGACCGCCGCCCGCAGTCCTCGTGCGAGCGGATGGCCGTCGTGGTTCAGGTCAGGTACCATGGCCACCGTCGCGGCGAGGCCCATGATGAAAACCACGATGGCCAGCAGCATTGTCACGATGGCGAATGGTTGCTTGTCGAAGCGGAAGAGGGAGAGCGCGATGATGAAGCTCGGCAGGGCATTCAATGGCACATGCAGCGCCCAGAAGCGGAGCTGGCGGGGAAAATCTTTGGCGAAGTCGGGATTCATTCCGACAGACGCTGACGCGGGGCGATGAGGTCCCGATGAAGTCCGCGAGAAAATCCCGCGACGTTATTGTGGAGAGCGGAAGTTGTTGGAGCGGATGGCTTTACGTGGGTTTGGCCACGCTTGCCGACGGGTCTTCGACGCAGGCGACGCGAATGGAACTTTCGGTGTAGTCCGCGATACCGAAATCGACGGCGGAAATTTTTTCGGGGTATTTGCCAAGGAATCCGCCCCTCACACGCCTTGATTCAAGCGGCCCCGTGTCGTGCGACCACCCCGGTTTGTTAGATCATGAACTCCCGCCCCACTGTTGCCATCGTCTTGTCGCTGTTGCTGCCGGCTGTGCTTCACGCCGCAAGCGACGTGACCCTTTCCACCGCCGCCACGTCGGGTGGCGCATTCAGCGGAACGAATCCGAAAGTATTCACGCCCGTCGATGCCGCGGCCTTCGTTCAGAACAGCGCCATCCAGACCGAACTCAATGCCGGCACCGGTGTGACGATCGACACCGTTAGTGCCGCGGCGGGCAATGGCGACATCGTGCTTTCCTCCGCGCTGTCGAAGAACTCCGGCGCGAATCCCGGCCCGCTGGTTTGGAATGCCGTGCGCGATATCACCGTCGGCGCCACCTTGTCCGCGAGCGGAGGCCAAATGCCACTGACCTTGAATGCGGGCCGCAGGATCTCGATCACGAGTGCAATCACCACCAACGGCGGCGCCATCGTGCTCAACCCGGCCGAGGAACTGGTGCTCGGCACCAACGTGAACGCCGGCGCGGGCACGGTGACCTTGCAAAGCGGGCTACTGCGCGCGTCCACCAGTTCGCCGACGATCACGACCTCGTCCTTGTCGATCGCTTCTGGCGCTTCCTTGCGAATGCCCGGGTCGGTATCGGGTGCCTTGAACGTGGCCGGCAGCGTCTCGCCTGCGGCACCGGGTGCCACGGGATCGCTGCAAGTGAGTGGTGCCTTGGCACTTCAGGCCGGCTCCACGACGAACATCGAGATCGGCGGCACCTCGATGGGCAGCTCCTACGACAAGATCACCGCCAACGGCGCGGTCACGATCTCCGGCACGCTTCAAGTGGAACTCGTGAACAACTTCCACGACACGATCGCGACCAGCAACAGCTTCACCATCCTCCAGGGATCGAGCATCAGCGGAAGCTTCACCGGCCTGCCGAATGGCTCGCGCTACACGCTTGCGAATGATCGCGGATCGTTCCGGGTCAACTACAACGCCACCACCGTGACGCTGGACGACTGGCAGCCGGTGGTCACCACGCTGGCGTGGGATCCCGGCACCGCGGACGCGGGGACCGCCATTTTCTCCAACACCAACACCCGGGGCGGACGTCACATCTTCAAGGTCACGACCCAATCGGGCGATACCGGTGGCTGGCGCACGCGCCTCGCGGTCTCCTCGGGCGAGGCCGCGCTCTACCTTTCGAAGACCACGCTGCCCACCACCAGCAGTTCCACGCACAGCTCGGTCCAGACCGGCTCCGATGGACTGGTGCTACGCGACGATCAGTTCGCGGCGAATGAGGAGTGGACCTTGATGGTCTTCGCCACCGAGGGAGCCCAGTGGTCGCTGGTCAGCGGCAAGCCTTACGTTCATGACCTCGGCGCGCTGCCATTCACCGACTCCAATGGCAACGGCCTCTACGATATCGGCGAAGCGGTTGCCCCGCAGAATGCGCCGGCCGCGCCGATGCCGCCGGAAGGAATCCGCTTCTACAAGACGGTGATCCCGAACGGCACCCCGGCCTGGAGCCTGTGGCTCGGTGGCAGCACGCGGGAAATCGCTCTGCGTTCGAACAAGCTTCCCTTCCACAACACCTCGAGCAATTTCACGCGCAAGCAAGCGGGCCGCATGCTGATGGTGCCGCCAGTGCTCGGTGCGGGAACCAGCACGTGGTACGCGAGCGTCGTCGCGCCGCAGGGCGAGGAGATCGGTCTCGATTCGCGCATTCAAACGGTTAGCGATCTCGCCTACAATGGCACGATCTCGAACGTCGCCGTGAGCGGCGCGCCGTACCGCGTCTATCGTGTGCAGGTGCCGGTCGATCAGATCGCGTGGGACATCAGTGCCGTGGCCTTGGCGGGAAATCCGGACATCGCGGTGAGGAAAGGCAGCGTGCCCGCGGAGTTCGACAACGAGGCGTTCTCCGCCTCCACCGGCAGCGCGACCGAGGGCATCACGCTGGTGCCGAATTACCTGACCGATGGCACTTGGTACATCACGACCTGGAGCGATGCCCCCTACAGCTTCACCTTGAAGAACGGTGACCCGGTCATCACGCCGCTTTCCTTCACGGACACCAAGGTCAACGACCAACCCGCGCGCTCGGGCTGGCGATTCTACGCGCTCACCGACGTGCCATCGCAGGTCGGCGCGCTCGGCTGGGAGCTCCAGCTTTCGAATCAAGTTCCCGGCACCCAGCTCGCGCTGCGCCGCAACAAGGTGCCCGGCCGCTGGCAGAAGCGCGACGGTGGCACTGCCGCGGTGACCGACACGAATTCGACCTACATGGATGAATTCAGCAACACCGGCTTCCTCCAGCGCGTGAACCATCAGGCGGACGTGTGGTATGTCGGCGTTTTCACCCCACAGCAACCGCTGGGTGCCTTCACCCTCGATGTCCATCCGATCAGCCCGCCGTCGCTGGCGGTGGAAAGCAGTTCCTCCGTGGTTTCCATCCCGGCGCTGAAGTGGCGCTACTACCGCATCGATATTCCAGCGGGCATGCAGGGCTGGGACCTGCGGCTGAAGGATGCCACCGGTGGCAACACGACGCTCGTCGTACGGCGCGACCAGCTTCCGCTTGGCACGACGACGCACAACGGCGCTTCCAGTAGTTGGAACCCGTCCACTGAGCCATCGTGGCCCAGCGGCTACCAATGGGCCGGCGGCGCCGATTGGACTGGTCGCACCTTTGACACCGCGATCACGCCACGTCGTTCCGTGGACGATCGCATCGTCGCGGCCGGCGGGCGACCCTTGGTGCCCGGCACCTACTACATCGGCATCTACAACGACGGGGTGGATCCCACGATCAGCAATTCCTCGAATCAACCGGCCTCGGTCACGCTGGA
>CBKZPU010000215.1:0-8179 GCA_966696705.1 uncultured Verrucomicrobiaceae bacterium | reverse complement strand
CGGTTACTTCCCCACGATGCCCCCATGAAATACCTCACTTTCATCTGTCTGATTGCCGCCGCCCCGGCCCAAGAAGGACCGAAGCCTCTTGCTCCTATGCCGCAAGCTGTAGGGCAGGAAGCAACCCGGGAGGAGATGCAGCAACGACTTGGAGAATTGATGGCATTCGCCGCGACGACCGAGGTCCAGGGGAACGCGAAGCGTCGCGAACTGGGGGAGGAAGAAATGGCCAGGTCGAACCGCAGCTTCACCCGGAATGCGGAGATCAATAGGCTGGCAGAAATGAGCGCGGCGGGAGACGAGGCCGCAACCAAGAGGATCGCCGAACTGCGGAAAGAGAAGGAAGCGGATGACGCGGCATGGAAGCAGTTGAGGGACAAGCATAGTGCCTTCATCGAAAAGCTGGAGCCATGGAACCGCGAGCTCGAACTCGCCGCCGGTTCAGTCTTGAAAGGAAAAGGCGTGCTCGAAAATGGCGAAGGGCTCACCTCGATCAAGGCAAGCATGCAAAGCGGAAGCCTTGTCTATCGCTGGCAAGGTTCCGCGGAGGGAGGGAAGCCCGAGATGGAGGTGAGGTTCGGCTTCTTGCCAATGCCTCCGAATGCCTTGGCACATTTCGGGAATCCCACTCGCAAGATCGGCGGCAGCGGCACGGTCATCATGGAGCGGGAGCACATGGCAGCGGTGGCTTTCGAGAAGTTTCATCTGACGGTGGAGTTGGACCATTGGAAAGAGGGAGCGAAGACACCACTTGAAGTGGCCGCGCAAGGGATCGACTTCGATGCCTTGGGAGCCCTGAAGGTCGCGATGGTGGGAGCGGAGCCTGCAAAGCTGGATCGCACGCTCCCGCGCCTGCCTCTGGAGGTGAAGCGGCCGCCAGGATCCACGCTCTCCCGGGAAGAGCAGCTCAAGGCGCTCGGCGAATTTTTCCAGGAAGCCTTGGAACTCAAGAAGCGGGTCGCGGAGATCGAAGCGGAAGAGCGCGAGGAAGGAAATCGCCTGTCCCTTCGCAAGCAAGAATCAGGGGCGGACGCGCTTTCGGACGAGATCGACCGTCTGCGCCGTCAAGTGAGGGCGGGCGATGCCAATGCCGCGGATGCCCTCGCCGCAGCGAAGGCGAAGTGGATCGCATTGGTAGAAAAGGAGGGCGCACCGTTGCGTGCCATCCAGGAGCGGAAGGCCGCTCTCCTCCATGAGGCGGAGCTCAAGAATCCGCGCTTCGAAGCGGTGGCCGCTTCCATGCTGGCCCCGTCGGCATCCCTTCCGGACGGCGTGGGGTTGGCGAAGATCGAGGCGAATCTCGGCAGTGGCAACGTCTGGCTGCACTGGGACACGCTGCCGGGAAGCAAGGAGCCCGCCACGACGGTTTTCCTACGGCTCTTTCACCGGCCTGAGGGCTTCGAGCGAGCGAACCCGGTGAAGGGGATGATCAATGATCGTTGGCCTGTGATCATTGATGCGCCAAACAACGTCCGGATCTGGCTTCGCGAACTTCAAGTCGATGTCTCCGTTTCACCCGAATGGGAGGCCCGCGGAATAAGGCCGATGAAGCTCGCGGAAAGCCTTCTGGACCTCGAGGCTCTCGGAAACCTGGATGCCGCTGCCGCTGGCGAACCCTGATCGCAGTTGCCATCCGATGATCCCCATCATCCCCGCCACCGAAGATCACGCCGAAGCCATGTGGCAGATCTTCCGCGAAGTCATCGCCGCGGGGGACGCCTACGTCTTCGAGGCTAACACCACGCGCGAAACCTTCCTCGCCTACTGGTTCGCCGCCCATGCCTACGTCGCGATCGAAGACGGGCAAGTCCTCGGCAGCTACATCGTCAAAGCCAACCACCCCGGCCGTGGCTCCCACGTCGCGAATGCCAGCTACATGGTCGCGTCCGCCGCGCGGGGAAAGGGCATCGGCGGGCTGATGTGCGAGCACTCGCTGCACGAGGCGAAGGCGCTCGGTTTCCGCGCGATGCAGTTCAACATCGTGGTCAGCACGAATGCCGCCGCCGTGGCGCTTTGGAAGAAGCATGGCTTTGCCATCGCCGGCACCTTGCCCGGTGCCTTCCGTCACGAGGCGCTGGGCTACGTGGATGCCCACGTGATGTTCCGCGACCTCGCGGACATCGGGTCACCGCAGCTTTGACCCGCGGGCAGCCCGGCGCTCGCCGGAGACGATGATCTTCGGCGGCGAGCCATTGGCCACCGCGGGAAGTTCGATCAAGCGGAACGACTTCACGCCGTTGCTATCCGGCAGGCTGAAAAACAGGCGACCGGCACCGGCCTGCGCCATGGAGGGAAGCACCGGGATACAGACCCCGGCCGTCGCCGACCCCTCCTTGGTCGTCACCGCGGAGGGAACCACGCCCGAGGGTGTCGCGGTCGGGGCTCCCATCAAGTGATTCTGCACCGGCAGCTTGCCTTCATTGCCCGCGGCGTCGGTCCAAATCACCACTTGCTCGTAGCCGGGGGCCGGCGGCGGGACTTGGTCGATCAGCACCTTGGCGGTGTTGCTTTCCGGGTCCTCGATGACAAACCCTTCCGGTTCGGTGCGCACCGCCATCGCCGTCTTGTTGTCGGCCAAGGCCTCGTTGTCCGGCACGTGAAAGGCGGCGAGATTGTCTTCCGCCGTTGCCCTCCGGCCAAGGTACCCGCGACCGTTCTCATCGCGAGACCAGATCATCTCCTTGGCCTCATCGTAGTAGGAGCCATCCTCGGAAACCATCAGGCCGTAGTCCGCCGCGGCATTGGCAGGGAAATTCAAATGGCGGATGTACTCGCCCTCGGAGAGGCTGAAGACCTCCGGCAGCCAGCCGCGCTGGAGCACCAGCCGGGCGGGATCGCCGGAAGCTCCGCTTTCCAGCTCCAACAGCGAACCCAACGCATCCGCCAAGGCAGCGACCACACGGCGCTGGATTTCCTCAGGCTCCGGCTGCAGGGAATTCGGAGAGTGAAGGCCGAGCACGCGGGGAGCGGAAAACGCGCCCTGTTCTTCCAAGGACGTCACCTGTGCCTGGGCACGCAGCAATTCCTCGCGCAGGCGGCGGTCATGGGGAATCACGCGCCGATCCGGCAGCGCGGGCAGTTCGACCGGCGCTGTCTCTGCCGCCGGGGCGGCGGCGGCGCCTGACCGGGTGGCCTGGGGCGGCAGATAGACCGGCGGGTCCACCTTGACGAGGGCGGGCGCCCTTTCGCCATCGCGGGGCCACAAGAGAAAGGTGATCGCCGCGGCCACCCAACCGCTGGCTGCCAGCCACGGGAAAAATCTCACGTTCCGGTGGGCGAGCGGCGTGCGCGCCTCCACCTTCGACATGATCGATGACAAGAGTTCCGGCGGAGCCGCACGCAGGGGCGAGGTCGCGAGCCAGACATCCGCCGCCGCCTCCTGGGTTGCGCGGAATTCCTCCAGGCACTTCGCATCCCGCACGAGGCGCGGATCGCTGCGCGCCACATCGTCGTGCGGCAGCAGGTCGAGCGCCTTGGCGGTCGCGTCCTCGAGACTATTGCGGTGCATCGACGCCTCCTTTCTTCAAAAGCGCGCGCAACTTCTCCATCGCGCGATGGACGCGGACCTTGGCCGTGCCGATCGGCACGCCCCAGCGTTCCGCATGATCTTCCAGGGTGGCCGGATCGAAGAGCGCCACACGCACGCTTTCGGCCTCGCTCGCATCGAGTTGATCGAGCGCCAGTCGAACCCGCGAGACGGTGTCGCGGAAAAACAAGTCCTCCACCCCGCCGCGATCCGGCACTTCCAGCGCGGGCATCGATCCCCAGTCTTCCCACACCGCGGCGCGGCGACGCTTGCGGCGCAGCACATCCAGGCACAAGCCGCGCAGGATCATGGCGCACCACGTGAAGCCGCGGCTCTTGTCGGAATCGAAATCGCCGGCGCGCTTCCAGATGCGCAGGAAGCAGTCCTGAAGGACCTCCCTCGCCGCGCCTTCGTCGCCGATCCAGTGAAGAGCCATGCTGAAGAGGCGGTCGCCCCACATCCGATAAAGTTCTTCGAGCGCTTCCGGGTCGTGACGGGCGATGCGGGTGAGCAGCCACGTCCCGTCCCAGGCATCCGCCCGTCCGTCCGTTTTGCGTGCCTGTACCTTTTCCCCCATCGGTCCGTCGCTTTGTCTCATGATTCCGCCCCGGGCGGGAAGTCGGAATTCAGGTCACCTCGCGGGGAGGCGAGGGGCGACCGTCACCGAGCCCCCCCGGTCTCTCGACGGCCGCCCCCCTCCCATGGTGTTGACACAACCCTTGGCTCGCGCGGTCTCCGTCCCCGGCACCGGGACCGGACGGCTTCACGGAGTCTCCTCCATGCTCCAAGCCCTCCCCGACTTGAAGCACGGCCTCCATTCCGCCGTCCGGCCGGATGCGTTCCGGTGGAAACTTTTGCGCGAAGGTGTTGCTGGCAGGTGCGGCCAGGACCCAAAAAACCCGCCGCTCCCACAGGAAATTCAAAAGCGACATCCAAGGTCGCCCCGTGGATCCCGACATCTGAGTTTCTCGCAGCAACACCACAACCATGATCGCTACCGTATGATCCGGCGGCGGCGTGAGGTGGGTTTCAGAAAAGTTGCGATTTTTTTTCAGTCCGCGCGAAACCGCAGCGTCACCGGCTTGGCTGCTTTGTTGGAGGGAAAGGCCTCGCCCTCGAAATGAGCCCAATCCTTCGCTCTCGTTTGCGGCGAATCTTGCGCGGTGGAGCGGACTTGGGTGCCGTCGGAAAGTTCGACCCGCAGCTCCGAGCCCCGGAACTTGAACTTGTCGTCGGTCGCGTCGCAGCGGAGTTCGATGGAGTTCTCCGGCTTGAGCTTGGCGATCAAGGAAGCAGGAATTTCCAATCGTGCGGTTTGCCACTCGTCAGGACCCGCGGGCAACTCGGCGAGCTTTTCGCCATTGAGAAACAGGCTCTTGGTGCCGTGACCGGCGGTGATGCCGAAGTGCTCGAGTGTTAGCCACGCCTTGCGGATGCCACGGAGCTCCGAGTCGCTGAGGGCACGACGCGGCACCGGCGCGGCACGCAGCTCGCGCTCGGCGATCAGGCAATGGGTCTGCCGGCGGGTGTTCGCGGAAACGGCCCATGGCAGGTCGCGCGGATTGAAAGGCTCATCGGCCGCTTTGGTTTCGGCCAGCAGCCACGCTTCGGCGCGGGTCGCGGCTTCGCCGCCGCTGAGTTCGAGGGTGACGGCCTTCCCCACCTTGGATTTGAGGTCGAAGGACGCCATCTTCCATGGCCGTACGCGGTCGCTCGGCATGCCGGCGCGGGCGTAGCTGGCGTAGTGATTGAGCGCCGCCTTGTTGGTGCGCAGCGGGGTCGCGATCTCGCCGTCGATCTTCACCTCCGGCAGTTCGGGATAGCCGATGACCAGCAGTTCTCCGCGACCGGCGAAGTCAGGCAGTCGCTCGACTTTCGCGGCGGCACTCGGGCCTCCGGCTTTCACGGCGACCGCCACCGATGGCGTCGCCGCAGGCTTGGCGGATGACGTGCCGGGCTCGAATTCCAAGGCGAGCGTTTCGTAGCCAGGGATCTCGATCTCCATCGTGCGACCCGCGTTGAACTTGGCCGGCCACGTCGCGTGATAGGGATAGACCACGCGCGCGAGGTAGGACTTCCCCGCCTCGCCGGCAAAGCCCGCCGCGGGATCGAAGGGCACGCGCAGCACTTGCGGCGACGGACCGGGATTCCGCGCGACCAGCACGCCGCGCTCACCATCCCAGCCGTTGTAGCCATAAACGTGCCCTTCATCGGGACGGCCACCGATCCAGACGTTGTTCGCGAGCGCCTTGAAGTTCCGCTCGCTCCAGCGGTGGATGGTCGCGAGGGATTTCCACTGGTCCGCGCTCATCGCGGCGGGCGTGAGGTACCACTCCTTCATCTGGATACCACGTCCATAGTACATCATCACGTGATCCGCCCAGTCGCGCAAGGTGTCCTGCGGGCTCTCCATCTGGCCGCGGGGATTGCGGATGATGCCGTGGGTCATCAACCGCGACACCGGCACCAGCGGGCGGTCGGCAGCATCGCCCCACATCCGCCAGAGGTAGGCGTCGCGGTCGGTGGTCGCCATCGCGCGGGTCGAAAGCTCGGGCCAGTTGCCATTGAAGCCATCGTCACCGGCGAGCATCCACAGCGCGTCGCCGTGCATCAGCCACCATGGCGAGAACCACACCCAGTTGGTGAGATTCTGATAGACCGCCGGATTCGCGTCACGCGTCGCGGCGAGCAGCGAAATCATCGCATCGACATTCGCCTCGTGGCCGTGGCGATCCGTGGCGGGATGGTTGCAGCCGTCGCCGGTGTCGGAGAGGTGGTTGAAGTCGTGCTTGAAGTAGTTGACGCGCGCCTCGCCGGCCAGCTTGCGGAGTTGTTTCTCCAACTGCTGGCGATAGCCATCGGCGCTCAGCGAATAGTGGGCGAAGTACTGGCCGAAGTATTTGTTCGGCTTGGCCTTCTGGTAGCCTCGGCTTTCGCCCCAGCCGACATTCGTGTTCGTGCCATCAAGCGCCAGCCACAGGCCGAGGGTGGTGCCATCCCTGCGCAGCGACTCACTCAGCGCCTTGAGGTCGTCGAAGCCCTTCGGGAAATGCCCGGCCGCCGGCTCCCACACCGAGGCGCGGTTCTGCCAGCCATCGTCCGGCACCATCGCGTCGATCTTGATGTCGTAGTCCTTCAGCGCCGCCTGGAACTGGCGGTGGATGTTGGTGAAGTTGTCGCCCTTGAGCGACTTCCCCGCGGCATCGAACCAATTGTTGTAGTGCGTGAACGAACGCGCGGGCTTGGCCACGGACTCGAGATAGCGGGCAAAGCCTCGCTCGATAGACTCGCCTGCCTTCGTGACTCCAACGACAGCGCTCTGGCTGCGGATCACCCAGCGCTCGCCATCCTTCTTCGCGAAGCCGGGAAAGTGGAAGAGCCGGATCAGCCCCGGTCGCGGCTTGGTCTCGCGATCGCGGCCTTCGAGATCCACGAACGAATAATTTCCGACCAGCTCGTAACGATGGCTGTCGGGTTTGGGGGTGTTTCCGTCGCCATAACGAGTGTGGCCAGCGGGATACTCGAGACCGAAGAACCAATGATCGCCGAGAAACACCGGCTCGCCGCGCCCGCCACGGGTGGCGGTGCCGATCGCGGTGAAGCGCTCGACTTCCAGCCGGTCGATGGTCGCGGCCTTCGGAAACTCCAGCTCGATCCACTTGCGGAGATAGCTGCCGCTTTCAAAGGTCACCGTCACCCGCGACGGCGCGTTCTCGGGCAAGGCCGTGCCCTCCGGCCACACGTAGCGGAAGACCAGCCCCGCGGCGGTTTTCTCCGGCTCCCCGGCCGAGCGATAGTCGGCCACCGTCCACTCGCGGTCATCCATCGTGCGCATGTGGAATTCGTCGCTCGCCACGGGCAGCGCTCGGCCGGTGGGATCGATGAAGCCGGTGGTCCGCCAGACTTGGCCGTCGAAGTCGAATTCGCGGCGGGTGCCGTCGGCGGCGCGCCACTCCAGCGCGAAAAGCGGGCAGGCAAGGGAGACAAGAATCGCCAGTCGAAGCATCATGGAGGCCCGTGATACGACATCACTCGGGCACTTTCAGTCATCTAAATATCCATTTCATGCGCTTACCACCCAAGAATCCATTCCCGACTGCGGGCACCTTGCCTTGTGTCAGCGCGACTTTCGAAAGTTTGACGGCCGCAGAGCCGCGCCCGTAAGCTCGTTACGCCATTTACCCATTCATCAACCCCGTTTTACTCATGAAACCCAAGCTCACCACGCTTCTCCCCGCCCTTTCCTGCCTTCTGTTCCTTCCCGCCGGTGCCCAGCAATGGTCCGCCGAGCAGGCCAACGCTTGGCACAAGACCCAGCCATGGCGCGCCGGCTCGAACTTCGTCCCGAGCACCGCGATCAACCAGCTCGAGATGTGGCAGGCGGACACCTTCGATCCGGAAACCATCGACCGCGAACTCGGCTACGCCGCTTCCTGCGGGATGAATGCCGCCCGCGTGTTCCTTCACCATCTGCTGTGGGAACAAGACTCGGAAGGCCTGCTCAAGCGCATGGACCAGTTCCTGACGATCGCCGACAAGCACAAGGTCGGGATCATGTTCGTGCTCTTCGATGACGTGTGGGATCCCCATCCGAAGCCCGGCAAGCAGCGCGAGCCGAAGCCGCACGTCCACAATTCCGGCTGGGTCCAGAGC
>CBKZPU010000214.1:0-8206 GCA_966696705.1 uncultured Verrucomicrobiaceae bacterium | reverse complement strand
CGTGCCATCGTGGTCCGCACTCTCCGAGTGCGGCTGAAGCCGTTCTGGCGGCCGACGGAAACCTCATGCCATCGTGGTCCGCACTCTCCGAGTGCGGCTGAAGCAGCTCTGGCGGCCGACGGAAACCGCGTGCCCATCGTGGACCACACTCTCCAAGTGCCGCCGAAGCAGTTCCGGCGGCCGACGGAAACCGCGTGCCCATCGTGGACCACACTCTCCGAGTGCGGCTGAAGCAGCTCTGGCAGCCGACGGAAACCACATGCCATCGTGGTCCGCACTCTCTGAGTGCGGCCGAAGCAGTTCTGGCGGCCGACGGAAACCTCATGCCATCGTGGACCGCACTCTCCAAGCCGCCGAAGCAGTTCTGGCGGAAATCGGAGATCTTGTGGTAGTTCCGGCTAACGCACTCGGAGAGAGCGGCCCCCCACATGGACTTCCGCTTCTACGATCCCTCCCTGCCCGTGACCGTCACCAACGGCCATCTCCCGCATTGGGACCAAGCCGGAGCAACCTACTTCATTACCTGGCGGACCGCCGACTCCATTCCGAAAGGCACTTGGGAACGCTGGCGGTGGCAACGCTCCCGCTGGCTCCGCGAGCACGGCATTAACCCTGAGGCTCCCGATTGGAAGAAACACGTGGAAGCGCTGCCGGACGAGCAGCACCGTGCTTTCCGTCGTTTCTCGAAAGCTTTGGAGACTGAACTGGATTCTTGCCATGGGGGCTGCCCGTTTCGAAATCCGGACTGCGCGGCAATCATCGCGTCGGCGCTGAAATGCTTCGATGGCAACCGCTACCTGCTCGGCGATTTCGTCGTGATGCCGAATCACGTCCACCTGCTTGTCGGAGGTATTCCGCGGAACCAAATGCTTTTGCAGGTCGAATCGTGGAAGCGGTGGACGTCTAATCAAATCAACAAGCTCCTTGGCCGGCGCGGACGATTCTGGCAGGACGAGAGCTTCGATCACCTGGTGAGAAGCGAAGCCGCCTTCCTCCGGCTGAAACGTTACATCGCGGGAAACCCGGCGAAGCTGAGGCCGGGCGAGTTTCTGCATTGGGTGAGGCCATAGTGGTCCGCACTCTCCGAGTGCGGCTGAAGCAATTCTCCCGGCGCTTGGAAACTTCGTGCCATAGAGGACCGCGCTCTCCGAGTGCGGCTGCCCGAACTACCACAAGGTCTCCGAATTCCGCCAGAGCTGCTACGAGCGCACTCGGAGAGTGCAGACCAAGACGGCGCGAGGTTTTTCCATCGGCCGCCAGAGCTGCTTCGAGTGCACTCGGAGAATGCAGACCAAGACAGCGCGAGGTTTTTCCGTCGGCCGCCAGAACTGCTTCGACCGCACTCGGAGAGTGCGGACCACGATTGCACAAAGATTTTCCGTCGGCCGCCAGAACTGCTTCGACCGCACTCGGAGATTGCGGACCACTTTGGTTGCCGGCACGATCCGGAAAGGCCTCCGTGGGCCTTCGGGGCCGCTTCGCCCGCCCCCGGCGCCCGCGGACCACTTGAAAAATCCCGCTTGCGACTTGGCGGTCCGGGGCTTATACACTCGTCTCAGTCGCCCGCGAGGCACCGGTGTTTGGCACCGGCCGACGCGTTTTCATGCGACTGCCGGCCACCCAGGCCACATGATGTTTTCTTTGGAACGCCACGAGAGAAATTTGCCAGCCGTTCGTCCCGATCGGCTCCGCAGTCACGGTCCCGTATGATCTCGGATCCGGGTCAGCGTTCCACGAACCCCTTCGCAGGTGAAGGTGCGGCCTCTCCGTACCCGCCCGCGTCGCATTGAACCCCACGGAGGACAAAGCCATCGCCAAGCCATCAAAAGGTAACTTCAAGGGTCGTCAGCAGCGCGACATGACGCGCGTCAACGACCGGATCCGCGCGCCCAAGGTGCGTGTCGTGCTATTCAACGGTGACCAGATGGGAGTCATGAGCTCCCGCGAAGCGCTCGAAAAGGCGAAGATGATCGGGCTCGACCTGGTCGAAATCGCCCCGAACGCCGACCCGCCGGTCTGCCGCATCGTCGATTACGGCAAGTACAAGTACGAGCAGTCCAAGTTGAAGAAGCAGAAGTCGAAGAGCTCGACCCGCATGAAGGAAGTGAAGTTCCGCGTGGGCACCGGCCAGCACGACTACAACATCAAGATGGGCCGCGCCGAGGGCTTCCTCGACACGGGTCACAAGGTGCGCATGGTCCTGCAATTCCGTGGCCGCGAGAACGCCCACAAGGAGCTCGGCTTCGTGATGATGAAACGCATCATCGAGGATCTCAAGCAGATCGCCCACGTGGACCAGGAGCCGCGTCTCAATGGCCGTGCCGTCGGCATGACTCTCTCGCCGCTCCCCGCGCACCAGCGCAAGCGGAGGTTCCACCTCTTCCACGGCGAGCTGATGGAAGAAGACGACTTCGAGGACGACGAGGAAGGCTTCAACGACGAGGACCACCACGAAGGTCTCACCGAGGAGGAATCCAAGGCGCAGGACGCCAAGGAGGAAGCCGCGGCTGACAAGGAGTGAGCGCGATGCCCAGAGCGAGTCTCTGGCTGTTCGACATCGACGGCACCCTGGTGGATACCGGGGGTGCCGGGATGCGGGCCTTGCAGGAGGCCGCCGAAGAATGCTTCGGCGGCAGCGGGCCCGAACTCGATCTCGCCGGCAGCACCGATCTCGGCGTGCTCGCCGGCATCCTCGCGCACTTCGACCGCGCCCATGGCCCGGAGGAAGAGGCGGCCTTTTTCGCCTGCTACCTGCGCCATTTGGAAAAGAATCTCGCCCGCGGCGGCTATCCCGCCCGGGTGCTGCCGGGCGCGGCGGAACTGCTGGAAAGCCTGTCGCGCTTGCCCGATGTGACGGTGGGGCTCCTCACGGGAAACATCGCCGGCGGTGCCGCGGCGAAGATGCGCCACTTCGGCCTGCATGGTCACTTTTCGTTCGGTGCCTACGGTTGCGACCATGCGGACCGCAATCTGCTCGGCCCGGTCGCCCTGCAGCGCGCCGCCGCCCACGCCGGTCGCGATTTCTCCGCCGATGAAACCCTCGTGATCGGCGACACGCCCAAGGATGTCGCCTGCGCGAAAGCGATGGGCGCCCGCTGCCTCGCGGTGGCCACCGGCCGCTTCAATGCCGGCCAGCTCCGTGAATGCGGGGCGGATGTGGTGGTGGAGAGCCTTGATGATCCGATCGTCCTCGCAATGTTCGCCTGATGGCCCGTCGTCCGGTCGTGGCGATCCTCGCGGTGCCCGGAGACCCCGTGCCATGGTGGTCCGCACTCTCCGAGCGCGGCCGAAGCGGTTCTCGCGGTGCCCGGAGGCATTGCGGCCACACGCGTCGGACCGTTGAAGTTCTTGAGGTTTCTAATTCCCTGCACGTGCTCCAACCGCACTCGGAGGGTGCGGACCACCTTGCATTCCACGATGCCCCGTGAAGGGCTTGCCCGAGCGGCCTCCACCCGCCTAGCTAACGCCCATGGAAATCATTCGTGCAGGGGTCGCCGGAGCGGGATCGATGGGGCGCAATCACGCCCGCGTTTACAGCCTGATCCCCGGCGCGAAGCTCTGCGCGGTCTATGATGCCGATCCGGCCCGCGCCAAGGCCGTGGCGGATGAATTCGGCGCCGAGCCGGTTTCCTCCCTCGAGGAACTCGCCGAGCGCGCCGAAGCGATCAGCGTGGCCGTGCCCACCGTCGCCCACCGCGAAGTCGGCTGCCGCCTGATGGAGCTCGGTGCCCACGTGCTCATGGAAAAGCCGATCGCGCCGTCGGTGGACGATGCCCGCGCGTTGGTCGAGACCTCGAAGCGCACCGGCCGCATCCTCCAGGTCGGCCACATCGAGCGCTTCAATCCCGTGCTCCGCCAACTCGAGCAACGGCTCACGCATCCGAAGTTCATCGAGGCCCATCGCCTCTCGCCGTTCCCAAATCGCAGCATCGACATCGGCGTGGTGCTCGACCTGATGATCCACGACATCGAGGTCATCCTGCACCTCGTCCGCTCGCCCGTCGTAAGCATCGATGCGGTGGGCGTGCCGGTGCTGATGCCTTCCGAGGACATCGCCAACGCCCGCATTCGCTTCGAGAACGGCTGCGTGGCGAACATCACCGCCAGCCGCATCAGCCCGGAGAAGATGCGCAAGATCCGCGTCTTCCAATCCGACTGCTACCTCTCGCTCGATTACCAGGAGCAAGCCGGCCAGATCCACTGGAAGGAAGGCATGGGCATCCAGCGCGCCGAAGTGGAAGTGGAAAAGGACGAGCCGCTGAAGCTTGAACTCGCCGCCTTCATCGCCAGCGTCGCGCATGGGCACGATCCGGCGGTGACCGGCCAGCAAGGCACCGCGGCGCTTGAACTCGCGCTGGAGATCACGCGGCTGATTCACGCATGAATTTCCTGTAGGCGCGGTGGTGACACCGCGGGGAGTAGTCCTTGGAGATCGCAGTTCTCGTGGCATCCGCGTTCTCACGAACGCGCCTACGGAATGTCGGCTACTCCCTCACCCGCTCCACATTCGCTCCGAGCGCCTGGAGCTTCTCATCGATGTGCTCGTAGCCGCGGTCGATGTGATAGAGCCGGCGGATCTCGGTGCTGCCTTTCGCGGTGAGCGCGGCCAACACCAGCGCCGCCGAGGCTCGCAGGTCGCTCGCCATCACCGGCGCGGCACTGAGTTTCTCCACGCCCTTGATCACCGCTTTGCCATCGGCGACCTGGATCTCGGCGCCCATGCGCTTGAGCTCGGCGCAGTGCATGAAACGCTGCGGGAAAATCGTATCGACCACCATGCTGGTGCCCGGCGTGGTGGCAAACAGCGCGGTCATCTGCGCCTGCATGTCGGTCGGGTAACCGGGATACGGCTCGGTGACGATTTCCGCGGGCATCGGGTTGTCGCCGCGGTGCACGGTGCAGGCGTCGCCGACGTCATTGAAATGCACCTGGTGGCCGGCCTTGCGCAGCGCCTGGGTGATGGCCGTGAGATGTTCGTGGCGGATGCGGCGGAGCGTGACGCCTTCACCGGCGAGCGCCGCGGCGGCCATGAAGGTGCCGGCCTCGATGCGGTCCGGGATCACGTTGTGCACGCAGCCCTTGAGCTTCGCCACGCCTTCGATGGTGATCACCGGCGTGCCGGCGCCGCTGATCTTCGCGCCCATCGCGTTGAGGAAATCGGCGAGATCGACGACCTCCGGCTCGCATGCCGCGGAGGTGATCGTGGTGATGCCTTCGGCCAACGTCGCGGCCATCATCACGTTGTCGGTGCCGAGTACCGTCGGGCCCATCGGGCCGCAGAGGTCGATGGTCGCGCCCTTCAAGCCATCGGGCGCGGAAAGGACGACATTGCCGCCTTCGATCTCCGCCTTGGCGCCGAGCGCTTCGAGGCCGCGGACGTGCAAGTCCACCGGCCGGTCGCCGATGACGCAGCCGCCGGGCAGCGCGACCACGCAGCGGCGCTTGCGGGCGAGCAGCGGGCCCATCACGCAGACCGAGGCGCGCATGCGGCGCACGATTTCGTAGTCGGCGGTGTCGGAAATATCGGCCGCGGTCACCCGCACGGTGCCGGAGAAGCGCTCCACATCCGCACCGAGGGCGGTGAGGATCTGCACCATGTAGTTCGTGTCCGAGACATCGGGCACGCGGCGGATCACGCAATCCTCATCGGTCAGCAGGGTGGCGGCGAGAATCGGCAGCGAGGCGTTTTTCGATCCGGAAATCGTGATTGCGCCGTGGATCGGGGTGCCGCCGTGAACGATGAGCTTGTCCATAGAAAGTGGAAAGTGACCGGCGATCAATGATCAGTGGAAGAAGCACCGCATCGCGCGACCGGGAAGCGGGGGATGCCGGAAAGGTCTTTGAGAGTCAAGACGCCGGTCAGCGATGCCGCACGCAGCAAGGCTTCGACTTCGTCTGACTGGTGAATGCCGATTTCCAGCGCGAGCCAGCCGCCGGGGCTCAGGCGCTGGGCAGCCTCCGGGATGAACCGGCGGATCACGTCCAGCCCGTCCCGTCCGCCGAAGAGCGCGAGATCGGGATCGTGGGCGAGTTCCTTCGCCAAGCTCGGCCGGTCGGTCTCCGGCACGTAGGGCAGATTCGCGACGATCAGGTCGAAGCATTGTCCGCCGAGCGCGCCGAAGAGATCGCTTTCGACGAAAGTGGCATTGGCGATTTCCAACGCGGCGGCGTTTTCGCGAGCCAGCGCCAAGGCCTCCGGCGAGACATCCGCGAGCGTCACCTGGGAGTTCGGGATTTCCGCCGCCAGCGTGAGCCCGAGCACACCGGTCCCGCAGCCCATGTCGAGGATCCGCGGGCTCGCGGGCAGAGTGGCGTTTTTCAGCAGCCATTCGGCGAGTTCCTCGGTCTCGGGGCGGGGGATCAGCGCCCGGGCATCGGTCTTGAAATCGCGGCCGTGGAAGGTGACGCAGCCGAGCAAGTGCTGGATCGGCACGCCCTCGCCGCGCTTCTTCAGCAGCTCGCGCAGCGGGGCGAGATCGCTTTCCTCCAGCGGCTGGTCGAAGCGCAGGTAGAGGTCCATGCGCGTGCAGGAAAGCTGGTGCGCGACGAGCATCTGCATGTTCCGCCGCGCGTCCTCGATGCCCCTTTTCGTGAGATAGGCAGTGCCCTTGTCGAGCGTCTCGAGAACGGTGGTCATGCGCGGGGGAAGACAGACGACGTGGGGGAGAAAGACGCAAGGCTGATGTGGTCCGGCCAGCCGGATGGCCTGCCCGAGGCATGGGAGGTGCGCGATGAGCCGGCACGGCTCGGACCGGCCTCCATTGTGGTCCGCACTCTCCGAGTGCGGCTGCCGGAAGGACCGGGAGGTGATCCCGGCTATCAGAACCGCTTCGCCCCAGTGGTCGGAGACCCGGACTGCGGCAGCCCTGCTGCCGCTCGAAGCCAGCAGCCCTGCTGCGGGGAAGGACCGGGGGCTCACCCCTCCACCAGCGGGATTGCGGCGGCTTCCACCGACAGCTTCCCCGACCGGTGAACCACACGCGGCGCGTGCAGACTACTTTGCTCACGCCAGCGACCGGACGAAGTCCGTGAAGAACGCCGCGCCTTCTTCCAGCGCCGCGATCTCGATGAACTCGTCACACGTGTGCGCCTGATCGATCGACCCCGGCCCCATGCACACCGAGGCCAACCCCACGGCGGAAAGGTGCGCCGCATCGGAAAACCACGGCGCGCCGACCGGCTTCGACGCGGGCCGCGTCTCCTGGATGCGGTCGATCCATGGATGCGTCGCCGGGATCTCCATCGGTGGATTCTCCTTCGGCTTCACGATCTCCAGCGGCAACCCGAGACGGGCAATGGTCTTTTCCAACAACGCCAGCGCACCGCCCGCATCGCGCAGCGCCGGAGTGATGCGGATGTCGATCTCCGCCTCGGCAAGGTCCGGCACGATGTTCGGCCGCGAGCCGGCGCGCAGCACGCCGACATTGATCGTCGAGCGGCCGAGCACCGGATGCGTGTAGGTCGCCAATTCGGCGGAAAGCTCGCGTTCCAGCACATCGAGCGCGCGGGCGAGTTTCATCGCCGCATTGTCGCCGCGCTCCGGCTGCGACGAATGCGCGGCCTTGCCGGTGGCTTTCAGAGTGGCCCACAACGAGCCCTTGGTGGTGTGCACGATATCGAGCGAAGTCGGCTCGCCGACGATCGCGAACGCATAGTCGTGCGCGTGATGCCTCGCGAAATCCTTCGAGCCCCACTGGCCGGATTCCTCGCCCATGAAGGCGACGAAATCGACCGCCACGGGCAGCTTCTCGAGGCTCGCCAGATTTTCCTTCAAGCCCCACAACATCGCGGCCATCGGGCCTTTCGTGTCGGAGGTTCCGCGGCCCCAGATCCGGCCGTCGCCGATCACGCCGCCGAAGGGATCGATGGTCATGCTGCCGACGCCGACCGTGTCGAGGTGTGGACCGAGCAGGATCCGCGGCCGGCCATCGCGCGGCGCGAAGCGGGCGATCAAGTTCGGCCGGCCCGGCTTGATCTCCTCCAGCACCACCTCGGCCCCGAGGGCGGCCAGCCAGCCCTTGAGGAACTCCGCCAAGCCCGCCTCGCCGATCTTGTCGGTGCCCGGCGGATTGTCCGGATTAACCGAAGGAATGCGGACGAGCTGCTGGAGAAGTTCGACGGGGCCAGTCACGCGGGGGATTGGAGGGCATCCGGCGGCGGACGTCCAACATCGAACGTCGGAATGGGTTGAATCAGCCCATGTAGC